>DASZQT010000453.1:0-3578 GCA_035549515.1 Pseudolabrys sp. | reverse complement strand
TCGCCTCTTTCACCTCTTCGAGGCGCCCGTTCGCGCAATTGTAGATGAAGCCGTAGATCGGGATCGAGCCGGGCACCAGCGGATGGGTGCGGATGCGCTTGACGTCCTCGACCACGCTCTTGGGCAGGTCGGCGATGGTGTGCCAGTTGATGAAGTGGCCGCAGACATTGCCGCCGCCGTGGTGCGAATTCGACCATTTCTTGCCGTCGAAGCTGGCGGTGTCGAGATTGTCGTCGAGCAGGTCGCTCATCACTTCGTTGGTGAAGGTGAGCATACCGCAGTCGGTATGATGCACCACAAACCATTCATTGGTGGCGAGCAGCTTGTGCGAGATCACCAGCGAACGGATGGCGTCGTCGCTGGCGCGGCCGCCGGCATTACGGATGACATGGGCGTCGCCTTCGGCCAGCCCGGCATATTTGGCGGGATCGAGCCGAGCATCCATGCAGGTGAGAATGGCGAAGCGGCGCGCCGGCGGCATGGCGAGCTTGCCCTTGTCGCCGAAATTCGCGGCGTATTGGTTATTGGCCTTGAGCACGGCGTCGTAGATCGCAGACATCGTTTCCTCCCGGCACGCTGTAATAGTTATGCGCGTGCAATGTTATATTGCACGCAAAAATTGGTAAAGGCGGGAATGATGCGTCGTGAGCGGACTGGCCGGCCTAGTCGTGCGTGGCGTCGCCCTCCGGCCGCTCTCCGCCGAACAGCGCAGCGCCCGCCGGCGACAAGTGCGCCTTGAACGCGGTCCACGGCACGAAGGCGGTGTAGTCGCCCTCGACATAGGGCCCGACCGCATAGGGCGAGAAATAGGCGATCAGTCCGGCGCTCTTGCCGGCCTCGGTCGAAGGGGCGAGCGCGATGGCGCCGATCGACAACAGCTTCGGCTTGACGGAGTCGAGCCCGGGATCGTGCTCGGCATCCTCGACGCCGCGCGCCTCTTTCTCGGCCACCAGATCGGCGCGGACGGCGTCGGCGAGCGCCTGCATGGTCGGGCCACCGTCGGCGGTCTCCTTGAAGAAGGGGCGGATGCTGATGCGCTTCTTCACCTTGGCGTCCCAGAGGATGGTATCGGTCTTGTGGTTGGGATGCGCGCCCAGCCCGTCCAGATAGTCGGCGCGCACCACGCTGACATAGCGCCCAATCGCGGAACGCAATGTGTACGCGCTCTCGAAACTGTAACGGCGGCCGTCGTCGAAAAGGTCAGGCGTCTCTTTGCCCGCGTTGACCGCCTCCGCACGCCACTTTTGCAGCGCGCGCCGGCCTTCGGCGATGAGGTTGTCGTAGAGGCCGGGATAGGTCTTGAGCTTGCCGTCGATGGTGACGCTTTCCTCGATGATCTTGTTCTTGACGGAAAGCGCCGGCTTCTCATCCGCGCGCGCGGCTGCTGTCAGTAGATTCGCGCCAAGCAGGAGGGCGAGCGGCAATCGCGAAAGAAACCGACGGGCGTTTGTCACGGCTTTGTTCTTTTCGAGCGATCGTTCATAGCGCAAGCTAGTCGCGATCCGGCAGGCGAATGACGAGGCCGCCCGCGTCCTTGTGCTTTGCCGCGCTGGCGCGCGCGAGCGCAAACAATTCCGCCTGCGTTTCGACGTGACAGGAAAACTTGCCGCCCCCGTGGCAATTGGCGGCGCGCGTGGCCGCATCGGCGTCGTCCTCGTCCACCGGCGTCACCAGATAGACCCCGTCCGTGAGCCGGTGCATCAGCGCATATTCGGTGTGGGAGTCCGGCCGTTCGGCGACGCTCTGGACGATCAGGTCGCCGTGCTCGAACGGATGCACGGTGTAGGCCTTGATGTCGTCCATGGCGCCGGCGGCGTGGGCGTAGTGCGCGCCATCCCAGACATAAGTCGCCTGCACGGGATCGCGCGCGACGCCCTTGTCCAGGCCGTATAATTGCGCGCGGAAGGTCGCCCCGAGCAGCGGCTTTGCATCGTTGAGGATGGGCGCGGCCGAATCGACGCAGGCGGAAAGGGCAAACGCGCTGAGCGCCGCGACAACGGGGCGCAATGCGGGCGACGTCACTCCGCCGCCTCTTGGCCGTGGCCGAGCCGCTTGTTGAGCGACTTCAAGAGCTTTTCGGCCGCTTCCGCGATCACCGTGCCGGGCGGAAAGATCGCCTCGCAGCCCGATTTCATCAGCGCATCGTAGTCTTGCGGCGGCACTACGCCACCGACCACGATCATGATGTCCTCGCGGCCCTGTTTGGCAAGCTCGGCCTTGAGTTCGGGCACCAGAGTCAAATGCGCGGCGGCGAGCGAAGAGACGCCGAGGATATGCACGTCGTTCTCCACCGCCTGGCGCGCGGCTTCCTCGGGTGTCGCGAACAAGGGCCCGATGTCGACATCGAAGCCGAGATCGGCGAAGGCCGACGCAATCACCTTCTGCCCACGATCATGGCCGTCCTGGCCGATCTTGGCGACCAGGAGACGCGGGCGGCGGCCCTCGGCCGCTTCGAAGGCTTCCACCAGATCGCGCACCCGCTCAACCGCTCCGGTCATGCCGACCTCCCGCTTGTAGACGCCGGTGATGGCCTTGATTTCGGCGCGGTGACGCCCATACACCTTCTCCAGCGCGGCGGAAATCTCTCCGACGGTGGCTTTCGCCCGCGCGGCCTCCACCGCCAGTTCCAGCAGGTTACCGTTGCCGCCGTCGGCCGCGCGCGTGAGCGCGGCGAGCGCTTGTTGCAACACGGCCGGATCGCGCTCGGCTTTAAGACGTGCGAGCTTGTCGAGCTGCATCTGCCTCACCGCGCGATTGTCGATCTTGAGCACCTCGATCGGCGCCTCGTCAGTCGGCTGGTATTTGTTGACGCCGATCACCGACTGCACGCCGGCATCGATGCGCGCCTGGGTCTTGGCGGCGGCTTCCTCGATGCGCAGCTTCGGAATGCCGGCCTCGATCGCCTTGGCCATGCCGCCCAGGCTTTCGACTTCCTCGATATGGCCCCATGCTTTCTTCGCCAGTTCGTAGGTGAGGCGCTCGACATAATAAGAGCCGCCCCAAGGGTCGACGATCCGGGTGGTGCCGCTTTCCTGCTGCAAGACAATTTGGGTATTGCGCGCGATGCGGGCCGAGAAGTCGGTCGGCAGCGCCAAGGCCTCGTCGAGCGAGTTGGTATGCAGCGACTGGGTGTGCCCCTGCGTCGCGGCCATCGCCTCGATCATGGTGCGCGCGACATTGTTGAACACGTCCTGCGCGGCCAGCGACCAGCCCGAGGTTTGGCTGTGCGTGCGCAGCGACAGCGCGCGCGCATCCTCCGGCTTGAACGGTTTCATCAGCTTGGCCCAGATCATGCGGGCGGCGCGCAGCTTGGCGATCTCCATGAAGTAATTCATGCCGATCGCCCAGAAGAACGAGATGCGCGGCGCGAACTGGTCGACGGTCAAGCCCGCCTTGATGCCGGCGCGCACATATTCGACGCCGTCGGCGAGCGTGTAGGCGAGCTCGAGATCCTGCGTCGCGCCGGCTTCCTGCATGTGATAGCCGCTGACCGAAATCGAATTGAACTTCGGCATCTCGGCCGAGGTGTAGGCGAAGATGTCGGAGATGATGCGGAGCGACGGCGCGGGCGGATAGAT
>DASZQT010000452.1:0-14317 GCA_035549515.1 Pseudolabrys sp. | reverse complement strand
TCGGTCGTGAGGTCGAAACCCTGCGCGCGGGCGAAGTCGGCGACCAGTTCGGGCTCCTTGCTGACGCCCCGGATGAAGCGCAGGCGTTGGCTCTTGCCCTGCACCGAGCGGACGATGGATTGTCCCCAGCGGCCGAGGCCGATCACGGCGGCATTGATCATGGTGCGGATTTTTAGTTTGGAGGAATGAGGACGCGACCCGCTATTCTAGGCGGAGCAGCGCGCCAACGGCAATCGGGTCATCGGCGCAGGGGAGGTGAGGATCATGGTTCAAGACGAGCAATACGAGCGCGGGCTCAAGCTGCGCACCGAGATGTTCGGGCGCGAGGCGGTCGACAAGCGCATGAACGCGTTCGGGGAGTTCGGCAAGCCGCTCCAGCACATCATCAACGCCTATGCCTATGGCGACGTGTGGCAGCGCGACGCGCTCTCGCCGGCGATGAAATCGCTGGTCATGATCGCGATGATGGCGGCGGCCGGCCATCCGAACGAATTGCGCGTGCACTTGAACGGCGCGCTGAAGAACGGCTGCAAGCCGGAGGAAATTCAAGAAGTATTGCTGCTGCTGGCACTCTATTGCGGCATTCCTGCCGCCAACGAAGCGCACCGCATCGCGACCGAGGTCTTGACCGAACGGTCCCGCGCCTGACGCATACAAGGTGGTGCGCCGGCGCGGACCGCGGCGCGGCGTTCAGCCCTCGGTGAGCGTGTCGAGGCGGTTGCGCAGTTCGTCGATCGCGGGCTTTGCGATGGGCGCCACGCCGGGATTGGCCATCGCCTTCTCACACATGGCGTCAATAGACGGCTTTGCCGCCGCAATCACTTTTGTGAGTGTCGCTTTTGCGGCAGGGTTGAGATCGTCCGACTGCGCCTTGACCTGGCCCAGTTGGGAGATCGCATCGTGCAGCTTGGGGAGCGCGGCCTGCGCGGAAGCGGCATCGGTCATCCCCGGCAACACCGACTTCAGCGAGGCTACGGACTGGTTCGCCAGGTTCATCGTCCGATCGGTGCTGTCGGAAGGCGCCAGACCGACGGTTTCGCTCTTGGTCTGGGTCTGAACGGGGGGCGGGGTCTCGGCGACCATCTGGTTCCCGGGACGGGCCATCAGGTACCAGGCGAGGCCGCCAACGATCACCAGCCCCGCCGCCCAATAGGCCCATTGCGACGACATGGGGCGCGCCGCGGCGGGGGTTGCCCGGCTGGCGCGCGAGGCCTGTTCGGCGAACCGGCTGCCGGCGGCGGTGACGGTCTCGGCGCGGCCGCGCAGGCTGCCGGTGAATTTGTCCAGTCCCGCCGTGCTCAATTGATCGGCAAGACCCGATGGAATCGCCGCCGCGATCTGATCGCGTTGCGAGCCGAGCAGCGACGCGAGCCCGGTCGCATCCAGGCCCGCACTGCGCTGCTGCTGACCCAAGGCGCCGAGCACCAGCGGCGCCAGCATGCCGATCAAGCTCTTTCCGGAATCCTCGCCGATTCCGGCGTACCTGCCGATCGATTGTGCGATGGCATCCAGCGCACCGCCGCCGAAGAGGCCCGATAGCATCGTCTGGCCGCTTTCGACGAGCGACTTTTGGTCCGTGCCTCCGATGAGACCCTTCAGACTGTCGAGCGAATCCGCCTGACGCTGCGTCAGGTTGGATATCTGACGCGCGCCGTCGGGCGTGGCGCTGAGGTCGCTCAAGCCGGCGAGCAGAGCGGGAATGGCGCCGCCGACAGCCTTTTGGGCGATGCCGCGATCGACGCCCACATAGGATGCGATCTTCGCGATCATATCGGGCGTGACGAATTGCGCTACAAGCGAAACAAGGTTAACGGCCATGGCCTTCACTCCGCTATTTGGGGGGATGCAGGCAAACGCCACCATCGTGACTTCGTTCCGGGAATGAACGACGAGCCGAAGCCGCGTGCCGCCATCAACCGTCCGAACGGTAGCTGAATATCCAACGGCGCTTCGCCGTCGCGTTGCTTGCGATCGCCGAACAGGGAAAACGATGTCGCGCAGCGCGGTCGGTGATTCCCTCACGCCGGCCGGGCAGCGGACGTCGGCGAAAAAGATACCGTCATCCGGCCAATCAGTTTTTCGTCAAATTCAGCGTGCTGACGCTGTAGGCCGGCATGACGTAGGAAAACTGCGCGGGGTTGCTCAGCACGATGGCGCTCTTCGCCTTGGGCGTCGGCGATGCGCCGGTCAACTGATAGACATGGGCATGGTCGAACGCCGGCGCGTGGCTGAGCCGGATAGTGGCGGTGATCGGGCTTGCCGTCTTGTTGATGGCGACGATCACCATGCGCTTGGCATTGCTCGAGTAGCGGCTGGCATAGACCGAGGTATCGGCGACCTTATTGGTGCTCGCGAACACCGAGGTGTCGCCGAAGCTGCCGTTATGGCCGTCGTAATTGCGATACATCCTGAAGGCGCCCTGCACGAACGCCTCCTTGGTCTCGAGCGCGAACTGCGTGGCCGCGAACACGCCCTCACGCCCGAAAATGCCGAGCACGTCGGCCTGCGCGATGCCGCCGGAAATATGATGGCCGGCGCCGTAATTATATTCGGTGAAGGCGAGCTTGGTGTTCGGATAATTGTGCGCGATCTTCGTCTTGAGCGACGGCAGAAGATCGATCGGACCGTTGAGCCAGTCCTCGGTGATCCAGCTATGCTCCTTGTAGGTGCGATCCCATAGCGAGCGCGGCGCTTGCAGGCGCGCGGCCACCACGCTCGGCGTCGTCTGCGGCCCGTCGATGCGGATATTGTCGCTGCTTTCCGCTTCCGGATACCAATGCAGATCGAGCACATCGAGCAGGCGCTTGCCTTTCGAGGCTTCGGCCTGTTTCATCTTTTGCAGGAAATAGGTCAGGAAATCGCGGTTGTTGGCGTCGGGCGCGCCTTGCAGCCGCACGAAGCCGTAGTAGCCGTAATTGACCGGACCGAACACCAGCGTGTTGGGCGCGACCGCCTTGACGCCGCCGGCATAATCGATGGTTTTAGCGACCAGCTCGGCGTACTTCACCGGATCGGGATGCACTTCCGCATGCGTGTCCGACCAGAGGTCCGGCTCGTTGTCGAGCGAGAACCAGATCGGCATCTTCGCATTCGCCTGCTGGCTGTAAGGATATTTCCGTTTCACCCAGTTCACGAACTCGTCCTGATAGACGATCTTGGTCGACGGGCTGGGCGTGAGCGTGAAGGGCTTGCCCTTGACCGCTTGTTCCTGGCGGAAGCGGGTCTGCAGATAGTTCGGGCCGCTGTTGCGCACATCGCCGTCGGCCTTCTTGTCGGCAGCGACATAGCCCTGGATCGGAACGGTGACCAGCAACGCGGCCCCGTTGGCCTTGGCATTGTCGATCGCGGGGATCAGCGCGCCGCCGGGCGTGCTGCCGCCGCCGAGATAATTGTCGTTCTGGAATTGATAATCGCTGCCGGCATTGGAGGCGTTGTTGACCCAGTTGTAGGCGGTCCAGCGATTGCCGCCCATGCGGCGCATTGTGAGATGCGCGGCCGTCGTGAGGTCGTCGTTGATGCCGTAGATGTAGGGCGAGATCGGCGCGACGTTCCTGCTCGCATCGATACTGAAGATGACGGTCTCGGCCGCCTGTGCCGGGCGCGTAGCGAAAGCCGCGATGAGCAACAGCAAAGCGAAGTGTCGACGCGTCGCCAACGCCAAGAGCATCGCCCGCCCCCTATGGATAGCCGGGCGACCATAGCAGCGATTGCGGCGCTTAAAAATGCCCGTATCGGTTCTCGGCTGCGATTGCGCGTGCGCGGGCCTTCACGTCACGGCGGAAAACGAAAGCGGGCGCGGCTTGCGCCACGCCCACCAAAGAATCTGGAACTTTGTTCCGGTATTGCGCTACGCGAACGCTATTTCGTCGCGGCGGCGAACATCTGGTCCACGTATTCCCAGTTCACCAGGTGATCAAGGAAGGCCTTGAGATAGTCGGGGCGGCGATTGCGATAGTCGATGTAGTAGGAGTGTTCCCACACGTCGCAGCCAAGGATCGGCGTGCCGCCGTGCACCAGCGGATTTTCGCCGTTCGCGGTCTTGGTGACGGCGAGCTTGCCGTCCTTCACCGCGATCCAGCACCAGCCGGAGCCGAACTGCGTGGCGCCGGCCTGCGCGAAGTCGGCCTTCATCTTCTCCAGGCCGCCGAGGTCGGAATCGATCGCGGCCTTGAGCTTGCCCGGGATCTTGTCGCCGCCGCCATTCGGCGTCATCCACTTCCAGAAATGGATGTGATTGTAGTGCTGGCCGGCATTGTTGAAGAGGCCGGCGTTCTTGCCGAAGGAGCCCTTCACCACCTCTTCCAGCGACTTGCCTTCCCACTCGGTGCCTTTGAGCAGGTTGTTGCCGTTGTTGACATAGGCGAGGTGATGCTTGTCGTGGTGATATTCGAGCGTTTCCCGCGACATATAGGGAGCGAGCGCATCGTAGCTGTAGGGCAGGTCGGGCAGGCTGAACGACATGGGGTCCTCCTCGTCGGTCACTAACGATGAATGCGGAATGAGCCGGTTGCGAAAGTGAAACCGGTGGGTTCCAGGCGGGTTCCTCAAGAAGCTAATTATTCGCAGTTGCGGGCCGGGGCAACGGCCTCGGCTCCGCGATTGCGCGCTGGCCCCACGAAACCGGGGCATGGCTGTCCGCTACCGGCACGCAGGCGCCCCCATATTTGTGGTTGCGCGCGGCCGGGAAAACGGCAAGAATTTCTGTAAGTATAAGAGGTTAATCGGTATTTCGCGCGGCCGCCGTTTCGTTTGCGGCGACAGGAACGCCAAGCACATGGCTATTCTATTATTCTGCATCGGAGCGCTGACATTCGCGGTGGGCGCCGCGATGATCGCCTATGGCATTCCGGTCAAGGAATTCAGCTTCGGCAATACGCTGATCGGCGCCGGTGTCACTGCCGCGGTCGGCGGTCTGATCGTGCTTGCGCTCGGTGTGGTGGTCGTAAAGCTGCGGCAGATCGTCGACAGGCTGGGCGAATCGGCAGACTTGCGGCCGGCGCCCATGCCCGAAATGCACGAGGCCGACGAGGACTTGGCGGATGCCCCGCTAAGCCAAATTCCATTTCCGCCGCGTCCGCCCGTTCGGATTCCGCCGGAGCCGCGGCCGGCTGCGCCGCCGCCGATCGTGCAGCCGGTCGAGCCGCCCGCCGGGCAATCTTTCGCCCCTGCCTTCGCCCCGGCTTTCGCGCCCAGTTTTGCACCGACCCTGCGCAATCCGGACGAGCCGCCGCCACCTGTCGAGGAAGAAGAGGCGGAGGCTTTCTTGCCGCCACCGCCGCCCTTGCCGGACTTCCGCTTCGGCCGTCCGGAAGCGCGGCTGACCCCGCCGGAGCCGCTGCCCGAAGAGGATGAGCCCGCGCCGTCCGCCGCGCCGGAAGCGCCGCGCGGCTTCGCAGCGCCGCCATCGCCGCCGCCCGAGCGGGCGCGGAGCAGCGATTTCGACCGCCTGTGGCCGCCCGAATTCAGGCCCTCGAAGGCACCGCCCATGGATGAAGGTGCGCCGGCGCCAATGCCGCCGTCCGAGAGCGCAGAGCCCGCGCCAGAGCCGCTCGACGCGGAGGAAGCACGCGCACCCGCGCATACCGAGCCGCCGGCGGCGGCCGTCCTGAAGTCGGGCGTCGTCGACGGCATGGCCTATACGCTTTACGTCGACGGCTCGATCGAAGCGGAGATGCCGCAGGGAACGCTGCGCTTTGCCTCGATCAACGAGCTGCGTGATTATCTCGAGAACAATTCCTGAGCGTCGCGCGCCGCGCCCGGGCCCGCGGCGTTGCGGCGGCACGACCGCACCGGCGCGGGCGTTCGCGTCATGCCAATTGCACGCAAGCCGCGTTTTTTGGCGCAATCCGCCCAAACACTTCACAGGAATAGCGCAGGTTTATTCGTAACTGCGACGATCTTGTTCTTGCTGTCATGGACAGCCGATAGTATTATTCAAATATAAGAGACCCGTTCGACATGACCGATCGACATTGGTTGCGTCTTGTATCGCGTTTATTGATCCCCGCATTGGAGTGAAAGCCTTTCCTTCGCGCGCCCGTCGCTTCACCGGCGGCGGCAGATATCAGGGCGAATTCAATGGGTGACAGCGTGGCCAACAGCAACTTTATCGAGCTCACCGCGGAAATCGTTTCGGCCTATGTGAGCAATAATACGGTGCCGGCCGGCGATATTCCGGCCCTGATTAATCAGGTGCATGCCGCGCTCAGCCGCGTCTCGGGCGGCCCGGTCGAAATGCCGTCGGAGCCGCTGAAGCCGGCCATTTCGCTCAAGAAATCGATCACGCCCGAATACATCGTCTGTCTCGAGGACGGCAAGAAATTCAAGTCGCTTAAGCGTCATCTGCGCACGCAGTACAACATGACGCCCGAGCAATATCGCGACAAATGGGGCCTGAGCGCCGACTACCCGATGGTGGCGCCCAATTATGCCGCTGCCCGTTCGCAACTGGCCAAGCAGATGGGGCTGGGCCAGCAGCGCCGCCGCCGCTCGAAGTAATACGGCCTCTGCGAACCTTATTGCCGCCGGCGTCGCATAACCGCGACGGCCGTCCGCGCGCACCCTGAAATTCCGCATCGAACGTTGGCGGATGGCCGCCTCACCGCCCGCGCCTTGCGCGCGGCCGGCTCATCGTATATTTTCCTATTTATGCCTGAACAAATTCCTGCCTCTTTTCGAGAGGGGCAAAATTCATTCGTTAAATCAGTAACATGCCGACGCACAAAAAACTTATCCCCGGTCCCGGAATCCCGGCGAAGATATAGGCACACAATCCTAATAACGGAGGCGCCGGTGACCCTGATCGAAACCTTCAATCCGCCCATTCGCCGCCGCCCGGTCCGCAGGCGGCCCGTCTTGAGCCCCGAACGGCAACTCTGCCGCCTGCTGGAAGCGGTGGTGGCGGAGGCTTTCGCCGTGCCACCCGACGCGCTGCGCGCGCGCTCGCGCTCGCGCGCCGACATCGCCTTTGCCCGTCAGGCGGCGATGTATCTCGCGCATGTGGCCTGCGGCTTGAGCTACAGCGCGATCGGCTGCGGCTTTCGGCGCGACCGCACCACCGCCGCGCATGCCTGCCGGCTCATGGAGGAGCGGCGCGATAATCCGGCCGTCGATTGCCTGCTGCATTCGTTGGAAATCGTCTGCGCCGAGCTCGCACGCACGTTGCGCGCGCCCGCGGAGCTCCGCCCATGAGCGCCAAAATGAAATCGCCAAAGCCGGCCCCTGCCGACGCCATGGCGCCGGCTGCGCCATCGATCGACGGCTTTCGCGGCCGCCACCTCGCGCTCGCGCGCGAAAGCATCGCGACCGATCTCGGCCGCGTCAGCGTCGTGGTCGACGAGGCGGAAAGTCCGCTGATGTGGCTGGCGCGCCGGCGCGGTCGCGACGGCCGCGCGCTGATCGAGCCGCATCAATTGCTGGCCGGCGAGCGGCTGCGCGCCGATTTCACGCGCGCCCACCTGATGCCGCGCACGACCTCGAACTGGGAGAGCCCGATCGCGTCGGGGCGGCGCGGCGGCGGCGGCAACACCACCGCCACCACCGACATCATGATCGCCTCCCGCCAACGAATCCATCATGCGCTCGACGCGGTCGGGCCGGAATTCGCCGGGCTCCTGGTCGCCGTCTGCTGTGTCCTGAAGCGCCTCGAAGACATCGAGCGCGAACGGCGCTGGCCCGGCCGTTCCGGCAAGGTGGTGCTGCAGCTCGCGCTCGACCGGCTCGCTCGCCACTACGGCTATGCCGCCGAGGCGCGCGGTCGCGGACGCGCCGAGGTGCGCACCTGGCTGGCGGAGGATACGGAGTTTCGGGTCGAGTGAGGAGGGACAGCGCCGCGGTGGTTACGCCACCGCCGCCAGCGCGGCGTTCGCGTCGGTGCGAATACGCTCGACCATGGAGCGCAGGCCGTTCGAGCGCTGCGGCGTGAGGTTTTCGCGCAGGCCCAGTTTGTCGAAAAGAGCCAGCGCGTCGGTGGCCAAAATATCGCGCGCGGGCTTGTCGGAATAGAGCGCGAACAGGATGGCGATCAGCCCGCGCACAATCAGCGCGTCGCTGTCGCCTTCGAAGCTCAGCACCGGGCCGGCGCCGCCATCGGGCCGCACATGGGTGACCAGCCAGACCTGGCTGGCGCAGCCGCGCACTTTGTTGGTCTCGCTGCGGTCGCTGTCCGTGAACGGCGGCAATGTGCGGCCGAGCTCGATCACATAGCGGTAGCGATCGTCCCACTCGTCGAGCAGCGCGAAATTCTCAACGATCTCGTCGATAGTCGTCATGTCGATGGCAGCCCGAGTCCCAACGCGCGAGCCACCCTCCATGGTGCCCACGTGTTTATATAGGCCCGGCAGCCAGCCATGGCCAAACAATATGTCGCCGAATCGACTTAAGCCGAGGGGCGGCCCGCGCGCGCCTCGCGCCGCGGCGGCAGCGGAACCGGGGCGTGCCAGGCCGGCTGCATGTCGGAGGGCGTCAGCGTGCCATTGCCGCGCACCGTGACGGGCACGAGCCTGCCCGCACTCCTGCTGCCCGCATTCTTGTCGGCGGTGGCGGCGGGCGCAGGCGCAGGTGCCGATTTTTCAGTCAGTTTGCTGCTGATGAACTCGAACAGCGTGCGCGCGCCGGCTTCCGCCTTGTGGCCGATCGCCACCGCAACCTTGCCGCCGACCGCGCAGGCATCCGGCTGGCGCTCGCAGAATCCGCGCGCGTCGGAGACCGCGGCGCTCGCCAGCGTCACCGCCTGCGCCGCGTCGATGCTCGTATCCGGCGTCGCGGTTTTGCCGCCGCCGCTCGGCAGCAGCACGCAAACGACGCCCAACCAAAACGCCATTCGCAACAGGAAGAACATGGCCCGACCCTGATATCCCCGGCGACCCAAATCCGCCGCCTTTCACGAAAAATCTAACAGACAGGGTTGAAGCTGTCGTTGGCAATGAAGCGATGTTTTTGGCCAAAGTCGCAGCAAATCTGGCGCTCCTTTTATTAAAACTTGAAACGAATTTGGGCGCACCCGGTTCCCAGCAGGCGGCGTATGGTTAACGCGAATGCGGGGGCGCGCGCTGCCCTGGGCAGGGCGCATGCGGGCCGCGCGCTCGCGCGTCGCGCGTGTCCGGCAACCGAAATTTCACCATGCCAGTTGAATGACGGGCTTAAGCGGGAGCCGTAAGCGCGCCTAAACCGCCAAGCGCAACGCCACTTCACCATCGCTTAAGTCGCGCCGGCCTAGCATTCGCGCACGAACAAGGGGCGCGTCTTTCGACGCAGGACGCAAGGACAGGGTCCGTGGGCTTCCTCACGCCAGTGTGGAACTATGTCGATGCGTTAGTGCATCCGGCCGCGCGCCAGGACGCGCTGACGGCGGCGCGCCATCGCGCCTTCATCGCGCCGCGCCTGATCGGCAGCTTCGCGGCGCTCGCGAGCTTCCCGGTCTATCTCGCCTTTCGCGGCGTGCCGAGCGTGCTCGAAGTCGGCGTCTTCGCCTGGCTGGTGGCGCCGATCCTGGTCGCCTATTTCCTGTCGCGCACCGGCCGCTACGAGAGCGCGCATGTCTTGTCCTCGCTGTCGCTCACCGGGCTGGTGACCTCGGTTGCCTGGTGCACCGGCGGCATCGGCTCGTTTGCGGCGATCTGGCTGGTGGTGGTGCCGCTCGAAGCCGCGCTGTCGGCCTCGCGCCGCGTGGTCGCGTTGGCGGCGCTGTTCGCGCTCGCGGCTGCTGGGCTGCTGGTCGCGTTGAGCGCCTTCCAGTTTCTGCCGCCCGCCACCACGGTGGCGAGCGAGCACGGCGCGCTTGCCGCGCTCGGCATCATCTCGGCCGCGCTCTATGCGACGGGGATCGCGCTCGGCGCCGAGCAGCTTGCGCGCACCAGCTTCTGGCTGCTTTATGCCGAGGAAGATCGTTACCGCCTGCTCGCCCGCAACATGACCGACGTCATCACAAGACACGACCGCAACGGTGCCGTGCTGTTCGTTTCGCCGGCGGCCGAATCGCTGTTCGGCGTGCGCGCCGCCGACCTCAACGGCCATGGAATGTTCGACCGCGTGCATGTCACCGACCGGCCGGCTTATCTGACCGCGCTCGCCGACGCCGCGACGCTCGGCGAATTGCGCTCGCTCGAATTTCGCATCCGCCGCGGCGGCGAAGGCGAGGCGCAGGCCGGCCATTTCATCTGGGTCGAGATGCGCTGCCAGCCGCTCGATCGCGAAGCCGCCAAAAGCGACGAGCGCGAGGTGGTCGCGGTGCTGCGCGACGTGAGTGAGCGCAAGATCAACGAGAGGGCGCTCGAGATTGCGCGCGCCGAGCAGGAGCGCGCCAACACCGCCAAGAGTCGTTTCCTGGCGACCATGAGCCACGAACTGCGCACGCCGCTCAACGCGATCATCGGCTTCTCGGAAATGCTGTCGAATGAGTCGCTGGTGTTCGATGCCGCGCGCAAGCTCGAATATGCCAAGCTCATCAACGAGTCCGGTTGTCACCTGCTTTCGGTGGTCAACGGCATTCTCGACATGTCGAAGATGGAGACCGGCAATTTCGAGATCACGCCGGAACCCTTCGCGCCCGGTCCGGCCATCGTGAGTTGCTGCGACCTGCTTGCGCTGAAGGCGCGCGACGCCGGCGTCGAAATCAGGACCCGCATCGCGCTCAACTTGCCGGAGGTGGTGGCCGACCGTCGCGCCCTCAGTCAGATCCTGATCAATCTCATCTCCAACGCGATCAAGTTCACGCCGCGCGACGGCCGCATCACGGTGAGCGCGCATTGCGACGACAAGAAGCTCACGCTCGTGGTCGAGGACACCGGCGTCGGCATCGGCGAGGACGACCTGCCGCGGCTGGGCGAGGCCTTCTTCCAGGCCCGCGCCTCCTATGACCGCCGGCACGACGGATCGGGCCTCGGCCTGTCGATCGTGAAGGGCCTGGTGCGGCTGCACGGCGGCGAGTTCAATATTTCGAGCCGGCTCGGGCAGGGCACGCAGGTGACGGTGCGGCTGCCGGTCAATGCCGAAGGCGAGAAGGCGCCGCCTGCCGATCCGATCCGGCTGGTGAGCGAGCGCGCCAAGGAACTGGCCGCCACGGCCACTGTGCGGATGAAGAAGAGTGCCTAAGCAAAGTCGGCGTGAGGAAGCGGAAACGACGAGCCGTGCCGGTGCGCTGGCGGCGGCCATCGGCCGCCATCCGCGTGAGTTCGTCGGCGTCCTGATGGCGGGCGCCGCCACGACCGTCATCTTCGTGAATGCGCTGTTCCTGCAAAAAGGCCCGCATCCGGCTCCGATTTTTGCGTCGCGTCCGCTCTTGAAGCAGGCAGCGCCGGCCGCGCCGGCGCAGCCGCAATCGCAAACCGCGCAGGCCGCGGCTAACGATCCGGCCGCGCAAAAGCGCGCGCAACTCATTTCCAATATCCAACGCGAACTGTCGCGCCGCGGCTTCTACGATGGCGCCGTCGACGGGCTGTGGGGCGCCCGCACCGATGGCGCCGCGCGCGACTTCGCCGACGCGGCCCATCTGCGCCTTAAGGTCGAGCCGAGCGAAGGCCTGTTGCACGCCGTCGCCGGCTCCAATGTGCACGCCGCCGCGTCGTCGCCGGCGCGCGCCAACGATCCAATTGCCGAATTGATCGCGCCCTCCAAGAGCGTGCTGGCAATCCAGCGTGCGCTCGCGGATTTCGGCTATGGCCAGGTGGCGCCGACCGGCGTCTACGATCCGGCCACGCGCGCTGCGATCGAGAAGTTCGAGCGCGAACGCAACCTGCCGGTGACCGGGCAGATTTCGGACCGCTTCGTGCGCGAGTTGTCGGCGATGACCGGCCGACCGCTGGAGTGAATGGCGCCGGCGCGGCGCGCCGTGGTAGCACAAGCCATGCGTCTGAAATCCACCATCTGGGTGTCCGCCTATCTGCGCCGCTGCAATATCGAAGGCGCCTTCGCGGCGGTGCGCCGGCGCGGCGCGGAGGAGGCGGGCGCGGTCTTCATCAAGATCAACCGGCTCGACGGTAGCGGCGCGCTGTACGGTCCGGCGCCGCAAACGGCCTTCGACGACACGCGCCCGGCCGACCGATTCTTCACCGCCATCATGGGTCGCGAGGCGCCCGCGCCGGAGGGTGAGATCGAAGCGCGCCTCACCCGCGAGATTCGTTTCGATCCGGACGTGTGGATCGTCGAGGTCGAGGATCGCGCTGGGCGGAATTTTCTCGACGATGCGGTGGTCGCTGTCTGACGCCGCGCCGCTCGTCGTCCCAATAGGCCGGCTCGTGCGGCGGCCGCGCGCGCCCCGGCGGCGCACGCCAGATCGCGACCATGTGGGCGGCGGTCGCGGGCGTCAGTTCCTCGAAAAGCTGCGCCAGGCCGTAGACCCGCGCGATCGATTGACCGATCGCCGGATCGAGTACCAGCAGGATGCGTTGCAGTGCCGGGGCCGGCATGCCGAGCGCTTTGGCCGCCACCACCAGCGGCTCGCCGGAGCCATCGCTCACGATGCGCTCGGCGAGTTCACGCGTGACACCAAGCGCGACTTCGAGCGTGCGCACGAGTTCGCCGGTATTGCGCTTGAGTGCCGCCGATTCCAGCCGGGCCGGGGTATCCGCCGTCGCGACCGGTGGTGCGGCGGCGAGCGCGGCCAGGTCGAGATTGGCGAGGATTAAGCGGCGCTCCTGCGGGCTTGCAGCGAAGAACACATCGGCGAGGTCGTCGGCTTCGGGCGGCTCGCGCGCGGGCGGGACTTCGGCAGCCGGCGTCTCCGCAACCGGCGCCGGCACGCCGAGCCGGCGCAGCACGGCGGCGGGCGCACCCGCATAAGCGCGCAGCCGTTGCGTGACCACGGCGCGCGTCGGCTCGTCGGCCGAGGCGATCAGCCCGAGGGCCAGTTCGACATATTGGGTTTCCTCCTCGGCCGTATGCGCCGGCTTCTGCACATAGAGATCGGTGACGACGCGCAGCAGGGTGGGGCGGATGTCGATGCCGTCGCGGCAGGCGAGGTCGACCAGGCGGTCGATCGGAGAGTCGGCGGAGGACTTCACCATGAGGGAGACGCTTTACGGACACAGGGATCGGGGCGCGTGGGATGCGCATCACATTAGCGCCCTCGTGTTAGCGAACCGTTAACCTTGCAGCCCGTTTAATTAACGCCAAGGCGCTCGTCCGCCAGGGTGTGCCCGATAAGCGCACGATCGGTTCGCTTCGCGTGAAAGATCGTGCCGGGGCAAAGTGTGGTGTGAAGTCGTGGCAACCTGAACGGATCAGAATGTAACGTTTTCATCGCGCCGGGACGTAAAGGGGACTGCAATGGGCGAAGTCATCCGATTTCCCGACGAGACCGGTGCGCGCGGCGGCCGCTACGCAAGCGGCGCGGCCGAACCTGCCACCGTGATCATTCTTCCGGTGATCCGCATCGAGCGCGATCCCGACGGATCGAACAGCATCGAGCCGCACAGCGGCAACCGGCCGAACGGTGGACGCCGCCGTCGTCGTCTCGCGCGCTGATCCATATCGCGATGGGCCTTTCCGACTCGCACAGGCGATTGCTCGCGCTCGCCACGCTCGCACTCCTCACCGGCTGCAGCGCCAATGGCGACTTCGGCGAAGTCAAACCCATGCTGGTGCGCGACGACATCCACGATTGGGTGGCCGAGCATGCGATTGCCGGAACGCCAAGCGCGCCGTCCAAATTCCTGCTCACCGACGACGAGCGCAGCTTGCGCGATCTTGCTTATCCCTTGATCGAGCCGCCCTACGAGCGCCAGCGCTGGGACCAGATCGCCGGCGAATACGGCATGTTTCGCCCGCCGGTGCCGATGGCGCGCGAGGCCTATGCGAGCCATCTGTCGGACGACAGCTATCGCTCGCCGTCGGCGCGCTATCAGCAATTGACCGACGACATCCGCGACGACACGACGCGCCTGCCGCAGTTCTTCGAGACCGCCGGCCGCGTGCTCGACATGGATCGCAAGCGCCGCCTCAGCCTGGCGCATATCTCGGCGCCCAACGAAGCCGAGCGCATCAACGTGTTCCGGCGCATCGAGGAAAACGCCCGCATCGTCGGCATGGTGCGCACGAGCCTGTCCGGGCGCGTTGCGGCCTATCGCTTCGCGCTCGAGCGGCTGGTGATCGCGGTGCCGTCGCCGCAGGCGGTCGAAGTCGAACGCGCGCTCAATCGGCTCAAGGCGGAGGTCGCGCGCTACCGCAGCAACCTGCCGCCGACTTGGCAGCGCGAGCAGAGCCTGGCCGCGGGGGATTATTAGGATCGCGGTTTGGCGGTGGGGTTTTGCCTTTTGCTCCGTTCGTCCCCGCGGAAGCGGGGACCCAGTTTTTGACAAACAAAAGAACTGGATTCCCGCTT
>DASZQT010000451.1:0-10920 GCA_035549515.1 Pseudolabrys sp. | reverse complement strand
ACAATGCCGACCGCGATCACTAGCAGGAAAGGACTCTTGATAAAGCGCCGCACGTCACACCCGCTCGACTTTGCGGGTCCCGAACAGGCCTTGCGGCATCGTGAACAGCACCAGAAGAATAACGATGAAGGCGACGGCGTCCTTGTATTGCGAGGACAGATAGCCGGCGGAGAACTGTTCCAACAGACCGAGCAAAATCCCTCCGACCACGGCGCCGATCGGATTGCCCATGCCGCCGAGCACCGCGGCGGCGAAGCCCTTGAGCGCCAGCATAGTGCCGATGTCGTAATTGGTGAGCGTAATCGGCGCCGCCAATATGCCGCCGATGGCGCCGATCGCCGCCGAGATCATGAAGGCCAGGCGGATCATGGCGGAGGTGTTGATGCCAGTGAGCTGCGCCGCCGTCGGGTTGGCCGCCGTCGCAAGCATGGCCTTGCCGCGCACCGTGCGCTTTAGGAAAAACCACAGGGCAAGCAGGATGACGCCCGCGCCACCAAGCACGACCAGGCTCTGCGGCAGCAGCGTCGCGCCGCCCAGGACGATGGGCTTATTGCCGAACAGCGGCGGCAGGCTGTGGAAGTTCTTGTCGAACACGACCGCCGCGACGCCGCGCAACAGGATCGAGGCGCCGATGGTGATGATGATCAACGTGACGGGCGACGCACGGCGCGCCGGCTCGATCGCCAGGCGATGCAGCAGCAGCCCCACAACCGCGGCGACCGCCACCGCCAGAAGCGCCGCCGGAAGCATCGGCACGCCGGCCGCCATGGCGAACACGGTGACCATACCGCCGAGCATAACGAACTCGCCCTGCGCGAAATTGATAACGTCGGAGGCGTTGAAGATGAGCGTAAAGCCGAGCGCGACCAGGGCGTAGATCGCACCCACGGTCAGTCCCGAGAACGCAAATTGCAGAAGCTCAGCCAAGCCCCGTCCCCCCACTCCCTCGGTCCGACCGGCCGGCAGCGCCGGGCGCGATCGGGAAGGAATTTAGGCGGAAAGCGCCGATCCGCGTCAATACTGGCGGGAACGGCGCCTTCCGCAGTCGCACTCTATCGCTTACCGCGCCGGAAGCGCGGTTATTGAACCAGGCTCCAGTCTCCGTTCTTGATCTCGATCATGCGGAAGGCCGAGAGGTCGAGACCGAGATGATCCTGCGCCGACATGTTGATGACGCCGCCGGTGCCGATGAAGCCGTGCGTCTTCTCGAGCTCGTCGCGCACCTTCGTCTTGTCGGCGGACTTGGCGCGCTTCATGGCGTCGACCAGGATCAGCAGCGCATCGCGCATGTGACCGCCGAAGGTCGACACCGGCTGACCGGTCGCCTTTTCGAACTTCGTCTTGTAGTCAAGCGCCACCTTCTTCAGCGGATCGCTGTCGGGAAGTTGATCGGCCACCAGCAGCGCGGCCGCCGGCAGACGCACGCCGTTCGAAGCCGGGCCGGCGAGATTGATGTAGCTCTTCGACGACACGCCGTGGCTTTCATAGAGCGGCACGGTGAGACCGACCTGGCGGTAATTGCGGGTGACGATTGCGGGGCCCTGGCCGAAACCGCAATTGATCACCGCCTGCACGCCGGGCGTGTTCTTGATGTTGATGAGCTGCGGCGTCATGTCGCTGTCGGCGGCGCCGTAGACTTCGTCCTTGATGACCTTGACGCCTTCCTTCGGCGCCATCGCGATGCATTCGGCGCGCATGGCCTTGCCCCAGCCGTCGTTACCCGAGATCATCGCGATCGTCGTCAGGTGGCGCTTCTTGAGGTCTTCGAAGATCTTGCCGCACGACATCGGCTCGGTGTGCGGCATCTTGAACACCCACTTGCGCACCGGGAAAACGATCGTCGCCGAGCCGGCGAGCGAGATGTAAGGCGTCTGGGCGTCCTCGATGACGCCGCGCATGGCGAGCGAGGTGCCGGTGATGGAGCCGCCGATCACGGCATCGACCTTGTCTTCCTCGACGAGGCGCGTGGCGAAAGTGCGCGCTTTGTTGGAATCGCCACCGTCGTCGTAGACGAACAGCTCGATCTTCTGGCCGTTCACGCCGCCCGCGGCGTTGATGTCGTGGACGTACATTTCAAGCGTCTTCTTTTCCGGATCGCCGAGAAACGATGCCGGTCCGGTGATCGACAGCACGGACCCGATACGGACCGTGCCGGCCGCCTGTGCGCCGGTGGATATAAGACCCGCCGCGATCGCGGCGGCGCCGAGCAAGCTATTTCGCAGTCCCCTCTTCATCGTCTCCTCCCAGGTTATTGAGCTGTCATTGTTAAGCGTTCAGACGGGCATACCCGCCGTTTTCGTTCTGATACGATAGATCGATGTGCGCGCCGTGATGTAGAGCGTCGACCAATCGTCGTCGCCCCAGGCGAGGTTGGCCGGAAGTTCCGGCACCGGGATGACGCCGAGCCGCGCGCCATTCGGTTCGAACACCCAAACGCCGCCCGCGCCGGTGACGAACACGCGTCCGGCGCGGTCGACTTTGATTCCGTCAGGCGCCAGGCTGTTACCAGGAATTTGCGCGAAGAGGCGCCCGCCCAAGAGGCGACCCGCGCCGTCGACGTCGAAGACAAGGACGTGGTTTTCCTCGGTGTCGGCGACGTAGAGCTTGCTCTCGTCGGGCGAAAACGCCAGTCCGTTGGGGGTGCAATCCGCGGTCAGGAGTTCGATTTCGCCGCCATCGGGCGGCACGCGATAGACGCCGGCGAAATCGAGCTCGGCGTATTCCGCCACGCCGAACACCGGATTGAGGCCATAGGGCGGGTCGGTGAAATAAATGGCGCCGTCGGATTTCACGACCACGTCGTTCGGGCTGTTGAGACGGCGACCCTTGTAATGGGCGGCGACGGTGGTCGCGCTGCCGTCCGCCTCGATGCGCGAGACGCGGCGGCCGGCGTGCTCGCAGACGATCAGGCGGCCTTCGCGGTCGCGCGTCAGCCCGTTCGATTTGCCGCTGGGGGCGCGATAGACGGAGATGCCGTCGCCCGGCCGCCACTGGTGAATGACGCTGGCCGGAATGTCGCTGAAATGCAGACAGCCGCCGGCGGCATCCCACACCGGACCTTCCGTGAAATGGAAGCGCGATCCGATCCGCTCGATCGTGGCGTCCTGCGCGATGATGTTGCCTAGCGTACTCATCGAACCAATTTTCGCGCCTCGATCTTCGACTTGAGAACCCTCGCCGCGAGGGCCCCGTCCGGTCGAATGGCCTTGCGGCCGCTACTGCGAACTCCGCATCGGCAGTTCCACCACGCCTTTGCCGGGAACGCAGACCACATCGTTCTGATTGCGAATCCACAGGTCGAGCTCGACGCGCCCATGTCCGTCTTCGACCGACGTCCCGGTGACGCGGCCACCGCAGGTCAGGACATTGCCGGGGACCATGAAGTTGCGGAATTGCAGGCCGATTTTCTTAAGACGGCCCTTGTCGCCGGCCCAACGCGTCAGCAGTTGCACGAAATAGTCGCCGGCCATGTTGCCGGGCGCGACGATGTCGGGCAGCCCGCGCCGCTTGACGGCGAACTCGTGGTCGAAGTGGATCCGGTCCATCAGCCACACCGTGGCGCAGTACATGTTGATGTTCACGTTGTTCACGTTCTTGGTGAGCGCCGGAATTTCCTGCCCAACAACAACATCATCATAATAAACTTGCGACTGCATCTTGGGACACTTCGTTATTTGCGCGGGGAAGCGATCATCGTGACGACGTGCTTCGCCAGCGGCTCGTTGTTCTGGTTGGTGTAGGTGAATTCGGAGGTCAGGAAGATGAGCGTGCCGCTCTTGCCGCTCTTCTCGTTCATGCCGGTCACTTTCCCGCGCACCGTCACCCGGTCGCCGGCATAGACCGGCTTGATGAATTCGAGTTCTTCCCCGCCGCGCACCCAACCGAGCGACCAGGCATTGGGAATGTCCGGAATGCCGACGAAGGACGACAAACCGTCTTCGCCGAGGTCCTTGGTGGCCTTTTCGTTGCCGGGGACGCCGACGGACCAACTGACGTAATTCAACGGGGCGGTGAGACCGCCGTAGCGGCCGGCCTTGGCCGCCGCCTCGTCCGCAAAAATCGGGTCATCGTCGTCGATGGCGAGCGCGTAGCGGCGGATGTCGCGGGCCAGCACCGGCTCCCCGGTATGGGGCGGATATTCATGCCCGATGAATTTCTTCCATCCGAGCTCATCCAGCAACGACGTCATGGCCCCCCCGGTCAACCGCACCACAAAAAGCCGCCGGACCAAAAAAAACCGGCTAGCCGGATTATTTATAGGCGAGTAGAATTTCGACTGTCAACCGACGAGTGGATTCTCCGGCGACGGCACTGTGGCGTTCACCGCACGGGGTCGTTCGAAGTTCCCTGGCGCCACAACCCGATCGGGTCGCTCCGGACGTTCGCACTCAAGGTTGACAAGAACGCGCGGATAAACATAAGCCCCGCCTTCCGGTCGATCGACACGCGAGCGACCGCATTGCGGCTACAAACAAACGGTTACGGTTGAAAACACCTTTGCGAGCGGCGCCTGCGCCGAATTCCGAAATGACCATCACAGCATCCACAGTGGACACTTCTCCGAAGACCTTATCGCCCAAGGAACTCGCGCGCGTGGAGAAAGTCGCCAATACCGCGGCGTCTCTGTTCGACCAGGCCGGCTATCACGAAACCAGCCTGAAGGACATTTCAAGCGCCGCCATGCTCAGCAAGGGCGCCATCTACTACTACTTCTCGAACAAGCATGAGATCCTGCTCTACATCCTCAACAGCTACATGGATCTGCTGCTGAACGGGCTGGAAGAAGAGCTGGCGCGCCATCCCGACAGCCTGTCGAAACTGAAGCACATGCTGGCGCGCCACATGTCGATGTTCAGTTCGCATGCCGCAAGCGCGCGGATTCTGCTAAAATACGCCAACAACCTGCCGGCAAGCGACCTCGCCGGCATTCAACGCAAACAGAAGCAATATGCGCAGGTGCTGGCGAAAATCCTTGCCGACAGCGCCGGCACGCGCCTCGACAAGAAGAAGGTTAAGGCCTGCAGCTACATCGTATTCGGCATGTACAACTCCATCATCTATTGGCACCGCCCGGACGGGCCATTGCCGCTGTCGGAGTTGACGGAGATTTGCTGCGATCTGTTCCTGAACGGCTGGAAATCGTTCATTGCCGCCGGATCGAAAGCGGGCTCTTGAGGACGACTATGCCGTCCGGCCGGGCGTCATTCAGCCGCTTCCGCGCTGGCGCCCCTGAGCCGCTTCAACACGAATGCCTTCTGCTTTCCGAGCAGGTCGAACAGCAGCCGCTTGTCCTTGGCCGAATAGATCGAGAAGAAATCCTCGATCCCCATTTCCAGCGTATGCGCCGCCCGATCGAACAGCGCGCGCCCTTTCTTGGTCATGTAGACCAGATTGGCCCTACGATTGGACGGGTCGACGACACGCTCGACCAGACCGTCGGCTTCGAGCTCATCGGTCAAGCCCGTCACATTGCCGGTCGTCACCATCATGCGGGTCGACAGCTCGCCCATGCGCAGCCCGTTGGGCGCGACACTGAGCTGCGCGAGCAGATGAAAGCGCGCGAGACTCATATTGTAGGAGTCGCGCAGCCGCCGCCGCATCTCGTTGTCGATCAGCTTGTGCAACGTCAAAAGCCGCAGCCAGAGGCAAAGATCCTGGTGCCGGTTCTTCTGCCCCGGCGTCTCCAGATCTTTAAGGGCAACGTCCTGCCCAATGTCGAGTTTTCGACTGCTCATTCGCCGAATCGAGCCTCCGTGCCGGAAGATCGCGCAGTATAGGAACAGCACCGGCCGATTCAAAGCAGCCTGACCGCGGCCCGGTCCGACGACCCCTGCTGTTCGCCGTCGGCCGCCGCCGCACCCCCATCCGCGAGATCAGTCGCCGCCGCCCGGATTGGGCGACAACAGCGCGCGTTTGTTGGGCAGCGACTGGTTCTCCTTGGCGTCGGGCGGCGCCGGCTTCTGCACCGTGATGTTCGGCCACAATTTGGCATATTGAGCGTTGAGCTCCAGCCACTCCGCCACCTCCGGCACCGTGTCCGGCTTGATCGCCTCGGCCGGGCATTCCGGCTCGCACACGCCGCAATCGATGCATTCGTCGGGGTGGATGACCAGCATGTTCTCGCCTTCGTAGAAGCAATCGACCGGACAGACTTCCACGCAATCGGTGAATTTGCACCTGATGCAGTTCTCGGTGACGACGTAGGTCATGCGCCCTCCTCCTTCCGCGGCCGCCCGCGCGCGCGACGCCACGCCGATATGTCGCGGACCGGCGGGTGGACGCGCGCGGCAGGCGCGCCGTATTAGTTTAGTCCTAAAGTTGACACTTCCATTTGGTCTTACTTATAAAGATTTTAGTCGTCAACTATCACGCGGATCTCCGGAGACCGGTGCAGCATGCTGAGCAAGGCGCGCGATTTGAAGCTCGCATTCGGATTTCGCTTCGCCGATCTCTACGATCGCGACGGACTCGCGCGTCTCGACGCGGAGTTCATGCGCTATCTGCGCGCGGCCGCGTCCGATCTCGCGGCCCAGGTCGAAAGCGCGCGCGCCACGCCCGACTCCGTCGACCGGAAGGCGGAGTCCGAGCTCATGATCGAGCTCGCGCCCACCGTCGAGGCCTTCGTTGCCGAACTGTTCGGCGTGACCGATTCGGCGCAGGCGCTGCGTGGCGAGCATCACGCGAAAAACGCGATCTTCGCGGTCAAACGGAATTTCGTGCAGCGCCGCGCGCTGCGCTCGGCGGCCGCCAAAACGCCGGAAGCCATCGACGGGCCGGCGATCGGCCATCAACTCGAAGCGGTTTTCGGTGCCCCCCTCACCGAGCAGGTCTTTGCCGATCATGTGGCGCGCTGGCTCGAAACAGAAGCGGAACACACGGCCGATCTCGATCTTGCCGCCAATTACGCGGCGTGGGCGACGCTGTCGTCCGCCGGCAAGCAGATTCACAAGAGCGGCGTGCTGTTCAAGCAGCCGCTCAAACGCGACCCGATGAATCTGGTCGAGCTTGAGCGAAAGACGCGCGGCGACATTCCGGTCTGGGTCGGGCCCGAACAGCATCGGCGCGAACGCAACGGCTTCAAGCTCACCGACCGCGGCGCCTCGCTCACCGGCGCGCTCGATCAGGCCAACTACTGCATCTGGTGCCACAAGCAGAGCAAGGATAGCTGCTCGCGCGGTCTGCGCGACCGGCGCAGCGGCGACTTCGAGAAGGATGCTTTCGGCGGCAAGCTGCTCGGCTGCCCGCTGGAAGAGCGCATCTCCGAAATGAACCTGGTCAAGTCGGAGGGGTATGGCCTCGCCGCCCTTGCGATCGTGATGGTGGAAAACCCACTGTGCGCGGCCACCGGCCATCGCATCTGCAACGATTGCGTCAAGGCCTGCATCTACCAGAAGCAGCAGCCGGTCGACATTCCGCAGGTCGAATCGCGTACTTTGAAAGACGTACTGGCGCTGCCCTGGGGATTCGAAATCTATTCGCTGCTGTCGCGCTGGAACCCGCTGAATTTCCGGCGCCCGCTGCCGCGCGAAAAGAGCGGCCGCAGTGTTCTGGTCGTCGGCTTGGGGCCGGCGGGATTTACCCTCGCGCATCATCTCATGAACGACGGCCACGAAGTCGTCGGCATCGACGGCCTCAAGATCGAGCCGCTGCCCGCGCATCTGTCCGGCCGGGCGGCCGATGGCGGCCGGCAGCCCTTCGCGCCGATCCGCGACCTCGCCGAAATCTACGAGGAGCTCGACCAACGAACATTGGCCGGCTTCGGCGGCGTCGCCGAATACGGGATCACCGTGCGTTGGGACAAGAACAACCTCAAGCTCATCCGTCTGCTGCTGGAACGGCGGGCCGCCTTCTCGATGCTCGGCGGCCTGCGCATGGGCGGTAGCATCACGCTCGATAGCGCCTTCGACATGGGCTTCGACCATGTCAGCCTTTGCATGGGCGCCGGCAAGCCGACCGTGATCCCCATGCCGAACGGGCTCGCGCACGGCGTCCGTCAGGCCTCCGACTTCCTGATGGCGCTGCAGCTCACCGGCGCGGCCAAGTCCGAGAGCCTGGCCAACCTCACCGTGCGGCTGCCGATCGCTGTAATCGGCGGCGGCCTGACCGCTATCGATACCGCAACCGAAGCGCTCGCCTATTACCCGGTGCAAGTGGAGAAGTTCCTCAGCCGCTACGAGACGCTGGCGGCGCAGGATCCCGCGACCACGCTCGACTTCGCCGCCGACGAAGCCGGCATCGCCGATGAGTTCATCGGCCACGCCAAGGCCTTGCGCGAGGAGCGCGCCGCCGCCGCGCGCGAGGGCCGGCCGCCCCGTATTGCCGCGCTGCTGGAAAGTTGGGGCGGCGCGACAGTCGTCTATCGCCGCCGTCTCACGGAATCGCCGAGCTATACGCTCAACCACGAGGAGATCGAAAAGGCGATGGAAGAAGGCATCGCCTTCGCCGAGAGCCTGTCGCCAAAGGCAGTCGAGGTCGATCGGTTCGGTCATGCTGCGGCGCTGCTGCTCAGCGCGCAAGGCCAGACGCAGGACGACAAGCCGCTGCGCCTGCCGGCGCGCACCGTGCTGGTCGCCGCCGGCACCCAGCCCAACACGGTGCTCAGCCGAGAGCATGGCATCGATATCAAGCTCGACGGCCGTTATTTCCAGGCCATCGACGAGAGCGGCGAACCGGTAACGCCGGAACGAAGCTGCAAGCCGCAGTCGCCGCGCGTGCTGATGAGCCGGCGCGACGACGGACGCTTTGTCAGCTTCTTCGGCGACCTGCATCCGTCCTTCGCCGGCAATGTGGTCAAAGCCATGGCGAGCGCGACGCGCGGCTATCCGATCGTCACCGAGCTCATGGCGAAGACGCCGCCCGCGGCCGCGGCCGACATCGCGCCCGGCTTCGCGCGCGAATTCCGCGCGACGGTGCGAAGCGTCGAGCGACTGACACCGACCATCGTCGAGCTGATCGTACACGCGCCCGCCGCGGCGCGTGCGTTCCAGCCCGGGCAGTTCTTCCGCTTCCAGAACTTCGAGAGCGGCCGCGCGACGGTGGCGGACACCATGCTCGCGACCGAATCGATCGCGCTCACAGGCGCTTGGGTCGACCGCGACGAGGGTCTCGTGTCGGTCATCGTGCTCGAAATGGGCGGCTCGTCCAATCTGTGCGAACGGCTGCAACCGGGCGAACCGGTGATCCTGATGGGACCGACCGGCGAGCCGACGCGCGTCGATGCCGGCGAGACCTATATCCTGGCGGGCGGCGGACTGGGCAACGCCGTGCTGTTCTCGATCGGCCAGGCAGCCCGCGCCAAAGGCGCGCGCACGATCTATTTCGCCGGCTACAAGCGGCCGGAGGATCGCTTCAAGGTCGAGCAGATCGAAGCGGCCGCCGATGTGGTCGTGTGGTGCAGCGACCAGGCGCCCGGCTTTACGCCGACGCGGACGCAGGACCGCAGCTTCGTCGGCAACATCGTCGATGCCATGAGCGCCTATGCGCGCGGCGAGCTCGGCATGCAGGCGCTCGCGCTCCATGAGGCCGGGCATCTGATCGCCATCGGCTCCGACGGCATGATGGCGGCGGTCGGCCGCGCCCGCCATGGCGTGTTGCGCGCTCACCTTCGCCCCGACATCGAAGCCATCGGATCGATCAACTCGCCGATGCAATGTATGATGAAGGAAATCTGCGGTCAGTGTCTGCAGCTTCATCGCTCACCGACGACCGGCGCCGAATCCGTCGTCTTCACCTGCGCTTGCCAGGACCAGCCGCTCGACGAGGTCGATTTCGGCGTGCTGCGCAGTCGTCTGCGCCAGAACTCGGTGCAAGAGAAGCTGACGCGGCATTGGATCGAGCACTGCCTGAAGGAGAGCGCGGACAGCGCTCCGTTACAGGCCTAGGCGGCCACTTGGCATAAAGCCGCGCGCCGACAGGGCGCGCGGCCGATCAAGCCCGGCCAGGCCGAGCCTGGCGCTCACTGCTTCTCGATATGCGCCCGCTGCGCGACATCTTCCCAGCGCGCGATGTCATTCTTGATGTCGTCGGCGAATTCCTTCGAGGTGCTGCCGACCGGCTCGACGCCGATTTTCGCGAGCCGCTCGCGCACATCGGGCTTCTTCACCATGGCGACCAGCACGTCCTGCAGCTTGCGCACGATCGCCGCCGGCGTGCCGGCCGGCGCCACGATGCCGACCAGCGTCGCCACCTCGGTGCCCGACAGACCGGCTTCCGAAACGGTCGGGACATCGGGGAATTCGGCGCTGCGCCGGGTATCGGTATAGGCGAGCGCGCGCAGCCGGCCGTCGCGGATCAGCCCGGCCACCGGCGGCACGTCGGAAATCGACAGGGTGACCTGGTCCGACAGAAGCGCGGTCGCCGATTCGCCGCTGCTCTTGTAGGGCACCGCGATGAAATTCGTTCCGGTCTTCTGCTTGAACAATTCGGTCGCAAGCTGGAACAGCGGCGCGCTCGAGGCGTAATTGAGATTGTTGGGGTGCGCCTTGGCGTAGTCGATCAGCTCCTTGACGCTCTTCACCGGCAGCGTGGAGTTGACGGTGATCAAGAGCGGCAAGCGGCCGATCACCGAGACCGGTACGAAGTCTGTCTGCGGATTATAGGGCAGCGACTTGCGCAGAACCGGGTTCATCACCAGCGGCCCGGAGGGCGCGGCCAACAGCGTATAACCGTCCGGCGCCGCGCGCGCGACGCTCACGGTCGCGAGGATGCCGGATCCACCCGGCTTGTTCTCGACCACCACCGCCTGACCGAGCGCTTCCGACAATTCCTTCGCGGCCACGCGCGCGACGATGTCGGTGCCGCCGCCGGGGGCGTAGGGGACGACCATGCGAATGGGCCGTTGCGGATAATTGCCCGCCCCATCCTCCGCTTGTGCGAGTGAAGCAATGCCGCACGCGGCGAATAGGAGCAGCCCCCACAGTG
>DASZQT010000450.1:0-6071 GCA_035549515.1 Pseudolabrys sp. | reverse complement strand
ATAATTGGCGCAGCCGAACCATTCGCAGAAGCCGCAATAGGTGCAGGGCCCCATGCGGATGCCGAGCGGGTTGGTGTAGGCCTGCGACAGATTGCCGGACGGCTGCGGGAACGGCTTGTAGCCGAGCTCGCTCGCCGCCTTTGCCCACAGCGTATGGCCGTATCCTTGCCGCTGCGCGGGGTTTGGATAGGGGCGCGAGCGCGGGCCCTCATACGGGTTGCCGCCGCTCTGGATCTTGCCGCCGAGATTGCCCGCGGTGCCCGAGGTGCCGCACAAATATTCGAACGTGTCGTAATGCGGCTCGAGGTCGTCATAGGTGACGCCCCAATCCTGGATCGTCATGTCGTCCGGCAGGAACGACGCGCCGTAGCGTTCGGTCAGGTGCGTGCGCAACACGAAATCGCTCGGCAGGAAACGCCAGGTCTCGGCATTCCAATGCACGCCGCCCCCGCCGACGCCATTGGGCGGCATGAATGCGCCCCAGGTGCGGATCGGCAGCGCGGTCTGGTTCATCTTGTTGCGGAAGGTGAAGGTGGTCTGCTCCGGCCGCAGGAACAACTCGTGCCGGATGCGATAGCGCAATTCGTCCTGCACATAGGTTGTGGGGTAGTCGGTCGGCGCGTCGCGCCATGGCCCGCGTTCGATGGCGATGACGTTGAGACCGGCGTCGGTCAATTCGTTGGCCAGGATCGAGCCGGTCCAGCCCAGTCCGATGATGACGACATCTTTTTTCGGAAGCGGCTGCGCCATGGTCGTCCTCACGATGCCTTGCGGGTCCACTCGGCGCGGCCGGTCATACCGACCGGCGGCAGCGGGTAGCGCTCGTTGTGACGGTCGATCCAGTCTGAGTAGTTGTAGCGCGCGCCGGGAAATCCGATCATTTTCCACGCCACCATGTCGCGGTTGTCGCCATAGATCGGATCGGCGAAGAAGCCTTCCTGGATGTCTTTGATCAGATGGTCGATGAAGACGCGGCCATCGGCATCTTCCAGCTTGCTCTTGCCGCCTTCGAGATCGGAGATGAGCCGGTCCTTGTCGGCATCGCTCAAGTCGGCGAAAGTCTTGCCGTTGTGCTGGCTGCGGCAGAGCTTGTCGAGCGCGGCAAGCCATTTGCGATAATGCGCGGCCGGCCCGGTCTTCGATTGCGGCCCGAAATTTTTGGCTCCGGGCATGAAGGGTGGACGATTGTAATGGCCTTCATTGCGGCCATAGGGGCCCGCGAGTTGACGATCGAGAAAGACTGCGCAGCCGGCGTCTTTGCCGCCGGGCGTATCGGGATCGGGCGGAATGATGCGATCGGCCAGCGCTTCGATCGCGCTTGCTTCGTCACGGGTGAAGAAGTGCCAAGGACCGGGCCGCACCTTGGCCGGCGGGTCGCCGGCGTTTGGGGTCCAGGGCAGCGAGCCGCCGAGCACACGCGCTTTGGCGGAAACGCCACCGAGCGCGAGCCACGCCGCGGTGGCTAATAACTGTCGTCGATGCAGCATGTGCGAAATCGTGACAAGCGCCCCGTTGAACAACGGGGCAGGGTCGCAATCGTTCCGCGCCGCGCGATCATGCGGCCGCTCGCGAAAGAGTGTCAGCGATGATTGTTGGAGAATGTCGGCCGCGTCAGACCGACGCAGGCGGCGCGCCGTGCGCGCCTCGCCCTACGAGCTGTGATTGGCGCTCATGGGCGTCTCAGGCTGAATGCCGAGCGTTGCGCACACCGAATTGCAGAGCCGATCCGGATCGCGCTCACCCTCGCGCGCATGCGCGATGATCAGGCGCGCAACCTGATAGAGCTCGATCTGGCGCGTTGTTCTTCCGTCCAATTTCTCTTTCACGCGGTCGAACGCTTCACCCATGGCGGCGAGCGCGTCGGAATCGAAGGCGCTGTCGGGGGCCAGGAAGGGGCGGATGCGTTCGGGCAAGGCTGTGCGCTTTCTTTTTTGGCCTTCCGCACATGCGCCACATCTCGCGATGGGTCGATTCCGCGTCAGGCTGGATGTCCCAATGGACAACTCACTATCGCCTCCTAAGTGCCCGGCGGTCAAATTTTTTTATAGGCTAATTATTTGATATTCCTATCAAATTAGTAAAAGACGCGCTCTGCGGCTTGAGACGCTAGTGAGTAAGTTGTTCACTTGACGGTCATTGTGCAAAATACTATTTGAATCGGACAGCCGAACGCGGCCTAAAACAACGAAAAAGGGCTGCGATGGATATGGCGGACCGCAATCCGACGGCCGCAACAAGGAGTACGGTTCATGGCACCGGCCAGGGGGCGTGCCGAGCGTTTGCAGATCATGCTGACCGATGAGGAACGCGTGGCAATTGACGATTGGCGATTCAAGCAGCGGATGCCAAGCCGTGCCGCTGCGGTCCGCGAGTTGTTGAAGCGCGGGCTTATCGCGGAGGGGTTCGCGCTGGCCGATCCCAAGACCAAATCGAAAGATTTCGGATTGCTCGACGCGGAAGCGAAAGGCGTCACCAAGCTTTAAGCGCGAAGCGCGCAGCCTTTGGTTGCTGCACGGGCTGGTTCGGCTCTACTCGCACAAATGCAGCGCTCCTGCCCCAACGCCAAAATGCCTTGGCCTGTGCGAGCCGGCGCGACTCCGCGCCGGCGTCTTTCGGCAGCGGCCTCACTTTCGCTAGTTCCAGCTCGCTGACGAAACCGGTGCGCGGGACGTTATCGGCTCCGCAGCGGCAATCCACCGAATGTGCGCCGTTCGCGCCGCGTAAGCCGGCCGGCGGATCCGGCCGTGGCGGTGGAACAGCCGCCGCGTTGCGGGCGTTGAGCCTTCGAGCTCGCATCGCAATGATGAAAAGCACGGAGACATTCTGTGGCGGAAGACGCGCGCGCAAAACCGATTGTGAGGACCAAGGACGAGGCGCGAGCCGGCGAGACCGGCGACCATGTGCGCTACATCCTTGTTTTCGGCACGGTCATCCTCGTGATTGCCTTTGCCGCTCTTTACCTCGTCTTTTTCTCTTGAGGCTTCCAAGGAAGCGCCCTCGCAGCGGATCGATTGCCTCATGATTCCTTTTTGGCTTCACGTTTTGGCTTGGGTGTCGATCGCGGCCGGCTTCATCTGTGCGCTCATCATTGCCTTTGACGAGTTGCGCCATCCGCAGCACATGTGGATCATGAACGTTGTCTGGCCGACGGTGGCGCTTTTCGCTTCACTTGCCGCCTTGTGGGCCTATCTCAGCTATGGGCGGCTCGCCACGCACGAGAAAGCCATGCCGGCAATGGAGCGCGGCGAAGCGCCGCCGTCCAAACGCGAGACGCCGTTTCCGATAATGGTGGCCAAGGGCGCTGCCCATTGCGGCGCGGGTTGCTCGCTAGGCGATATTCTCGCCGAGTGGCTCACTTTCCTGGTGCCGACGGTAGCGGTCTGGTTCGGTTGGACCACGCTGTTTTCCGACAAGATGTTCGCGGTTTGGATCGTCGATTTCATTTTCGCTTTCATATTGGGGGTGGGCTTTCAGTACTTCACGATAAAGCCCATGCGTAAGCTCTCGCCGGGCGAGGGTTTGGTGCAGGCGGTGAAGGCCGATGCGCTGTCGCTGACGGCGTGGCAAGTTGGCATGTATGGGTTCATGGCTTTCGCGCAGCTTTATGTGTTCCGGCGCGTGCTTGGGGTCAGGGTCGAAGTGAATTTCGTCGAGTTCTGGTTCGCGATGCAGATCGCGATGATTGTGGGTTTCGTGACCAGCTACCCCGTCAATTGGTGGCTGATCAGCACCGGCATCAAGGAGAGGATGTAACGCTGAATGCCGGCGCCGCCCGCAGTCAGTCGTCTTTCAGGTGCAACAGGTCTTCGAGCCAGCCGACCAAGACGAGCAGCACCAGGGCGAGGATGATGCCGACCGCCGCGACCGTCCAGGCCGCCAGCCCGCACACGATGCCGAGCGCCGCCGTCACCCAAACGCTCGCCGCCGTGGTCAGGCCGCGAATTTCGCCGGCACTCGCATTGCGCAAAATGACCCCGGCGCCGATAAATCCGATGCCGGTCAGCACGCCTTGAATAATGCCTTGCAACACGCGGCTCAGCGCATGCACGTCATCGCCCAGCCCGTGAAATTCAATCGTTCCCAGCGTAATCGTCGCAGCGCCGAGCGCGACCAGTCCCAATGTGCGCATGCCGATCGGCTTATCGGTGATGTCGCGATTAAGCCCGACCGCGACGCCGGCCAGCACAGCGGCGCCGAGACGCAAGGCTGTTTCGGCGATTGAGACTTCCATGAGACATCCGGACGAGCGTCATTGCTTGTGCAGCCAACGCTTCGCGTTCCGCCGTCGTTCCAGTACACGCCGGATGGACTGGAACTTTGCTGCGCTTCATGGGTTTGCGAAAGGGGCGTGAACCGGCGCGGATCGAAATCACCGCGCCGGTCCTCCACTTGCGGTGCGCGTGCATCCGCGGCGACGAAACGCGCGGCGAATCGGGAGGTACGGCGGGTGCCCCAACTGTTTCGCCCGGTCGCGGACACGATTGCTCGGATCGCGCTGATCGCGATTCTCGCCGCGCCATTTCTAGCGATGGGTGCGGGCTACGCCGTCATGCGTTCGCAATACGTCACCCGACAGTCGATCACGCCGGAGCAGCCGGTGCCGTTCAGCCACGCCCATCATGTCGGGCAGGTCGGCCTCGATTGCCGCTATTGCCATAGCTCGGTCGAGAACGCCGCCTTCGCCGGCATGCCGTCGACGCACACCTGCATGACCTGCCATTCGCAGCTCTTCACCAATGTGCCGATGCTGGCGCCGGTGCGCGCGAGCCTTGCGGAGCAAAAGCCATTGCATTGGACGCGCGTGCATCGCTTGCCCGACTATGTCTATTTCGACCATTCGGTGCACATCAAGAACGGTGTCGGGTGCTCGACCTGCCACGGCGCCGTGCAGCACATGCCGCTGATGCGGCAGGTGGCGCCGCTCACCATGAGCTGGTGCCTCGACTGCCACCGGGACCCTAAGCCGTACCTGAGACCGCAGAGCGAGATCTTCAACATGGACTGGAAGCCGCCGCACGACCAGGCCGCGCGCGCCAGGAAGCTCATGACGCAATACCTGATCGACACCCAACATCTCACCGACTGCTCGCGGTGTCACCGATGAACGGACCGCGCGATTTCGATCGCCGCACGGCGCTCAAGTTCCTGGCTGGGGGCATTGCGCTGCCGCTTGCCGGTTGCGGCAAGCCGGCCGAGGAGATCGTGCCTTATGTCGACATGCCGGAAGGGCTGCTGCCGGGCGAGCCGATGAAATTCGCCACCACGCTCGCGCTCGGCGGCTACGGGCGCGGCGCGCTGGTCAGCACAATCGATGGGCGGCCGATCAAGGTCGAAGGCAATCCGCGTCATCCGGCGAGCCTGGGCGCCACGGATGTGTTTGCGGAAGCGGACATCCTGTCGCTCTACGATCCGGATCGCTCGCAGGCGCCGCGCCACCGCGACGATGTCGCGACTTGGGATGCGTTCGCGCTCGCGCTGCGCGGCGAAATGCAGCGGGCGACGGCGCGGCAAGGTGCCGGGCTTGCGCTGCTCACGGAGCGGGTGACGTCGCCGACGCTGCGCCGGCAGATCGGCGATCTCCTCAAGCAATATCCGCAGGCGCGCTGGTATGTGCACGAGCCGGTGTCGGACGATTTCGCCGTGCGCGGCAGCACCATGGCCTTCGGGCGGCCGCTGTCGGCGCTGCCGCGTATCGCCGATGCAGCGTTGATTGTGGCGATCGATGCGGATTTTCTCGGGGCGGGACCGCGCCAGATTGCCGACGCGCGAGCTTTCGCGCAGCGCCGACAGCGCGCCGTTGCGCCGTTTCTGCGGCTCTATGCGGTCGAGCCCGATTGGTCGCTCACCGGCGCCAATGCCGACCACCGGCTGGCGCTGCATCCCGGTTTGCTGCGCAATCTCGCGCTCGCCATCGCCGCGCACCTGCAAGGCGAGAGCCCGCCCGATCTTCCCGAAGGCGCGGCGCAGCTTGCCAAGGCGGCGGCTGCCGATCTCGAAGCAAACCACGGGCGCGCGATCGTCATGGTCGGGGAGCGCCAGCCGCCCGAGTTGCACGCGCTGGCGCATTGGCT
>DASZQT010000449.1:0-5195 GCA_035549515.1 Pseudolabrys sp. | reverse complement strand
GGCGTGGCGCCGGGCGGCGAACTCGACCCGTTCGCGGTCGCGGCAATGGCGGAGATCGGCATCGACATCTCGCAGCACAAGCCGATGAGCTTCGAGGAATACGAAGACCTCGAGGGCCTCAATGTCGATGTGATCGTCAGCCTGACGCCGGGCGCGCACCACAAGGCGATCGAGCTCGCGCACCGCGTGCCGGCCAAGGTCGAATACTGGCCGACGCCGGATCCGACCGGCACCGAAGGTAATCGCGAGCAGCGGCTCGACGCCTATCGCGGGCTGCGCGAGGAGCTGATGGCGCACATCCGGCAGCGCTTTGGTGGGATGGATAGCGGCAATGAATGACAACCGCTCGTCCCCGCGGAAGCGGAGACCCGGCGCTTTGGCCAAGAACCGGATTCCCGTTTGTGCGGGAATGAGCGGTTGTTGCGAAGTTGAGCAAATCACGCTTCTCCAGTAGTTTCCGCCCGAATGATCGGCCGTCCCAAATTCGTGCTCGCATCCGGCTCGCCGCGCCGCCTCGCCTTGATCAACCAGGCCGGCATCGAGCCCGACTCGCTCAAGCCCGTCGATATCGACGAGACGCCGCGCCGCGGCGAATTGCCGCGCGCCTACGCCAACCGCCTGGCGCACGGCAAGGCCTTTGCCGCGCTCGAGGCGGTCAAGCTCGACGACGAATTGCGCGGCGCTTTCATTCTCGCCGCCGATACCGTGGTCGCAGTCGGCCGCCGCATTTTGCCAAAGGCCGAGATGCTCGACGAAGCCGGCCAGTGCCTGCGGCTGCTGTCCGGCCGCAATCACCGCGTCTACACCGCGATCTGTCTGGTGACGCCGCGCGAGGCGTTCCGCCAGCGCCTGGTCGAAACGCGCGTGCGTTTCAAGCGGCTGTCGTCGGAAGACATCGAGGCCTATCTCGCCTCCGGCGAATGGCGCGGCAAGGCCGGCGGCTATGCGGCGCAGGGCATCGCCGGCACCTTCATCGTCAAGCTGGTCGGCTCCTATAGCAATGTGGTCGGACTGCCGCTGTACGAGACGATGCAATTGCTCGGCGGCGAGGGCTATCCGATCCGCTTCGGCTGGATTGGCGCGGGGGTGTGATGTGTCGCGGGGCGGTGCCCCAGGCTCCGCTCATTCCCGCGCAAGCGGGAATCCAGCGCTGGGTCCCCGCTTTCGCGGGGACGAGCGGGTGAGCCTATGAACCTCTCTGTCTGGCTTCATCGGGCGGGACTGAGCCATGCCGAGCGGACCGCAGTCGCATCGGGCACCCGCGCCGTGGCCACCTATGGCGAACTCGCAACACGTGCTGCGCGGCTGGCGGGCGCCCTGCGCGAGCGCTTCGGGCTCAAGCCGGGCGAGCGCGTGGCGGTGGTCGCCAAGAACACGCCGGCCTATCTCGAACTCATGTATGGCATCTGGCACGCGGGGCTCGCCGCCGTGCCGGCCAATGCCAAGCTGCATGGCGCGGAGCTAGGCTACATTCTCGATCATTCCGGCGCACGGGTGTGCTTCGCCTCCGATGGACTCGATACCGCAATCGCGCCGCATGCGCCCGCAAGCCTGGAACGATTGATCGTAATCGGCAGCGCCGAATACGAGGCACTGTTTACCGCCGACGCGCTCGCGCCGACGCCGCAGGCGCCGGACGACCTCGCCTGGCTGTTCTACACCTCGGGGACTACCGGGCGGCCGAAGGGCGCCATGCTCACCCATCGCGTGCTGGCGGCGGCGAGCTTTGCCTATGCCACGGAAGTCGATCCCGTAATGCCGGGCGACGCCATCCTGCACGCGGCGCCCATGAGCCACGGCTCCGGCCTTTACATGATGGCGCATGTCGCGCGCCTCGGCGTGCAGGTGGTGCCGGAATCGGGCGGCTTCGAGCCGGAAGAAGTGTTCGGGCTCATCGATGCCTGGCCGCGCGCCTCTATGTTTGCGGCGCCCACCATGATCAAGCGGCTGGTCGCCTGTGCCGCCGATTGCAATGCCGGCAATATCCGCACCCTGATCTGGGGCGGCGCGCCGATGTATGTCGAGGACGCGCTGTTAGCTCTCGATCGTTTCGGCCCGCGCCTCGCGCAAATCTACGGGCAGGGCGAGTCGCCCATGACCATCACCACGCTGTCGAAAGAAGACATCGCAGACCGGGGCCACCCGCGCTGGCGCGAGCGGCTCGGTTCGGCCGGCAAGCCTTATGCCTGCGTCGACGTCATGGTCGCCGACGCGCGAGATCGTCCGCTGCCGGCGGGCGAGACCGGCGAAATCCTCTGCCGCGGCGACGTGGTGATGCCGGGCTATTGGCGCAACGAAGAGGCCACCGCGTCGTCGCTGCGCGGCGGCTGGCTGCATACCGGCGATGTCGGCGCCTTCGATGCCGAGGGCTATCTGCACCTGAAGGACCGTTCCAAGGACCTCATCATTTCCGGCGGATCGAACATCTATCCGCGCGAGGTCGAGGAAGTGCTGCTCACCCACAGAGGCGTGCGCGAGGTGTCGGTGATCGGGCGGCCCGACCGCGAATGGGGTGAGGTGGTGGTGGCCTATGTGGTCGGTGAAGCGAGCACGGCCGAGCTCGACGCGCTCTGCCTCGACCGCATCGCGCGCTTCAAGCGGCCGAAGGACTATGTGTTCGTAGAGGCGCTGCCGAAGAACAATTACGGCAAGATTCTCAAGACCGAGCTGCGCGCCGCGGATGCTAGCCGAAATGCCGTGCCCGGGCCTTGATCCAACGGGGTTGCCGCCAGGGCCAAGCTGGCCTATGGACAAGGTCCATATATATGACCTTTAGGGAGTAGTTCGTCATGGCCGACATCGTGCTCGCGATTGGAACCTCGCACAGCCCGCTTTTGAACAGTCCGGCCGAGGACTATCCCAAGCACGCCGCCATCGACGCGTCCGGGCGCAAGCTGCTCGACCGAAACGGCAAGCCCTGCACCTATGGCGAGCTTCTGGAAAAGGCCGATCCCTCGATCAAGCAGCAGATCGAGCCGCAGGTGCTGGAAGATCGCGCCGCGCGCTGCACCGCCAATATCGAGCGGCTGGCGCGCGAGCTCGCCGACGCCAAGCTCGACGCCCTCATCATCATCGGCGACGACCAGCACGAGCAGTTCTTCGACGACAACATGCCGGCGATGCTGATCTATTGGGGCGAGACCATCGAGAACAATCCGCTCCACATGGAGGAAGACGCGCCGCAGTTCTGGCGCAAGGCGCGCTCGCAATACCACGAGGTGGCGCAGTCGCGGCAGTATCCGGTCGATTCCAAGCTCGGGCTGCACATGATCGGCAGCCTGATGGAGCAGGGCTTCGACATCAGCCAGGGCAAGCGGCTGGCGAAAGAGCACGGCGAGGGCCACGCCTTCGGCTTCGTGCATCGCCGCATGATGGACGATGCGCATATCGTCCCCATCGTCCCCGTTGCGCTCAATACCTATTTCCCGCCCAACCAGCCGCGTCCGCGCCGCTGCTATCAACTCGGCCAGGCGATCCGCCAGGCGGTGCGCAGCGGGCCGAGCGGGCGGGTCGGCATTCTTGCCTCCGGCGGCTTGAGCCATTTCACGGTCGACGAGGAACTCGATCGCGGCGTGCTCGACGCCATCCGGCGCAATGACGGCGAGGCGCTGTGCGCCATCCCGCCAGAAATGCTCAATTCCGGTTCCTCGGAGATCCGCAACTGGATCGCGGTGGCGGGCGCGGCCTCCCATTTGAAGAACGCGTGGCAAGAATATATCCCATGCTATCGTTCCGCCGCCGGCACCGGTTGCGGCATGGGGTTCACGGTCTGGAAATAGGCTGATTCGATGAACGAAATTGTGCGCAAGCCACAGGGAGCGCGCACCTGTCCGATCTGCGGCAAACCCGTGGATGCGGCCTTCTCGCCGTTCTGCTCCAAGCGCTGCGCCGATATCGATCTCAATCGCTGGCTTTCCGGCGTCTATGCCGTGCCGGTGCAAGAGGACGAAGACGAGGACGGCGAGCGTCCGGCCGATGGCGATGGGGAGGGACGCGCGTGAACGTTGCGACCGTGCTCTGGCCCGACCAGTTGTTCGACGTGCTCAAGCGCGGTGATGTGCGGCAGGTCGGCTATGTGCCGGACGCCGGCCATACCAGGCTGATCGAGCGCTGCCGGGCGGACGCCGACATCCACGATGTCGCGCTCACCACCGAGGAGGAGGGCGTGGCGCTCGCGGCCGGCGCCTGGCTCGGCGGGCAGCGCTGCGCGCTGCTGATGCAATCGAGCGGGGTGGGCAATTGCATCAACATGCTGTCGCTGCCGCGCATCTGCAAAATGCCACTCCTGATGCTGGTGACGATGCGCGGTGAGTGGGAGGAGTTCAATCCCTGGCAGGTGCCGATGGGCTCCATCGTCGAGCCCACGCTCAAGCTATGCGAGGCGGAGGTGCTGCGCGTGCGCAAGGCGGACGAAGTGGTGCCGACGGCCGAGCGCGCCATGCGCGAAGCCTTCCACGACGGGCGCATCGTCGCGCTGCTGCTGTCGCAGGAACTGATCGGCAAGAAGGTATGGACCAAATGAGCGCCCAGGGACTGGAACGCCGCGCCGCCATGGCCCTGCTGATGGCCGGCCGTGGCGACGACCTGCTGGTGGTGCCGGGGCTCGGCTCGACTACCTACGACCTCGCCGCCGCCGGCGACAACAACAACAACTTCTACCTGTGGGGCGCGATGGGCGGCGCAGCCATGATCGGGCTCGGCCTCGCGCTGGCGCAGCCCGAGCGGCGGGTCGCGGTGATCACCGGCGACGGTGAAATGCTGATGGGGCTGGGCTCGCTCGCCACCATCGCGCTCAAGAAGCCGAAGAACCTCGCGGTTATCGTGTTCGACAACGGGGTCTACGGTGAAACCGGCATGCAGGCCAGTCACACCCAAAGCGGGGCCGATCTCTTGGGCGTGGCGAAGGCCTGCGGCATTCACGCCTGCATGGATGTGCGCGACGAGACCGACCTCGAGGAACTGGCGCGCCGGCTGGCCGACCTGTCGGAGACGCTGTTTGCCCGGGTCGTCATCCGGCCGGACGAGCCGCCGCGCGTGCTGCCCCTGCGCGACGGGGTGGCGCTGAAAGACCGTTTCCGGGCGGCCGTCGGGGTACGCTGACGAATTTTCCGGCCGCCCGAACCCGTTCTGGACAGTGGGGAATCGAGCCTCTATAACCCCCGGCGCTCTGCTCGTCCGCCGGTGTTCCCGGCGGA
>DASZQT010000448.1:0-8405 GCA_035549515.1 Pseudolabrys sp. | reverse complement strand
GGAAACGCGTGCCACGTTAATTGCGGCGATTGCGCATGGGCTGCGCCGGTTGGACGAGATCGTCACCACGCCAGGGTCGACTGCCGAAACCATTGCTCAGAGCGAAGACTGTAGCCCGCGCAAGGTCAATATGACGATCTCACTTGCCTTCCTGTCGCCTGCTCTGGTCAGGCCGCACTCGACGGACGCCTGCCTCGCGGCGTCGGCGTGAAGCGGCTCTCCGACATGCCCGTGGAATGGTCGCGCCAGCACGTGGCGCTCGGCCTCAATCCCTGAAAACTGCGGTCTGTCGAACCGGTCTCCCGCGAACCGGTCTCTGTTTCCCTGGAAAAATTAATTTGAGGCCAGAGACTATGGGTTAGCCCGGCGCGATTTCATCGGCTTCCCCGCACACAGAGACAAACCAACCTAACGCAGCCCCGCCAAACGCGGGGCTTTTGCGCTTTGTCGGGAAATCTCTGGTTGGATGGGAATGTGTGGTGGGCCCGGCAGGACTCGAACCTGCAACCAGACCGTTATGAGCGGTCGGCTCTAACCATTGAGCTACAGGCCCAGCGCCCCGTTCTAACCATGCGGACGGCGCCCGCGCAATCGCACTTACCCGCACGCGCTGAGCCGGCACCACCCCGGTCCCCCTCGGCGCCGTCCTGCGCTAGGCTGGCCGCCTCGATCCATCAGGAGCGTCAGGTCAGTGCAGGTTTTTAGTCTCGAGCGCGAACAGGAGTGGAATCCGAAGCACCACGTCGAAAAAATCCTCGGCACCGTCGAGGGCGGCGATTTTACCGCCGCCTGTTGGGAGCCGGGTCAGATCAGCCCCTATCACTGCCACCCGGAGGCGACCGAAATCTATTTCTGCTTTTCCGGCGGCGGCACCATGCGCACGCCGGAAGAGACCATCCCGGTGACGCCCGGCAGCTTTGTCGTGCATCCGCCGGGCGAAGTGCATGAATACGAAAACGGGCCGCAACGCACGCTCTTGTTCCGCGTGCGCTACGGCACCGACATGCTCTCGCGCCATTACGCGTGGCCCAGCAATGCGCAATGGACGCAGTCGGCGGAGGACGCGGAGTATTACCGGCTGCATCCGGTCAGTTGAATGTCGCGGCCGGGCCTGGCCCGACCACGACAAACAATCTCAGATTTTCAACAACTGCTTGGCGTTGCCGCTCAGGATCTTGGCCTTGTCGGCATCCGACAGCGGCACATGCTTCATCCAGTCCACCGCCGGCCGGTTGTCGGGGACGAAGGGCCAGTCGACCGCGAACAGGATGTGGTCGACGCCCATCTCCATCACGCAGCACAGCAGCGCCGGATCGGAGAAAAAACCGCTGGTGGTGACATAGAAATTGCGGCTGAACACGTCGCGGAAGCTGAGCGGCTTCTGGCCCGGCCGCTTGAGCGCGGAATCGATGCGCCACATCAGGAACGGCAGCGTCTCGCCGAAATGGCCGAGAATGATCTTCAGGTTGGGATGCGCGTCGAACACGCCGGACAGCACCAGCCGGATCGCCTGCGTCGCCGTCTCCACCGTGAAGCCCCAGGCCGGGCGCACCACCAGCGGGAAGTCCTTGGCGTAATCCTGATAGTAGATCTCGGTGACCGTCGGGTTCGGCAGCGAGGGATGGAAATAGATCGGCACGTCGAGCTTCTCGGCGCGCTCGAAGATCGGCCAGAATTTCTTGTGGTCGAGGAATTCGCCATTGGCCATGCCGTGAATCATGGCGCCCTTGAAGCCGAGCTTGGTGACGGTGCGTTCGAGCTCATCGGCGGCCGCTTTCGGGTCGGCCGTCGGCAGCGCGCCGAAGGCGGCGAAGCGCTTCGGGTTGGCGGCGCAGACCTTGGCCAGCCGGTCGTTGACCTCGGCGGCGAGCTTCGCGGCAATCTCGGCCGGCAGCTTCTGGGTCGAGGGCGCCCCGTGCGACAGCACCTGTACGTCGATGCCGGCCTCGTCCATTTCCTTCAGCCGCACCGTCCCGAAATCGAAAAGCCGTTCCTCGGTATCGCCCCCGCGCCCAGCCTCACTGCCGGTGTAATGCTTGATCAGCTCCCGGTCCCAGTAATGCTCCTCGATGGCGATGATCGGGCAATTCGGCTTGGTCATCATGGCGCTTCCCCGCGATTGTTTTGAGGAGCCGGTGGTAGCAATCGCTGCTCTTGCTGTCACGCGCCCGCATGGTGGGCCGGCCAAAGCGAATTTACCTCCCAACAGCTTGGTCTGCCTCAGGAAATCGTTCGGTCACGCTTTTGAAAAAATGCCGACTCAGTTATGCACAGGCATGCTGCCGATTCTCCGAATCGTTCCTGTAGGCGGCGTGTTCCTCGCCATTCTCATTCTGGTTCTGGCGCTGACGCCGCCGGACGCAGCGCGCGCCCCCATTGCGCAGCGCCTGGTGGACGCGCGCGGGGCCTTGCTGAACCGTGACGAGCATCCGGAATGGCGACAGCTTCTCATCCGTGCCGCGCTGCGCCGCGCCGACGAGATCAACCGGCTGCGCGAACTGCCTGATACACCGGCGCGCACCGCACCGATCCTGCCGCCCGCAAGCCAGACATCAAGCCTGACACCGGCGACGCCTGAACCCGAAACGCAGGCCAAGCCGGAGCCGGAAGCGCGCGCGAAACCCGATGATCAATCGGAAGCGGTCCCCGAACCCAAGGCCGAAGACGCCGTCGCAACGGCGCAGCCGAAGGCGCCCGTTCCGCCGACGCCGCCTGAACCCATGCAGCCGGTAGTGGCCGAGCCGGCCGAGCCAACGGCTCCCGAACCCGCGAAGGCCGAAGCATCGGGGCCGGCCGCCACGAGCCACGATGAGGCGGCCGCAAGCGCGCCGGCTGCTCCGCCGCCTGCCGCCCCCGTAGCGACCACCGAGCCGCCGGCTGCGGCGCCTGCCGTGGTCGCGGCCATCCCCGATACGGAGACCGAAGCGCCAACGGCGCGCCAGCCGTCAAAGCCGGCACCCAACGAAGCCATCAGCTCCATCGATGCGGCGACGCCATTGCCGGGCGCGAACGCGATGGGCGCAGTTTCGCCGAACGAAATGCCGGTAATGCTGCCGCAACCCAGGCCGGCGGCGGCTGACGCGCCGGAGGCGGCAACCCCCGAGCGCCATAGGCGCCGCCGCCGGGTACACAAGGCCGAGGCCGAGCAACCGAAAAGGCCAATGACCTTTTTCGACCTGTTGTTCAGCTATCCGACGTCGGACCAGACGCCGGCCGTCGCGCCTCAACCGGCCAGTCAGCCGGCGCGTCAGCCGGCCGCAGCAAAGACGGCTGCGATGCCCGCTGGCTCCGTCGTCCGCGATTTCGGCGCCAATGCAAATTGAGGCCGGGTGGGTCTGCGACCTCGTGCCTTGATCCATGTCAAAGTCGGCGCACGGCGCGCCAATAGCCTGACGGCCAAATTGGCAATCAGGAGGAAGCGCCATGCCGACAGATGTTGCAGTTGTTGTCGCCGGAATTGTTTTGGTGTTCGGAATTTTCGCCATCAGCCTGGCGTGGGCCGATCACTATTCCAAAGGTGCGCGGCAGGCTGAGCATCACTGACGACATCGCCGGGGACCGGCCCCGGCGATCGTCACAGTCCGATTGTTTAGCGGGCCGCCACCGGCAGCCGCGGCATTCACCAGTCGGCGAACGGATAGCGGGCGTGTGCGATGCGCGCCTGCTGGTGAGCCTCGGCGAAGACGTCGAGTGCGGTCGACAGCGCGGACAGGACGCGGCCGAACCCGGCCACAGGCCAGATCTGCGGCACGCTCGGGGCTTGGATCGGAAGAGTAGACATCTGTTTTGCTCCGTTAGGGTAACGCGGCCGGTTGAGACCGCTGGATTGTCGCGTTCAGAAGGGCTTCGACAGGAAGCGCCGCTCGATTTCACGCTCGGACTCGTCGGTGAACTTGTCGCCGTTGCTGGCGAGATAGCGGGCGATCTCACGCTCGGCCTGCCGCAGGCGAGAGGCCTGCATCGCCGCCAGGATGCGGCTGACCAAGCCGGGCCGCGCCTTGCCGGCTGCCTTGGCCGGCTCGACATAGGCGAGGTGACGGGGCGAAGCGACGGACGGGGTGTAAGCAGCCATTACCGTTCTCCTCGTTGACGTTCCGGCAGCTAGCAGACGCCGGATCGAACTTTTGCTGCAACGCAGCGGTACGTTTTGCAGTGCAATATATGATGCGCTGCACCATCACCAGCGCCGCAGGAACATGCGTTCCATGCGCATAGCTCATGGAAGCGCGAATCGTCACCTTGGTGCCATTTTTTTGGAGATTCGGACGGAATCTGATCTGAAACGGACAACTATTGGCCAATTCCTGAACGAAACGTAAAATTTCCTGACAAACAGATCGTTCAGATTGTCATCTAGATATTCGAAAAACGCATTGCTCTTTCGGCCACCGCGCGGGGCTATGCCGGAATCGCTCCCGTCGGTAGGCGAGACGAATCACCATCGGCCCGCGCGGGTCAGGCCCATCGCCCGGCTCTGCCTGATTCTAAGGCGCTTTTGCTCCGCCCCCGACGCGGGGCAAAGTGCGGCCGCGCTTACTCTCGCAGCCGTTCCGCGAACAGCACCAGGGTCTTACGGTAGACCTCCGAGCGGTTCCATTCGCGCATGACTTCGAAGTTTTCGGTGCCGGCGCCATAGGGCGCACCGGCACGCCAGCCATTCACCTTCAGCAAATTGGCGGTGGAGGCCAGCACGTCCGGCACCGAATGACGCAGATCGACATGGCCGTTGCCGTCGAAGTCGATGCCATATTTGATATAGGACGAAGGCAGGAACTGCGTCTGTCCGATCTCGCCGGCATAGGCGCCAATGAGATCGCGCTCCGGCAAATCGCCGCGTTGCAGGATCTTGAGCGCGGCAATCAACTCGTTCTGAAACAACTCGCTGCGCCGGCAGTCATAGGCGAGCGTGGCAACCGTGCGGATGACCGGCAGCTTGCCCATGTCGCCGCCGCCGTTGTCGCTTTCCATGGTCCAGATCGCCATCAGGAGCTCGCGCGGCACGCCGAAGCGCGCTTCGATCCGCGACAAAAGCTGCGCATGGCGCGCCATCAAGGTGCGCGCGCGCTTGATGCGGCCGGCCGTCACGCGCGTGCGCGCGTAGTCCTCGAAGCTCTTGCGGAACGTGTAGCGCTGGCGGCGGTCGAAGGCGAGCACACCGGAATCGAGCGTCAGTCCGGCGAAGGCGCGGTCCACGACCGCGCGCGACACGCCGGCGGCCTCGGCGTCGCGCGCCATGCCGGCGAGGAACGTATTGAAATCACCGCCGCAGCGCGCGGCCACGGCCGGGGCGGAGAGTGCGACGAACAGAAACAGGACGGCGAGAATGCGTTGGGTCATGCGAATAGCAAGATCGCCCGTTTGGCGGTCCGGGGGCAAGCGCGAAACGGCCATGCGTGCCACAGGCTTGCCGCCCGCCGACGCCGGGCCTAACTGAAAGGCGTTGCAAGGCACGAGGGCACATCCATGCATCTGTTCCGCCTGCCATTGATCCGACTGCTCGCCGTCAATCTCGCCATCGGTATTACGGTAGCGGCGGTGATGCTGGGCGGACTGCTCGCGCTTAATCCCGGCAATCTGCGCGGCCTCATCTTCGCCGATCGCGCCGGCGGCGCCGCGCTCATGCTGCTGGCGTTCGGATTGGTCGTCACGTTCGGCAGTGTGGCGATGGGCTCTGCCATCATGGCGCTCGGCCGCAAGCCCGAGCGCAACGATGGCGGCGGCGGCAAGCTGCAGCCGATCGAGGTGCGCGTGCCGACGCGGTGAGCAAGTAGCCCGGATGAGCGAAGCGAAATCCGGTATGAGTGCTGATGTTGTCGCATCCCCGGATGGCGCTCGCTCACGCTCGCTTATCCGGGCTACGAGTCTACGAGCCATCGCCCTCAATCGAACAATGCCACCGCGCGGGTCCAGCCGCCGGAAGCCGCCTTTATCTTGGCGGGGAAGCAGGCGACGATGAAGCCGTGCGGCGGAAGCTGCTCGAGATTGCAGAGCTTCTCCATGTGGCAATAGGGAATCTCGCGCCCGGACTTGTGGCCCTCCCAGATGATCGAGGGATCGTGCGTCTCCTGCCAGCGCCTGGCCGTGTGCACGAAGGGCGCATCCCAGCCCCAGGCATCGATGCCGGTCACGCGCACGCCGCGCGAGGTGAGATAAAGCGTGGCCTCGCGCCCCATGCCGATGCCGGCCGCCATGTAGTCGTCCTTGCCGATGCATGAACCGGCGCGCGTATTGACCAGCACGATGTCGAACGGCTCGAGCGTGTGGCCGATGCGGCGAAGCTCTTCCTCCACTTCGCGCGCGCTCACCAGATGGCCGTCGGGCAGATGACGGAAGTCGAGCTTGACGCCGGGCCGGAAAAACCAGTCGAGCGGCACCTCGTCGATGGTGATCATGCGGTTGCCGTGGATGTCCTTCGATTGGAAGTGATAGGGCGCATCCATGTGCGTGCCGTTGTGGGTGGCGAGCGTGACGTTCTCGATCGCCCAGGCCTCCCCGTCCGGCAGGTCTTCGACCTTGAGGCCGGGAAAGACCGAGGTCAGTATCGGCGCGCTCTGCTTGCCAGTGACATATTCGATCTTCGGCCGCATGAAGGACGGGTCGAGCACCGTTTCGTTGTCGAGCGCGACCGAGATGTCGACCATGCGGCTGGGCAGTTTCATTTCGTTTCCTCCTTATTCTACGTCACGTGAATATCAAATGAGCTCCGTTTCCGCACTAGGCGAAAACCGGTTTTGGCCGGGCACAAACTCTCCACGTCATGCCCGGCCTTGTGCCGGGCACCCACGCCCTTAAGTCCTCGAAAGCGAAAGACGTGGATGGCCGGGACAATCCCGGCCATGACGGCATGGCGCGGCATTGCCAAGAATCATCTGCATGGTTTGACGCGCGCGCCACAGCCGATACGATCCGCCAACCAAAATTCCAGATCGGAGGAGGAAGCGTATGCCCAAAGGTTATTGGATCACCTGCTATCGCGAGGTGAAAAATCCCGACAAGCTCGCCGCCTATGCCAAACTCGCGGGCCCCGCGACCGCGCCGTTCGGCGGGCGCTATCTCTGCCGCGGCACCGCGGCGGTGACCTACGAGGCGGGTCAGAAGGAGCGCATCGTCGTCACGGAATTTCCCTCGCTCGCGCAGGCCATCGCTGCGCATGACTCGCCGGCCTACCAGGAGGCCGTGCGGGCCTTGGGCGACGGCGCGGTGCGCGACGTCCGGCTGATCGAGGGGCTGGAGTAAGACGTCCGTCTCGCCTCCGTTCATTCCCGCGCAAGCGGGAATCCAGCGCTGGGTCCCCGCTTTCGCGGGGACGAACGGCGCGCATGCCTCCCCCCTTCACGCAGTCGTGTAGCCCCGCCTGTAACCGCCGGCCACGCCGCGGCGTATAGGGGGCATGAGCTGCTCCTTGGGAGGTTTTGTCATGATGCAACGCGCCCCGTTCCTTTTCGCCCTCGCGCTGGCCTGCGCGCCATTCACGGCCCACGCCGAGCCGGCCGTCAAAATTCCCGCGCCCGTGGCGGAAACCGCCGCGCCGACCGGCGGTCTTGAGACCGCCGTCATCGCCGGCGGCTGCTTCTGGGGCATCCAGGCGGTCTACCAGCACGTCAAAGGCGTGACCAATGCGGTCTCCGGCTATGCCGGCGGCGCGCAAAAACAGGCCGACTACGAGACCGTGAGTTCCGGCACCACCGGCCACGCCGAGAGCGTGCAGGTGACCTTCGACCCCAAGCAGATCTCCTACGGCAAGATCCTGCAAATCTATTTCTCGGTCGCGCACAACCCGACCGAGCTGAACTACCAGGGGCCCGATCACGGCACGCAATATCGATCGGAGATTTTCCCGCAAAGCGAAGCGCAGGCGAAGACCGCGAAGGCCTATATCGCGCAGCTCGACGCCGCGCACGCCTTCAGCCGGCCGATCGTGACCAAGACCGGCACCATGAAGGCGGCCTTCTTTCCGGCCGAGGGCTATCACCAGGACTATGCGGTGAAGCACCCGTATCAGCCCTACATCGTCTATAACGACGCGCCGAAGGTGCAGAATTTGAAGGCGATGTTTCCCGACGTGTGGCGCGACAAGCCGGTGCTGGTGAGCGAGGCGACGAAGACGAACTGAAGGCGGTCGTCGAAAAATAGAGCGGCGGGCACGACGCCCGCCGTTTTGCTATCGCCTCAATCGACCGCGGGCTGTTCACGCGGGCGGGATAGGCCGCGGCCTCCCATTTCCGTCGATCGCCACGAAGGTGAAATTGGCGTCGGTGACCTTTTCATGGATGTGGGTCTCGAAGCGCCGCGCCCAGGCCTCGACATGGATCTTCATCGAGGTGCGGCCGATGCTTTCAACCTCGGTGTAGACCTCGAGCACATCGCCCACCCGCACCGGCCGGATGAATTTCATGGCATCGAGC
>DASZQT010000447.1:0-14437 GCA_035549515.1 Pseudolabrys sp. | reverse complement strand
ATTTGTGCAGGAGGCCTCCCCCATGAAAACCCGCGCTGCAGTCGCCTGGAAAGCCGGCGCGCCGCTCACCGTCGAGACGATCGACATCGAAGGGCCGAAACCCGGCGAAGTGCTGGTCGAGGTCATGGCGACCGGCGTCTGTCACACCGATGCCTTCACGCTCTCGGGCGCCGATCCGGAAGGCATCTTCCCGGCGATCCTGGGTCACGAAGGCGCCGGCATTGTGCGCGAGGTCGGCGCCGGCGTCACCTCGCTCAAGGTGGGCGATCACGTCATCCCGCTCTACACGCCCGAATGCCGGCAGTGCAAAACCTGCCTGTCGCGGCGCTCCAACCTGTGCACCTCGATCCGCGCCACGCAGGGCAAGGGCCTGATGCCCGACGGCACGTCCCGCTTCAGGTGCGACGGCGATCCCGTATTCCACTACATGGGCTGCTCGACCTTCGCCAATTTCACGGTGCTGCCGGAGATCGCGCTCGCCAAGGTGCGCGAGGACGCCCCATTCGACAAAATTTGTTACATCGGCTGCGGCGTCACCACCGGCATCGGCGCGGTGATCTACACCGCGAAAGTCTGGCCCGGCGCCAATGTCGTGGTGTTCGGCCTCGGCGGCATTGGACTCAACGTCATCCAGGGCGCGAAGATGGTCGGCGCCGACAAGATCGTCGGCGTGGATCTCAATCCAGGCACGCGCGCGATGGCCGAGAAATTCGGCATGACGCATTTCATCAATCCGGACGAGGTCGGCCGCGACAAGGTGGTACAGGCGATCGTCGACGTGACCGATGGCGGCGCCGACTTCTCGTTCGAATGCATCGGCAACGTGCACACGATGCGGCAGGCGCTCGAGTGCTGCCATCGCGGCTGGGGCGAGTCGATCATCATCGGCGTTGCCGGCTCGGGCCAGGAAATCTCAACGCGTCCGTTCCAACTCGTCACCGGCCGCGTTTGGAAAGGCACCGCCTTCGGCGGCGCGCGCGGCCGCACAGACGTTCCGAAGATCGTCGATTGGTACATGGACGGCAAAATCAATATCGACGACCTGATCACCCACACCATGCCGCTCGACAAGATCAACGACGCCTTCGATCTGATGCACGAAGGCAAATCGATTCGCAGCGTGGTGATTTATTGACGGCTTTTCAGGTGTCGGCGGCGGGCTTGTCCCGGCGACCCTATTTCGTGCAAAGCCGGCGCGGACCGCCATAGGGCTGATAGGTGCAGTCCGACGCGGTGAAGGACTGATAGGCGCGCCCGCACGCTTCGACATTGCACGAGGCTTGCGCGCGCGCTTGCGTCGCGGCGGCCGAGGCGTCGGCCGCGGCCTTCGGCGGATTGCCTTTGGTGCACAATTGGCGCTCGCCGCGGGAGGGCTGATAGGTGCAGTCGAATGGACGGAATGTGTAATAGGCGCGCGCGCAGGCTTCGACGTCGCATTGCCGCGGCGGACGCGCCGGTGCCGCCGGCGCGCTCGCCAGCGCCGCTGCCGCTGCCGGCGGAACGGTGGGGCGCGCCGGATAGATCGGGCTCAGCTTCGCGTCGAGTTGTGCCGCATCCTCCGCGGTCGGCGTAGCCGCAGCGGGTTTTGGCTTCGTCGCAACCGGCTTTGGTTTCGCGGCGAGCGCCGGCGCGCTCGCAACTGACATCGCGGGACCGCCAGACGGCATAACCGCGATCGGCGACTGCATCCAGTCGAGTCCGAACACGACGCTGCCGGCGGCAACGAGCAAGACGAGGATATAGACGAAAAACGACATCGCATCGACCAGGCGTGACTGAGTGCCAACGCCACCGGCGCGATGCCGGTTCCATGAATCCGCAACGCGAACAGTCACCCGCTGATAAATCGATACATGCAGTCGCGCGCAACTACGCAATTGTGCGCATGAGCATGCCTTGCAAGTTGCGATGAAACGTCGTGTCGAAACGTGGCGTTGAAAATGTTCCGATGCGGAAGGAACAAACGACGCGGAACAACGCGCATAGTAACCAAATCGTTAAATGACCCCATTCTCGCCCTCAAAGCGTAGACTGAACTACTTATGAGCCCCCTCTATTCGGGACCTTCAAAAAGGAGGGGGAATGACCCTGCGTCTTGCGGCCGCGCTCTGCGGCCTATCCACCATGCTTGCTTTTTCGTCTATCGCGAATGCCGAAACCGGTATCGCTTCCATCTATGCCTACAAAGGCGAGCGCACCGCCAATGGCGAACGCGCCACGCCATCCGCTCTCACCGCCGCACACAAGACGCTGCCTTTCGGCACGCATGTGCGTGTCATCAACAAGAAGAATGGCCGCAGCGTGGTCGTGCGCATCAACGATCGCGGTCCTTTCGTGCGTGGCCGCATCATAGACCTGACGCCGGCCGGCGCGCGTGCTCTCGGCTTCTCCGGTCTCGCACCCGTCGAGCTTGAAAGAGTGCCCGGCTGACGCGGGTCGGCGGGCGCGGCGCGCGCGACACTCGCGCGCGTCGAGAGTGCGATCGTCTTATATCGAGGCGCCCGTCACGAGCACGACGGGCTCCCTCTCCCCGTTGGCGAGAGGGTTGAGGTGAGTGGGCTCGTGACTCAATGAGTCTCTAACCCCTCACCCGCCGCGCTTCGCGCGTCGACCTCTCCCTATGGGAGAGGTGAAGAGAGCCGGCGGCAACGCACGATTCAATTTCAAACGATCCCGCCCTAGTCAATGCAAGGCGAAGCCGCCGGCGCGCGCGAGCGTTGCGGACGGCGGCTCGCCGAAGGCGCGCAGGTATTCGCGCGCGAAGCATTCGACATCGGCGAAACCGCAAACAAAGGCCGTGCCTTCGACCGTTGTGTCGGCCTCCGGCCGGCGCAGCATCGCGCGCGCGCGCCGCAGCCGCACCTGCGTCAAGAATTCCAGTGCCGCGTGGCCGCGAACGCGCCGGAGATAACGGAACACGCTGCGCACGCTCGCCTGCGTCACGCTGGCGATCGTCTCCAGGTTCAACGGCCTGTGCCAGTGCGCCTCGATGAATTCCTCGGCCCGGCGCGCCTGCTGTGACGACACATCCGCCGGCTCTTGCGTCAGCAGACGGCTGTAATTGTTGGCATTGGCATACAGGAACGTCACCATCAGCATCTGCTCGAATTCGGCGAGCGCCAAAGGCGGCAGCGGCGTCCCCGCATTCAATTGCCGCACCAGGAACATGAAATTATCGCGCAGGCTGCGCGCCGCCGGCCGCGCGGGGTCCTGCGCCAGCGCGAATCGCACCGAGGCATGGACCGCATCACCAAGTAGGGCGGTCAGTTTCGTCGTCAAGACGTCGTTGTCGACCAGAAGAATCAGGCGCTCGTAGTCAGCGTCGCTGACCATGTCGAAAGTTGTCGCGGTGCCGTCGATCACCGCGGTGCGCTCGGGATCGATGGCGACGTGCGAGGCGTCCACCGCCAGCCCCGCCTTGCCGCGAATCGGAAAAATCTGCGACACGATCTTGGGCTCGGCAAACCGAAAGCGGACGCCGGTGCCATAGGAGCCATAGCTCACGCCGATCTGCCGCAATTGTCGGTGATTCTGGACGGCCCTCAGCCGCCAATCGCGGTCGACCGGCTCCAGCACCGGCGCGACATAGATGCGGGCGAGCGCGGCGCGCAATTCCTCGAAACTCTCGGTTCGCACCAGGGGAAAATCGTCGAGCGGATGCATGGCTTTCATCGTCGTGCTTTGTCGCGCCGCGCGCGCAGCCGGGCGGCGAATTCGAACGGGGAGTAGCCGCGGGCCCGCTTGAAGGCGCGGAACAGGCTGAAAGCACTCACGCCGCTGACCTCGGCGAGATCCTCGAGCGTGACCGGACATTCCGGATTGGCCTCGATGAATTCCTCGACGCGGCGCACCTGAAACGGCGCGGAGCCGCGCGGCTGCTGTTCCAGCAGGTGGCTGTAGTTGTGCTGGTGGCTGCACAGGAACATGACCATGAGGAGCTGTTCGGTCTGCGCGATCCACCAGGCCGGCATCGGCGCGTCGGCGGTGCTTAGCGTGCCGGCGAGCATGGGGAGATACTCATGCAGAATGCGCGTCTCGGACCGGCTGGCGACGATGCGCGGGTGCATGCGCAGCGGCTCGTTGATGGTCGCGCCGGTGAGCGTGAGCAGCTTCCGCGTCAGCGCCTGTGCGTCGATCTTCAGCATCATGAATTCGTAGTCCGCCCCATAGCGGCCGTTGAATCCGGTATCGGGTGAGACCGTGGCGCTTCCGCCGGGCGCCAGTGTCACTCGCGTCTTGCGCGTAACCAGTTCGGCTCCGCCGCAGGACGGCAGCACCATCATGAAACGTTCGGTGGCCGGATATTGTACCTCGACGGCGGTGCCGTAACTGCCGAAGGCGAGCGCGACGTGCTGCAGCCGGCAGTCGTTCATGACGGCATCGATGGTCTTGTAGCCATTGGCGATCGTCAGCGTGGGCCGCGCATAGACGCGCGCCAACGCCTCCCGCACTTCATCGACGTGGCGGGAGCGCACAAGTGGAAAATTATCGAGCGGCCGCGACGTCCCTGCCACGAATTAATGCTCGAACAGTCGATGTGGAATCGGATTGCGGCATCTTCAGTGGCGAAGAAGCACAAATCAATAAGTTTGCGAGTGAGACGGCCGCGTCTGCAACGGATTCGCACGAGGCGCTCGCGACGAGCGAGTTCCAAGCATAATCTGCTTTATGGTTTTAGCAGGATCTTCCCGAGTGCTTCGCGGGCGTCGAGCATCTCGTGCGCGCGGCGCGCTTCCGCCAGCTTGAGCCGGGCATGCACCGGCGGCTTGACCTTGCCGGCGGCGAACAATTCGATTGTGCGTGCGGCGATGCGCCGGCGCGCTTCAAGATCGCGGTCGAACGAGTGCATGGTGAAGCAGCGCACGGCCGGGCTCACCGGCAGGTGCGCGCGCATTTCGCGGAACAGGTCCTTCTCCGGAAAGCCGCCGAGCGCGTTGAACGACACGATCATGGCCATCGGCGCCAGCATTTTCAGGTTGTCGGTGAAGTCCTTGCCCACGATGTGGTCCAGGATGAGGTCGACGCCGCGTCCATTCGTGAGGTCGCGTATCTGCTCGACGACGTTGTCGCGGCCATAATCGACGGTATGCGTCGCGCCTTGCGCATGCGCGAAGGCGCATTTTTCCGCGGTGCTGGCGCCGGCGATGATATCGATGCCGGCGAGCCGGCAGAGTTGAATCACCGCCGCGCCGATGCCGCCGGCCGCGCCATTGACATAGACCGTCTTGGGCGCGAGGCCGCGCGCGGCTTCGTTCAGGAGCGCCCAGGCCACCTGGTAGTTCGGGATGCTGACGGCATCGTCGAGATCGATCGCGGCCGGCAGCGGGCTGACCTCGGACGCTGGCAGTGCGATTTTCTCGGCGTAGCAGCCGCCCGCAAAGCGGTACACCAGAACGCGCTCCCCGATGCGTAAATCGGTCACGCCAGGTCCGACGGCTTCGATAACGCCGGTCATTTCGGCGCCCGGCACCGCCGGCAGTGGCGGCCGCCAGCGATAGACGCCGGTGCGGAATAGCACGTCCGGCTTCCCGACGCCGATGGCGTGGGCGCGCACCAACACCTCGCCCTCGCTTGGCGTGGGATCGGGCAGGTCGACGAGGGAAAGCACCTCGGGCCCGCCCGAAGCGGAAATCTGGATGGCTTTCATGATTGGAACTTGCCCCGTGCCCGCGCCACGCTAAACTAGCTGGAAGGGCGGTTCCACGTTTAGTCCGGGAGACGACGTATGATATCCCGCCTCTTCAAGTCAGGGTCCTGGCACGACGTCATTCTGCTTCTGCTGCCGGTGATGGTCGTCACACTGCTGTTGACGATCGTGACGGGAGCGGTGGCGCTTATTCTCAACGGCGACCCGAGCGCGGACAAGATCGCGGATGTGGCGGATGTTTCCGCCTGGCTATTCGCGGCCGCCTTCTTCACCGCCGCCGTTCTGGCGGTGCTGCAGGAGCGCAAATAGGCGATCGGTTCAGGCGACTTCCACCGCGCGGGCGCGTGCGCCCGGGGGAATCGTCGGCGGCGCCTTATTGAGCTTCTCGATGGCAAAGCCGGCGGCCGCCTTGTAGCCCGCCATGAATTCGGCGCGCTCCGCCGGCGGAACAACATCGTCAATACTATCGAACGTGCCGCCGCAGCGCTCGTCCACCATATTGAGCAGTCCGAACGGGCCGGCGCCGCGATTGCGCAGGATCAATTGCGAGATCGGCCCGCACAATTTGTCGTCATAGGCGGCGAGCGCCGCTTCACCGACGCCGTGCTCGACCATGCAGGCGCCCAGCACGCGCGCATCGACAATGGCCTGGCTGCCGCCATTGGAGCCGGTCGGATACATGGCATGCGCGGCGTCGCCGAGCAGCGCCACCGGACCGTCGCGCCAGGTCGAAACCGGATCGCGGTCGATCATCGGATTTTCATACGCGCTGTCGCTGCCGCGGATCAGCGCCGGCACATCGAGCCAATCCCAAATCCAGTTCTCGAAGTAGTGCACGAAATCCGAGGTCGCCACCTGCCGGAACCAGCCGCTCTGCTTCCAGCCTTCGCTATTGTCGAGCGTGACTTCCGCGATCCAGTTGATCATGGCGAGGCCACTCTGCGGATCGGGCGCGGAGATCGGATAAAACACCACGCGCTGGCGATGCGTGCCGAGGCCGACGAAGGATGCTCCGCTGCGGATCGGCTTGGCCCGGGTCGTGCCGCGCCACATCACTGCGCCGCCCCAATGGATCGGTGGCTGCTTGGGATGCATCTGCGCCCGTACTGCCGAATGGATGCCGTCGGCGCCGATCAGCAGCGTGCCGCTCGTCTCGGAGCGTGAGCCGTCGGCGTGCTCGATGAGCACGCGCACGCCGCCGTCGCGGTTCTTGGCGTAGGCGGTCACCCGGCTGGCGAGTTGGACCGCCTGCGGCCCGGCGCGCTCGATGAGCTTCTCATGCAGCAGCATATGGAACAGGCCGCGATGCACCGCATATTGCGGCCAGTTGTAGCCGGCGAGGACCCCGCGTGGTTCCGAATAGATGTCGTTGCCGTTCAAGCCCACCAGCGCCCATTCCTTCGCCGGCACGCCGACGCGATCGAGGTCGCGCTCGCTGAAGCCGAGATCGTAGAGTTCGCGCACCGCGTTGGGTTGCAGATTGATGCCGACGCCAAGCGGACGCATCTCGCGCACCGTCTCGAACACGATCGAGGGCACGCCGATCTGATTGAGCGTGAGCGCCGTTGCCAGCCCGCCGATGCCGCCGCCGGCGATCAGCACGAGATTATCCGCCATGGACGTTCGTTCGCTCCCCGATCCGATGAGTTTCATTAGCCTTTGCATGGCGGGCGGAGCAAGCGCGCTTCCGCAGCGCGATTTTTCGCATTGCGGCAAACGCATCGAATATTCGGCCGGGCGCGGAACGGCGGCAACGCGGCCCGCGTTACGCGTGGGCTGGGGTGCGTTAGTCCACGGGAGAGAACGATGCGATCGATCACCGCTACACTATTTGCCGTTGCCGCCATCGCCCTGACGTCCGGCGTCGCCAGCGCGGCGAGCAACGGAAACGGCAAATTCTGCTTGCAGGGCGGGCCGGACGCCACGCTGAACTGCCAATATCAGACCATGGCGATGTGCGAGAAGGCCAAGACCGGCACGGAGACCTGTGTGCAGAATCCGAGCAGCACGACCGGTTCCGGCATGGGCTCGAGCAATCCGAGCAATCCGGCCAGCACCAGCCCGATGAGCAAGTAACGAGGCGGCATCGCTGCGCGATGGGGACGGACGGGCGCGCATGTGGCGCCCGGCCGTCCCTCTCGGTTATCGCCGCCGCGGCAGGTCCGGCGGCGGGCTTTTTCAGTCCTTGAACGGATCGAACTCGCCTTCGCCGGCCATCGCGACCGCGAACGGCCGCAGCGTGTGCAGCACGCGAATCGTCCCCGCGTGCTGCGCAAGCACCTCCGGCAGGCGCCGGTAGGCCATCGGGCTTTCGTCAAGATCGCCGCCGATCAAGGTGACGCCGCGCGATTGCAGCCACGCGTCCATTTGTACGCGTGAAAACCTGCGCTTGGCTTCCTTGCGACCGAACAGGCGCCCGGCGCCGTGCACGGTCGAATAGAGCGAGGCGCGCGCTTCGGGACTGTCGACGCCTTCAATGATGACCGCATCGTCGCCCATCGAGCCGCCGACGAAGCCGCGCTGGCCCGGAAAGGCCGGCGTGGCTCCTTTGCGCACGACCCAGAGATCGCGGCCGTTATGGTTCTCCCGCCACGCGTAATTGTGGTGGTTATGGACCTTGTCGGTTACGACGCCGCCGATGATCTTGCGCACGCGCTCGATCACCCATTCGCGGCCTGCGTAAGAGTAACGACCGGCCAATTCCATCGCTGCAATGTAACGGCGGCCGAGCTCGCTGTCCTCGTCGACCACGGCGGGCGGCACATTCATCCCATCCTTGCCGCCGGCCGCCTTGAGATAGCGCGTGGCGCTGGTATGCCCGAGGCCGCGACTGCCGAAGTGCACGCCGATCCAGACAAGGCCGTTCTCGTCCGTCATCAGGTCGACATAGTGATTGCCGGAGCCGACGGTGCCGAGCTGCGCCGCCGCCTTCTGCCGGTAGGCTTCCATATCGGACTCGCGCCAGGCATCGCCGTCGTCGAACAGCGCATGCTCCGCCCGTTCACTGTTAGTGCGCCCGAGGCCGAAGGAAACGACGCTGCTGACGTCCTTGATGATGGCGCCCACGCGATCCTGGATGGCAGAGAACGGCGTATCGAGCCGCACCGCCATGTTGCCGCAGCCGATGTCGAACCCGACGCCGGAGATGCTGATCTGCTTCTCATACGCGATCACGCCGCCAACCGGCTGCGCATAGCCGAGGTGTCCGTCGGCGCAGATGACGCCGGCCACCGCATTGCCGACCGACATGCAATTGCGCATCTGCGCGATCGTCGCATCGTCATGCGCGCCGAACACTTTGAGCGGACTGTTGCGGTATTGTGCCGCCTGAGGCCTCAGCGAGGGCAGTGCCGCCGACAGGGCTTCGGCCTGCCGCAGGTTTTCTTCCTCGCGCGCCGCCTGACGATAGACACACCAGGCCGGCATCGATCGCTGCCCCGGTCGCTCGACTCGGCTGTCGGGATCGACACCGGCCGCGAGCGCAAGCTCGCGGGCACGTTGTTCGTATCGATCGGGCTTACGCATGGATCACCTTCACACCGTGTGAGCGCGTTCATGTTCTCGCGGCGACGGACGCTTATCCTCATTTGGATACTCGGGATAATTGTATTATTTGATCGTTTGGCCACGCAATTTGATGAACATTGCGGCCGGACCGAGAAGGCATCCGTAACGTTGCTGGCCGCGACTGCGCATCCGGACGCCGGGCCTGCCGATGCGCCGCCGAGACACCATGACGGCGCGGCGAAAGGTTGTTAAACCCTCGCACCGTTCCTGCCCCGAGCCACGCAAGATGTCGACCACGCCCGCCCTCACCACCTTCCGCCGCATCGTCGTCAAGGTCGGCTCCTCGCTGCTGGTCGACTCCGCGGCCGGCGCGATCAAGCGCGACTGGCTCGAAAGCCTCGCGGCCGACATCGCGGCACTGCATAAGGGCGAGTTCGCTTCCGCCGGCAGGGCGGTGCAGCCGCGCGACCTGCTGGTGGTTTCGTCCGGCGCCATCGCGCTCGGCCGCGCCGTGCTGGGCTTGCCGCGCGGGCCGCTCAAGCTCGAGGAAGCGCAGGGCGCCGCGGCGGTCGGGCAGATCGCGCTCGCGCGCGCCTGGTCGGAAGTGCTGTCGGTGCACGGCATCACCGCCGGCCAGGTGCTGGTCACGCTGGGCGATACCGAGGAGCGCCGGCGCTATCTCAACGCGCGCTCGACGGTGGCCAAGCTGCTGGAATGGCGCGCGGTGCCGGTCATCAACGAAAACGACACGGTCGCCACGTCCGAGATCCGATACGGCGACAACGACCGTCTGGGCGCGCGCGTCGCCACCATGGTGAGTGCCGATCTGCTGGTGCTCTTGTCCGACATCGACGGGCTCTACGACAAGCCGCCGGTGCAGGGAAGCGATGCCCGGCTGGTGCCGGTCGTCGCGCGCATCACGCCGGAGATCGAGGCCATGGCGGGCGCCTCCGGCTCTGAACTGTCGCGCGGCGGCATGGTGACCAAGATCGAGGCCGGCAAGATCGCCACCACCGCCGGCACGCATATGGTGATCGCTTCCGGTCATGTGCCGCATCCGCTCAAGCGCATCGCGGAAGGCGCGCCCTGCACCTGGTTTCTGACGCCGGCCAATCCGGTGACCTCGCGCAAGAAATGGATCGCCGGCTCGCTCGAGCCGCGCGGCGCGCTCATCATCGATGCCGGCGCGGTGCGTGCGCTGCGCACCGGCAAGAGCCTGCTGCCGGCCGGCGTGCTGAAGGTCGAGGGCGCGTTCCAGCGCGGCGATGCGGTGGTGGTGCGCGGGCCGGACGGCGCCGAAATCGGGCGCGGTCTGATCGCCTACGACGCCGAGGAAGCCGACAAGATCAAGCGGCTGTCGTCGGCCGATGTGCTGTCGATCCTGGGCTATACCGGCCGCACCGAGATGATCCACCGCGACGATCTGGCCTTGGGCGGGGAGTAGGGCCGGGGCCCCCGCGACGATTTGGCTCGCGACGATTTGGCAGGTTGTCCGCGGGCGTCGGGCGCGGTCCAATCACGCCCATAAAGTCGCGGGCGGCCGGGGCCAGCATCTTCCTGCACCCCATCCCGGCCGTCGATCGGCGACAGCCGGCGGCATCCCAGCGATCGATGCCGTCAGGCAGCACTACCCCCAAGGGCCTTCGGGCCCTTTCTTTTTTGTTTTCAGTAGTTTGGGCGAGTGTCCCGCAGCCGGCTCAGTGTGCCCGGGCGCGCTGACGGCGGCTGCGCCGGCCCGGCACGGCAACCTTCGGTTCGGCTGATTTGCGCCGTTCCGGGACCGCCCGCGCGGGCAGCGCCAGGAAAGTACCGTCCGGGAATTCAAGATAGCGGCTGTAGACCGGTTCCTGGCCTTCGTCGTGCTGACCACTTTCGATCACGAATTTGGTGCCAACCGGAAAGCGGGTCGGTAGCCTCGTCGATCGATACGCCATGTTACCCTCCAAGCACCCAACCCGGAGATAGCCGTTCCGGCCGATCCGGGCGGAAAAACGGTTTCCGGATAAGATCATGCGCGATCCGAAAACCGGAGGCAGCTTGGCACCACTATGTGTAAGCCCCTTGACCAGGGCCGGACGCGGTACGGTTGTCCACGTTATCCCCAGGCGCCGGTGCTGCTATGCCTGTGCGCTAGGCACCTCGCGGCCGGAACAGGGCCATGTTAGGTAACAGCCCGATGAAGGGGCAACGGACCTCGGCGACATGACGACGCCACTGAAGAGCATTGAGGGCACCGGCGATATCGCCGCCGTGATGGCCGATATCGGCCGCTCCGCGCGCGCCGCGGCGCGCGTGATGGCGCTCGCCTCGGCCGAGCAGAAAAGCCGTGCGCTCGACCGCATGGCGGCGGCCATACGCGCCCACAAGGCGCAGATTTTGGCAGCCAATGCCGAGGATGTGGCCGAGGCGCGCGCGGCCGGGGTCGCCGGCTCCTTCCTCGACCGGCTGGCGCTCAACGACGCGCGGGTCGAGGCCATCGCCGCCGGCATTGAGGTCATCCGCGACCTTAAGGATCCGGTCGGGGCCGTCACCGAGGCCTGGACCCGGCCGAACGGCATGCTGATCGAGCGGGTGCGGGTGCCGCTCGGCGTCATCGGCATCATCTATGAGAGCCGGCCCAATGTGACCGCCGATGCCGGCGCGCTCTGCCTGAAGGCCGGCAATGCCGCGATCCTACGCGGGGGCTCCGATTCGACCCGCTCCAGCCGCGCCATCCACGCCGCCTTGCAGCAGGGCCTGCGCGAGGCCGGCCTGCCGGAGGCCGCGATCGAACTGGTGCCGACGCGCGACCGCGCGGCGGTGGGCATTATGCTCGGCGGCGCCGGCGGCAACATCGACGTCATCGTGCCGCGCGGCGGCAAGGGCCTGGTCGCCCGCGTGCAGAACGAAGCGCGCATTCCGGTGTTCGCCCATCTGGAAGGCGTCTGCCACGTCTACATCGACAAGGCGGCTTCGCTCGACATGGCCAAATCCATCGTGCTCAACGCGAAAATGCGCCGTACCGGCGTGTGCGGGGCGGCCGAAACGCTGCTGGTCGACAAGGCCTGCGCCGCCACGCATCTGAAGCCGCTGATCGAGATGCTGATCAATGCCGGCTGCGAGATTCACGGCGACAAGGCGGTGCAGGCGGTCGATCCGCGCGTCAAAGCCGCGACCGAGGAGGACTGGTCGACCGAATATCTCGACGCCATCATTTCGGCCAAGGTGGTCGACGGCGTCGGCGAGGCGATCGCCCACGTCGAGCGATACGGCTCGCACCATACCGATGCCGTCGTCACCGACGATGCCGCCGCCGCCGAAAGGTTCCTGCGCGAGGTCGATTCGGCCATCGTGCTGCACAATGCCTCGACCCAGTTCGCCGACGGCGGTGAATTCGGCTTCGGCGCCGAAATCGGCATTGCTACCGGCCGGCTGCACGCGCGCGGGCCCGTCGGCGTCGAGCAACTGACGACGTTCAAATACCGCATCCGCGGAAACGGTCAGATCCGGCCGTGAAACCGCAGGAGCTCGACCGTTCGGAGCGGGTGCTGCCCCCGCATGCCCCTGGCATGAGGATCGGGCTGTTCGGCGGCACGTTCGATCCGCCGCACCAGGCGCATTTGGCCGCCGCGCTACTGGCACTTAAGCGGCTCCAGCTCGACCGCGTGTGGTGGCTGGTCACCCCCGGCAATCCCCTCAAAAATACCAACGGCTTGGCGCCGCTCGGCCAGCGCATCGCGGCCGCCCGCGCGCTCACCCATCACCCGCGCATCGACGTGACCGGGCTCGAGGCTGTCATCAAGACGCGATACACCTATGACACCATCCGCTGGCTGAAGGCCCGCTGCCCGGGCGTCCGCTTCGTCTGGATCATGGGCGCGGACAATTTGCGCAGCTTCCACCGCTGGCAGAGATGGCGCGACATCGCAAAGCTGATGCCCATCGTGGTCGTCGACCGGCTCGGCCCGAGCCTCTATGCCGGCGCCAGCCCGGCCGGACAGGCGCTGCGGCTGTCGCGCATTCCGGAACATGCCGTGACCACCCTGCCGGGCCGAAACCCGCCGGCCTGGACCTTCCTGCACGGCCTGAAGTCGCCTTTGTCTTCGACCGCGCTGCGCGCGCTGCGCCGGGGCGGCCCGGGAACTTCGGAGGCGGATGCCGAGGACGGCGCCGACGCGCACAAAAATTGCGGCACAAGTGGCGAAAAGCACGCGAAATAGTTATCTTCGCTGTTGGCCCGCTTCGTGGCGGGCGCTTGTAGCAAACCGACGAGAGCAACCGACCGAAAGGACAGAACCCCCTGGCCACGCCTGCAATTTCTCGGGCCGCGACGAGCACGCCCGAAACCGTCTCCCGGCGCCCCGACGCGCAGGAGACATTGCGCATCGTCCTCGCGCGCCTGGATGACATGAAAGCCGAGGACACCGTTACCATCGATCAAACCGGCAAATCCCCGATCTGCGACTATCTGGTCGTGACCTCGGGCCGTTCGCAGCGTCATGTCGCCTCGGTCGCCGAGAACGTGATCAAGGACTTGCATGCCGCCGGCCTGCGCAATGTCAGGGTCGAGGGTCTCAAGCAGGGCGACTGGGTGCTGATCGACGCCGGCGACGTCATCGTGCATGTGTTCAAGCCGGACGTGCGTGCCTTCTACAATCTCGAAAAGATGTGGTCGGCGGGTAAGGCGGACGGCAAGCGCTCACCCGCGAACTGATACGATCGACGGCGATGCGAATCATCGTCGCCGCCGTCGGACGGCTGAAACAGGGCCCGGAGACCGAGCTCGCTGAGCGCTACCGCAAGCGCGCCGGGCAGACCGGCCGCTCGCTCGGCCTGCGCGACGTCGAAGTCATCGAAATCCGCGAAAGCCGCGCCGACGAGCCCGCCAAGCGCATGCTCGAGGAATCGATCGCGCTCGCCAACGTGATTCCGCAAGGCGCGGCGGTGGTGCTGCTCGATTCGCGCGGCGACAATCTCGATAGCGCGGGCTTGGCGGCGCAGCTCAGCCAATGGCGCGCCGGCGACAGACCGGCAGCGGTGTTCGTGATCGGTGGCGCCGACGGGCTCGCGGAAAGCCTGCGTGATCGCGCCACGCTGCGGCTCGCCTTCGGCACCGCCACTTGGCCGCATCAGCTCGTGCGCATCATGCTGTTGGAGCAGCTTTACCGGGCCACGACCATTTTAACCGGTCATCCATATCATCGGGCTTAGCTAGGCTGCAGAGTCTGGAGGCGACGGTGATGAACGTGCCGAGGATTGCAGCATTTCGACTTGGCATCGGCCTGTTTCAGGGTTTGTTGCTGC
>DASZQT010000446.1:0-16022 GCA_035549515.1 Pseudolabrys sp. | reverse complement strand
AGCGCCACGGCTTGAAGAACCTGAAACTCGAACGCCGCAATCTGCTCGACCTCGCCGGTGCGCCCGAGCGCTTCGATCTCATCGTCTGCACCGGCGTTCTGCATCACATGGAACAGCCGGACGAGGGCTTGCGCGCGCTTGCCTCCGTGCTGGCGCCGCATGGCGTGCTCTACGGCATGGTTTACGCCGACGGGCGGCGCGCTGGCGTCTATTTCCTGCAGGACATGTTCCGCCGGCTCGGGCTCAAGCAGGAGCCCGCCGATATCAAATGCGCGCGCGAGGTGCTGAAGGCGCTGCCCGCGCACCACTATCTGCGCGGGTTCCTGCCGCATCCCGACAGCATCGACGACGCCGATCTGGTCGATATTTTCCTGCATCCGCAGGACCGCGCTTTTTCGGTCGAGGGCGTGCTCGATCTGGTCGCCCGCGCAGGGCTGATGTTCCAGGGCTGGGACGATAATGGGCTCTACGCCCGCGAGGTGCATGTCGATCCGTCATCGCCGCTGTGGGCGCGGCTCGACCATGTCAGCCCGGAAGCGGAATGGAGCATCGTCGACGACTTCGCGCTGGCGACCGGCCGGCACACCTTCATGGCGCGGCATCCGCACGCCACGCCGCCCTGGCGCATCAGTTTCGAGAGCAATGGCTGGCTCAACTACAGGCCGGTGCGCCATCCCGGCCTGCTGCCGCTCGGCGGCGGCCGGTTCCGGCGCGGGCGCTACGAATTCACCCGCACGCCCGTCGAGGAGGCCATGCTCCACCTCGCCGACGGCGAGACCTCGATCAAGACAATCGCCGAGCGGCTGCGCCAGCCGGCGAGCCTGGCCGAGCGGCGCGCGCTGGCGCGCGGCTTTTTCGCCCTGATGTGGCGGGTGGGCCATCTGTTCATGCGGACCGGCTGAGAAGGGCCGGCGCAGGCCAGCCCTGCGGCAAAGACGTGGCTTTCCGGGCAGGCTGCGCCTATGTCATGGTTCGGTGGAGCCGAAGCCTTCAGCAGGACACGCGAGCGCGATGCAGAACCGAATTCAAACGACATCGGCGGCCATTGCCCCACTCGGAGCCGGCGAGGCGGTGAGCCGCGGCTTGCGCGGGCGCTGCCCGGCCTGCGGCGAGGGCAAGATGTTCCGCAAGTTTCTGAAAGTGGCCGATGCCTGCCCCGCCTGCGGCGAGGAACTGCATCACCACCGCGCCGACGATTTCCCCGCCTATCTCGACATCGTGATCGTCGGCCACGTGCTGGTGCCGATCGTGCTGGCGGTGGAAACCGAACTTGCCCCGGCGCTGTGGCTGAGCATGACGATGTGGCCGCTGATCGCGCTCGGCATGTCGCTTGGCCTGCTGCAGCCGATCAAGGGCGCCGTGGTGGCGATCCAGTGGTATCTCGGCATGCACGGCTTCGAGGATGCCAAGAAGGCGCGCACCGCGCCGACCGCCTCATTATCGATTACCGCGCGATAGCTCGATTGGCAGTTGGGTGGAGGCGCCCAATCGACCGCTCATTCCCGCGAAAGCGGGAATCCAGCGCAGACTCAGAGCTGGGTCCCCGCTTTCGCGGGGACGACCGGAATTTGGGGCAACGCAAGCGCATCACGGGTCAATCCCCATCGCTTCGGCGAAAGCGCGCCGCACCTCGGCCGGCTGGCCGTAGTGATGGCGGAAGCCGGCAAGGCGCTCTCGCGTGAGCGGGTGCTTGTCGTAGTCGGCGAGTGATGCACCCCCGACATTGTATTGGCGCATGATGTCCGGCAGCGGCACGCACGACGCCGCTTGGGCATCGCGCAGCACACCGGAGGGATCGCGCCCCGCCGCCACCCTGTCGAGATCGGCGAAGAAGCGCTTCCGCATCTCGATGATCCCGATGTCGCTCGAACGCAGGTTCTCCTTGCTGCGGTCGGCGATGCGGCCCTGCCCGACCCAACCGACGATGTCCTGATTGACCACGTGGCTGGTAATCCAACGCCCGTCGGCATCGCGAATAGGGCTCGCCCAGACCGGCACCTCGTCCTGCACATAGGGCTCGCGGCCCTTCGGCACGCGCATGAAGAACCAGGAAATGCTGAGCGTGTTCTCGTCGTCGACCGGCACGCGCCATTCGAAATGCATGCCGAGATAGAAGGCGTTCGGCCACAGCGCGACGCGCCCCACCGTCCAGTTCGGATCGTCCTCGTCGCCGCCCTCGCGGATGCGGCGATAGACGAAACCGTGCTCGAATTCGTCGAAGCGCAGCTTCATCGTGCGGGGCGTCTGCGTATTGTGGCCGCGCAGATTGGCGCTCCAATTGTCGTGCATCCATTCGAAATGCACCGGGTCGATCGAGTTCTCCTGGCACTGGAACCAGTTGCAGGGCACCTCGGCGGTGACGATTTCGCGGAAGCCGTTCTGATAGGTGAACGGCTCCCACACCGGCAATTCCGGCACCGGCGACGGCCCCATATAGGCGAACAACAGTCCCGCCACCTCGCGCACCGGATAGCCGGCGATGGCGCAGCCGTCGCGCGATTTCGGATTGGGATTGGCGATTTCCTCATAGGGCTGCTCGACGCAAGCACCGGCTTCGTCGAACTTCCAACCGTGGTACGAGCAGCGCAACCCCCGCTCCTCCACCATGCCATAGGCGAGATCGGCGCTGCGATGCGCGCAGTGGCGCGCGATCAGGCCGTAGCGGCCACCGAGATCGCGGTAGAGCACCAGGTCCTCGCCCATCAGCCGCATCGGCTTGACCGGGTTCGCCTTGAGGTCGCTCGCGCCGGCGATCGGCATCCAATAGCGGCGCAGCAGATTGCCCATCGGCGTGCCCGGGCCGACGCGGGTGAGCATCTCGTTTCTGGCGACACTGAGCACGGCGTCTTCCTCCAGCGGCGCGGATCGTCGGTCCGCATTCTTGGCCGCCATTGTGTGGGCCGGCGTAGCGGAGCGCAACAACGCGCTCATTGTGCTAGTGCACGGGCGTCATGCCGCGCGCACATGCGCCACGAACTGCTGCGCTTCTTCCTGCAAGGCGGCCGCCTGCCGGTTGAGATCGGCGACGGCGAGCGAAATCTGCTGCGCGCCGGCGCGCGTGCGGGCGGCGAACTCGCTCACCCCGGCCACGGTCGACGATACCTGCCGCGTGCGCATGGCGGCGCCATCGACGCTCTCGGCGATCTTCTGCGTCGCCTGGCTTTGCAGGCGGATCGAGCCGGTGATCGCGCGCGCCATGGTCTCGATCTGCGCGATCGCGCCCGACATCGATTGCGTCGCGCCGCGCACGTCGCCGATGATGTCGCTGATCGTGCCGGTGCGATCCTGGATATTGGCGAGTGCCTGCGTGGTGCGTCCGGCCAGCGTCTTCACCTCTTGCGCCACCACCGCGAAGCCGCGCCCCGCCTCGCCCGCGCGCGCCGCCTCGATGGTGGCATTGAGCGCGAGCAGGTTGGTCTGGCTGGCGATGGCATTGATCATGGCGGCGACCTTGGCGATGTCGGCCACCGCGGGCGTCAAGCCGTCGGCCTGCGAGACCGCGACATCGGCGCGGCGGGTGGCCTCTTCGACCACGCTCGAGGCATTGCCGAGCTGAGCGTCGATGTCGTGCATGGCCATGGAAAGCTCGTCGATGGCATGCGAGACGGTGGCCGCCACCTCCGTGGTTTCCTCGGCCACCACGGCGGCAGCGTGCGCATTGCGGCCCGATTCGTCGGCCGCCTCGCTCATCGAGCGGGCCGACTGGTCGAGCGCGGCGGCCGAGCCGGCCAGCGCCTCGGCCACGCTCAGGATGCGGCCTTCGAAACGGCGCGCGAACTGATCGAGCGCGGCGCGCTTGTCGGCCTCCGCCTGTTCGCGCGCCCGCGCGCGCATCTCCTGCGCCTCGCGCAATGCGACGGCGTTGTCGCGGAACACCAGCACGGCGCGCGCCATGGTGCCGACTTCGTCGCTGCGCTTGAGCCCTTCGATCGGCGTCTGCAACGAGCCTTGCGCGATCTCGCGCATGGCGGCGGCCAGCCGCTGCAATGGCCGCGCGATCGCGCGATGCGCCAGCGCCATCGCCAAGAGCACGGTCGCGATGGTGCCGCCGATCAGCACCGCGAGCAGGAGATTGTGCGTCCATGCCTTGCTGGCGGCCGCCGTCTCCATGGTCATCTTGTTCTGGCCGCCAAGAATGTCGATCAGGCGATTCATGTTGGTCGTGGCGTCGACCAAGGCCGGATCGAACTTGAATTCGAGCGTCCAGCGTGCCTGCTCGTGCTCCTTCGCCTTCATCATCGCGTCGACCGAGTCCGCGATGCCATTGACGATATCGAGCCGCTTGCGCATGCCCTCGACGTCTTCGGCGTGGCCGGGCAAATAATCGGTCACGCCATTCAACCATGCCTTGGCGGCGGCGTATTGTCCGGCGCGTTCGTCCGCGGCCTCGCGCTGCGTGTCGGGATCGTTGGCGGCCGCCAGCTTGTAGGTCGCAAGGCCGAGCGATTCCACCGCGATCTTGGCCTCGGTCAGCGTGAGGCGCGCCGGCTCGACACGTTCGGTGATGACCGCGTTGATTTGATCGAGCTCGTTCAGACTGCGCAGGCAGAACCAGTTGGCCGCGCCCGACAAGACGCCGAGCGTGCCAATGAGCAGCATGGCCTTTGCCGCGATCGGCAAACGCATGGAAAACAGTCGGCGCATCGGGATTCCTGGGAAGGCGAGAACGAGCTTTGATCTACCGGTGAATCGTTCCCGGCTTCTTAATGGCGCGGTATTACAACTGACATGTTTGTCATGAGCGGATCGCGCGCTTTGCAATCGGCGCGATGATGACGCGAAAACTTCGCGCGCAAAACGATTATGACAATAATCGATAAGCGCCACTTAACTTTTCAGCGCTACGAGATCGGCCGTGACCCGATGCCGCGGCCCGCGATCCGTCGCACGCGGCGTCGATGCCGGCAAGGGCCGCAAGTAAGCGACGCAAGTAAGCGACGCAAGCAAGGGACGCCGGCGCGGGCAATTCATCAAAGGCGGAACGGGGAAGTCGTCATGGGCGAAATCGGTGCGAAGCACAACGTTCTCTTCCTGGGCAGCGGCAACGCGGCCCGCTCGATCATGGCCGAGGCCATTCTCAACCGCGAAGGCCACGACAAGTTCTGCGCCTTGTCGGCCGGCATCCAGGCTCATGTCGATCTCGACCCGCACGCGGTCGCGCTGTTGCAAAAGACGTATTTCGACGTGACCGGACTGCGCCCGAAGGCGTGGACCGAACTGGCCGGCGCAGGCGCGCCGATCTTCGACTTCATTTTCGCGCTCAGCGACGATGCGGCGCTGATGCCGCAATCGGCCTGGCGCGGCCAGCCGATCTTCGCGCGCTGGGACATCCCCGATCCGGCCCGGGCCGGCGGCAACGAAGCGCAAGTGCAGCTTGCTTACGCCGATGTGTTCCGCATGCTGTCGAACCGCATCGGCATTCTGGTCAATCTGCGCCTGCATGCGCTCGACCGCCGCGCCATCCAGCGCCAGATCGACGGCATCGGCAAAGGCCTCGCGTCGGCGGTGGCGGCGGCCTGACGGCCGACGCCTGCTCGACGACCGCGCGCGTCACAATGAGCGCGCGCTCACGCGCTTTTGGCTTGCGCCTCGCGCAGATGCGGGAAGCGTTCCGACAGCAGCGAGCCGTGATAATAGGTCGGCTTGAAGGCCGCCTGCGCGCGGATATTGTCGAACCAGGTCACGATGCGCGGCAAGTCCTGCCACTGGTCGGCCATGCCGAGATCGTGCATGCGCACCAGCGCCGGCATCACGGCCACGTCGGCCAGGCTGATGTCCTTGCCAAGCAGCCAGGGGCCGCCGCTCTTTTCGATCTCGGCGTCCATGCGCAGATAGGTGCGCCGCAGGCGCCCAAGGGCGTTGTCCATCTCGGACTGCGGAAATCCGGTCTGCCCCATGCTGAGCAGGAATTCGCGCCGGATCGGCTTCGATTCCGCGTGCGCGATGAATTCCGCGCGGCTCATCCTCTGATAGCTGGGCAGGAAGGCGAGATTGAAGGTCGGCACGCGCACCGCCGCCGCCGGCATCTCGTCGATGAAATGCATCAAAGCGCGCATGCGGGCACGCGCGACCGGGTCTTCCGGCGTGAAGGGCGTCTCCGGCTCGATCTCGTCGAGGTATTCGGTGATGACCGTCGAATCGATCACGATGGCGCCGTCATGGTCGAGCGTGGGCACCACCCCATTGGGATTGAGCTTCAGGTATTCGGGCTTGAGCTGATCGCCTTCCAACAGGTTGAGCTTGACCTCGTCGAAAGCGAGTCCCTTGGCGTTGAAGACGAAGCGCACGCGCTGGCTGCATGTCGATTGCGGCGCGTTGTAGAGCGTGAAAGCCATGGCGTGTTCTCCCGTTGTTTCCGTCTCTCATATCCGGTTGCGCGGCCGTCGCCAATGGAACCCGCGCGCCGGTTTACGACGGACAGCAGAAGCGCAACGAAAACAAACGCTTATCGGACGAATTTAGACCGGGGTGAATTTATAACCTATTTACTTGTGATGAATGCCGTCACTCGATTGAGTGAGTTTGTGCGTGACCGCCGTTTTCCTCCCTTAAGGCTAAGACGGCGGTGTGAATCCTCCACCTTATGCACAAGGGCCCCGCAAGGGGCCCTCTTTTTTCGTGCGTTTGTCTGGTGGTCTCGCGCAGGCCCGCTTCCGGCGTTTCCGATATCCACTCGCGGATATTCCGACCCATTGAGAAATATTTCTCTCGGCCCGGGCCGGAATAGGCGGGCCCTCGCGGGATTCATGCTGTCGGGAATGACAGACCCGCCACTCGAATTTCGGAGGATTCCATGAAAAAGCTGATCGTGCCCGCTCTCGCCATCGCCGCGCTCGCTTTCGCCGGCGCTGCCTTTGCGCAAATGGCACCGACCAAGACCGGCGACAGCGCCAAGGGCAAGGTGCTGACCGATGCCAAAGGCATGACGCTCTATACGTTCGACAAGGACGCCGGCGGCAAGTCGGCCTGCAACGGTCCCTGCGCGGGCAATTGGCCGCCGCTGATGGCGAGCGCCGATGCCAAAGCTGGCGACGGCTATACGGTGCTGGCGCGCGACGACGGCAGCAAGCAGTGGGCCTATAAGGGCAAGCCGCTCTACACCTGGAAGAACGACAAGAAGCCGGGCGACATCACCGGCGACGGCTTCCTGCAAGGCGCGTGGCACATCGCGAAGCCGTAAGCCTCAGCGCGAACCACGAGCACTGCCTACCCTCTCCCCTCGTGGGAGAGGGTGGTCCGAGCGAAGCGAGGACCGGGCGAGGGGTCAGCGCTTCAAATGAAAGCCTACCCCCTCACCCGCCCTCGTTCACTTCGTTCGCGCGGGCACCCTCTCCCACAAGGGAGAGGGGAAGTGAGATCGCGGCACGGTCAGCAAACAAGGTTCCGATTGGCGTTAAAGCCCGGTGCCGACGTTCTTGTTCTCGCTCGTCAGCTTCATGCCCGACAGCTCGGCCATGGTCTCGGCCATCTTGGCGAAGTCCTGCGCCAGAATCTCCTTGCTGTTCGGCTGCGACAGCGCCTTGCCGATGTGCTGCTGGATCACTTCGCGGGTGGCCGCCGTTACCGGCATCGGCACATCCCATTCGCGGCCCAGTTCGAGACCGAGATCGAGGTCCTTGCGCAGCAGTTCGGGCGTGAAGGTCGCGGTCCAGTCGAGATTGACCAAAGCCGGCGACTTGTAGGCGGTGAACATCGAGCCCATCACGCCGTTGTTCATGAAGGCGAGGAAGGCATGGCGCGGCACGCCCATCTTGTTCGCCAGCAGGGTGATCTCGATCAGGTTTTCGATCACCACGCCGAGCATCACGTTATGGGCGATCTTGCAGATGCGCGCGAGCTCGCCGTCGCCGACATAGGACACACCGCGCGGCGCGAACACCTCGATGACCGGCATGGCCGCCTTCGACGCCGCGTCCGGACCGGAGACGACGGCGGAAAGTTTGCCCGCCTTGATGACCAGACCGTTGCCGGACACCGGCGCGCAGACGAATTCGATGCCATGCTCTTTCAGGCGGCCGCGGATGCGCGTGGAGTCTTCGACCGAAATGGAGGAACAGTCGACGAAGATCTTGGGCAGCGGGCCCTTCGCCGTGGTGACGATGCCGTGCTTGCCGAAATAGACCTCCTCGAGGTCCTTGCCTTCCGACACGATGGCGAACAGCATATCGACGCCGGCGAGATCGGCGAGCGTGTCCACGATCTTGCCGCCGTGCTGGGCCAGCGGTTCGGCCTTCGACTTGGTGCGGTTCCAGATCGAAACGTCGTAGCCCGCTTTCGCCAGGCGCTCCACCATCTGGTAGCCCATGCGGCCGACGCCGATCCAGCCGATCTTCAAATCCTTCGACATCACGAAACTCTCCCTTGACCACACGGCGCTCGACGCCGGCTCGCCCGGCCTTTAGCCGTTCTTCGGCCATTTCGCCAGTGGCCGACGCGAATGCGTGGGCCGCCGCGCACGGCCCGCTTGTGGTGGGCGTTCAAACCGCATTATCCTGCCAACAAGGGCGGCTGCAAGACGGCCCAACCATGACCCGCTGCAAGAGGTCAGGCGAATAAACATCGTGGGAGGATGCGGGCACCGTGCAGGATGCCGTCAGCACCGTTGCCGTTACCGGCATGGAGAGCCGCGCGCCAGACGCCGGCGCTCAGCGCTTGCGTCTTTTCGCGCGCAATGTATTTCCCTTCGCGGTGGTCGGCGCTGTATGGGAGATCGTCGCCTGGGCCGGCGTGTTTCCGCCGCGCTTGTTCCCGACGCTCGAGCAGGTGGCGCTGTCCTTCGTGCAGCTCACGCTGTCGGGCATCCTGCTGCATCACACCGCCGAGACGGTGATCCGGCTCGTATCCGGCTTCGCGCTCGCGGGCGTCGCCGGGGTGACCATCGGCGTGCTGATGGGGCGTTCACGACTGGCGGAAGACATCTTCCTGCCGCTGGTGAGCATCTGCGCGCCGATCCCCGGCCTCGCCTATGCGCCGCTGTTCCTGCTCTGGTTCGGGCTCGGCAATGTTTCGGCCGTGCTGCTGGTCGGCTTCGTGTCGGCCTTCCCGATCATCTTCAACAGCTGGACCGGCGTGAAAGCCGTGAAGGAAATCTGGGTGCGCTCGGCGCAATCCATGGGCGCCGACGACCGACGGCTGTTCACGCATGTGATCCTGCCCGGCGCGCTGCCTTATATCCTCACCGGCCTGCGGCTCGGCCTGGCGCAGGCCTGGCGCATCCTGGTCGCCGTTGAAATGCTCGCCGCCGTGCCGTGGGGGCTGGGCTGGCTGATCTTCGGCGCGCGCGAATTCCTCAACACCGATGCCATGCTCGCCGGCATCGCGGTGATCGCGCTGATCGGGTTGGCGCTGGAGAAATTCGTTTTCAAGAAGATCGAGGACTACACGGTCGTGCGCTGGGGGATGGTGGCGGCATGAGCGCGCAGAGGGAGAGCACGCGTACCTATGTCCGCGCCGCCATCACCATCGGCGTGGCCGCCCTCGCCTATGAAGCCGCCGCGCGCAGCGGCTATTTCGCCGCCGCGCTGATGCCGACCATCCCGACGGTCGCGCAGACGCTTTATGCCGGCATCCTCGACGGCAGCATGATCGAGCATGCCGCCTTCACGCTTTACCGCGTGCTGTTCGGCTTCGGACTCGCCGTCGCGGTCGGCCTGCCGCTCGGCATTTTGATGGCGCGCTTCGCGGCGATCGAGAACTTCTTCCTGCCGCTGGTTAGCGCGCTGATGCCGATCCCTTCCTTCGCGCTGGTGCCGCTGTTCATGCTCTGGTTCGGCATCGGCAATCTGACCACGATCCTGATCGTGTTCTATGCCGCCAGCTTCCCGATGCTGTTCAACACCTGGTCGGGCGTGCGCTCGGTCAATCCGCTGTGGCTGCGCGCGGCCGGCGCCATGGGCGCCGACGAACACAGGCTGTTCTGGAAGGTCATCATTCCGGGCGCGTCGCCTTTCATCATCACCGGCATGCGACAGGCATTCTTGCGCGCCTGGATCGGCGTGATTGGCGCAGAGATGATCGCGGCTTCCGACTGGGGGCTGGGCTGGGTGATCTTCGATTCCAAGGAGTTCCTGCAGACCGACGTCATGATCGCCTCGCTGGTGGTGATCGGCGCGATCGGATTCGTGTTCGAGCGCGCGGTGTTCGGCTCGATCGAGAAGGCCACCGTGCAGCGCTGGGGCATGGTGCGAGCGGCGAAGGGTTGATGCGTACTTAGTATGATGCGAAGCGGCCGCCGCGATTGGAAGCGTGCTCCCTCTCCCCGTTGGGGAGAGGGTTCGGTTTCGGGTGAGGGGGTTCCTGACTCAGTGAATCTGTAACCCCTCACCCGACGCGCTAACGCGCGTCGGCCTCTCCCTATGGGAGAGGTGAAGAAACGCGCGGCAATATCGAGATTTGTTAAACCTGCATGCAGTGCGGAACGGTAAAAAGAAATGCTCCCCATTGAAATCCGCGACGTCACGCTCGTCTACGACACGCCCGGCGGCAAAGTGCCCGGCGTCAAGGACGTCAATTTCAACATCGACGCCTCCGAATTCCTCTGCATCGTCGGCCCTTCCGGCTGCGGCAAGTCCACGCTGCTCAACATCATCGCCGGCTTCCTGGCGCCCGCTGCCGGCGAAATCCGCATCGGCGGCAAGACCGTCACCGGCCACGGCATGGACCGCGGCGTGGTGTTCCAGGATTTCGCGCAGCTCTTTCCGTGGCGCACCGCGCTCGGCAATGTCGCCTTCGGACTGGAAATGAAGGGCGTGGCGAAGGACGAGCGCGAGAAGATCGCACGCGAGCAATTGCGCCTGGTGAAGCTCGAAAAATTCACCGGCTCCTATCCGCATCACCTCTCCGGCGGCATGCAGCAGCGCGTCGCCATCGCGCGCGCGCTCGCCTACAACCCGGCGGTGCTCCTGATGGACGAGCCGTTCGCCGCGCTCGATGCGCTCACCCGCGACGACATGCAGCGGCTGCTCGCGGACGTGTGGCGGGAAACCCGCAAGACCGTGATTTACGTCACGCACAATGTCGGCGAAGCGGTCTACCTCGCCGACCGGGTCATTGTGATGAGCCCACATCCGGGCACGGTGAAGACCGAAATCAAGATCGCGCTGCCGCGCCCGCGCGATCCTTTAAGCGTCGAATTCCTGGAATGCCAGAAAGACCTGCTGCGGCATCTCGGCCATGAGGCCGCACATTGAGGAAACGCGTTTAACACTGCGTCATTCCGGAGCGCGAGCGCAGCGAGCGAACCCGGAATCCATAATCTTCAGCGCTGCGGAATATGGATTCCGGGTCCAGCCTTCGGCCGTCCCGGAATGACAGATGGGGAGGACAAGCGATGACGTTTCCGCAAAAAGGACTGACCCGCCGCCACGCGCTGATCGGCGCCGGCGCCGGTGCGCTGGCGGCCGGGTTTGGCGTGCCCGCCCGCGCCGACATGGCCACCGTGCGGCAAGGCTACCAGACCAATATGTGGGGCATGCCGACCTACTATCTGCTGCGCTCCGGCTACCTGGAAAAGCACGGCGTCAAGTTCGAGGAATTTGCGGTGCCTTCGGGCAATCTCACCATGCAGCAGATGGTGGCCCGCCAGGTCGACATGGGCACCTATGCCGGCCCCTCCTTCGCCATCGGCCATGACAAAGGCGGCCTGATCGCCATCGCCATGATCGAATATGTCGGCAAGACCGCGCGCGTGATGGTGCGCAAGGATCTCGGCATCACCACGGTCGAAGGACTGAAGGGCAAGAAAGTGGCGAACCAGACCGGCTCGTCCACCGGCAATATCTTCGTCGACCAGATCGCCACCAAGCACGGATTGCACAAGGGCGACTACCAGGAAATCCGCATGAACGTGAACGACATGGTCGCCGCCATGGCGGCCAAGACCGTGGACGCCATGGTCAATGTCGAGCCCTACAACGCGATCGCGGAGGCCGACGGTCTCGCCATCACGGTCGAGGAATTCTATTCCTTCGACAAGTTGCCGGTGTTCATGGCGGCGACGCCCGAATTCGTCGACAAGAACCCCGACGCCGTGGTCGCTTATCTCAAGGCCTGGCTCGACGCCGCCAAGGACTTCAAGACCAACCCGGGCAAGGTGGCCGAGACGATCTATTCCTTCTACACCTCGAAGGGCTACAAGATGTCGAAGGACACTTTCTCCAAGGCGATCGGCCGGGTCGAAGTCGATCCGAGCTGGCCGGCCGACATCAAGCCCTACATGACGCACCAGGCCGAGATCCTGCTCGCCGCCAAGAAGATCAAGGCCATCCCGAACTGGGACAAGGCCTTCCGCATGGACTTCCTGAAGAAGGCCGGCGCCTAGTACTCTGCGCGGCCCCTCATCTCCCCTCCCCCCGCGAGCGCAAGCGAAGCGGCGGGGAGGGGTCGGGGGTAGGGGGCCATCACAAGAAAAATTAGCCCCCCCTATTGAAGCCCCCCACCCCGGTTTGTATCGCTGACGCGATCCAAACCGACCCTCCCCGCCGCTTCGCGGGGGGAGGGTCAATAAAACGGAGACGCCAATGTCCGCCGCCACCAGTCCGCTCGCCAAGAGCGGCGAAATGACCGAATGGAATTTCAAACTGCTCGCCAATAACGATCTGGGCGGCTTCGGCGGCATGGGCGAGGGCATCGCCGTGCAGCTCACCAAGGACGGCCGCCGCATCGCCTGGCTGGCGCACGAGAGCGCGCCGAAGAATTTCACCGGCGTCGACGTTACCGACCCGCGCAATCCCAAGGTGGTGATCCAGACCGACCTGCCGCATACGAATATGCGCTCGAACTCGCTCGACGTGTCCGGCGACATCATGGCGGTCGCCTATCAGACCAAGAAGGTCGGCCAGCAGCCGGCCGGGCTCGAACTATTCGACATTTCGGTGCCGGAAAATCCGCGCTCGATCTCCTTCTTCGACTGCTCGGGCGCGACCTCGCGCGGCGTGCACCAGCTCTGGTTCTGCGACGGCGAATTCGTGCACATGGCGGCCGGCGCGCCCGACTTCAAGCCGAGCAATCCGAGCGACGACCAGTTCTACCGCTGCATCGACGTGCGCAATCCCTCCAAGCCGGTCGAGGTCGGCCGCTGGTGGATGCCGGGCACGTCGGCCACCGACAACGTGCCGCCGCCGCCGCGCCACGCGCTCGACAAGGGCTATCGCGCGCACAACACCAATTGCTATCCGCAGCGCGGCGACCGGCTCTATCTCTGCTACATCGACGGCGGCATGTTCGTGATGGACATCAAGGACAAGGCCAACCCGAAGGTGATCTCGCACTGGACCAACTCGCCGCCCTATACCGGCTTCATGCACACCGCGGTGCCGCTGTTGAGCCGCGACCTCATGCTGGTCACCGACGAGTCGACCGAGAATGCCGCCAAGGACTGGCCGAAGCTGATCTGGGTGATCGACATGCGCGACGAGACGCATCCGGTCTCGATCTCGACCTGCCCGCTGCCGCCGGTCGACGCCTTCAAGGACCGTGGCGGCCGCTTCGGCGCCCACAACATCCACGAGAACACGCCCGTGCCGACCGCCTGGCGCTCCGACGAGATCGTGGTCGGCACCTTCTTTAACGGCGGCCTGCGCGCCTACGACCTATCCAATCCCTACCAGCCGAAGGAAATAGCCACCTTCGTGCCGCCGGCGCCCGCCGGCTCGCCGGTCGGCGCGGTGCAGCTCAACGACGTCTATGTCGACGAGCGGCAGGTGGTCTACACGGTCGACCGCTTCTCGGGCGGGCTCTATACGCTGGAGATGGATCTCTGATTGTTCCCTCGCCCCGCGAAGCGGGGAGAGGGTGGCGAGCGCCTGAATGGCGCGAGCCGGGTGAGGGGCGCTTTTGTTTGCTTAGAATCGCGGCTACGCCCCCTCACCCGATTTCCTCACGCCGCTCGGAAATCGACCTCTCCCCGCAAGCGGGGAGAGGTGAAGCGTGCTTGCGGCACCCGCGTGCTACACTGATCTCATGAACTCGCCCTTCCCCTCGCCCGCCGCCGGGCCGTTCGGCCGAAGGCTCAAGCGCGCGCGCGGCGCGCGCATGCCGGTGACGGTGCTCACCGGCTTTCTCGGCGTCGGCAAGACCACGCTGCTCAAGCGTTTCCTGGAGACGCCCGAGGGGCAGGGCACGGCGGTCGTCGTCAATGAGTTCGGCGCCACCGGCATCGACGATGCCCTGCTGCGCGCGAGCGCCGACGAGACCGTGCTGCTCGGCAACGGCTGTCTGTGCTGCATCGCGCGCACCGACCTGCAGGAGAGCTTACGCCGCCTCGTGGTCGAGCGCGAACGCGGCGAGGTGCCGGATTTCAAGCGCGTGGTGATCGAGACCTCGGGCCTCGCCGATCCCTCGCCCATCATGCAGACCTTCGCCACCGACCGCGCGCTCGGCGAAGTGTTCCATCTCGAAGCGGTGGTGACGGTTGCCGATGCGGTCGCCGGGCTCGACACGCTCACCTGGTCGGCGGAGGCGCGCAAGCAGGCGATCCTGGCCGACCGCCTGGTCATCAGCAAGACCGACCTCGCCGGCGACGGCGCGCGCGCCGCGCTCATCACCCAATTGCGCGCGCTCAACCCGCGTGCGGACATCCATATCGCGGTCAACGGTGCACTCGACCCCAAACTGCTGATCGAGCCGGTAACGGAGGCGCGCAATGCCTTCGTGGCGGAAGCCGCGCATTCCGACGGAATCGGCTCGTTCGTGCTGACCGACGACAAGCCGATGCCGTGGCAAGCCTTCGCCAAGGCGATGGATGTGCTGATGGCGCTGCGCGGGCCGGATGTGCTGCGGGTGAAGGGTTTCCTCACCGTGGAAGGCTGCCAAGGGCCGGTCGTGGTGCAGTTCGTGCAGCACCTCGCGCATCCGCCGGTCGAGCTGCAGGCCTGGCCCGATGCCGACCGGCGCAGCCGCGTGGTGTTCATCACGCGCAACGTGTCGGAACGCCAGGTGCGCGACCTGTTCGCGGCGGTGCGGGCGCTGGTTTAGAGGGCGCTCCGATGGAGCGGACCTACCGTTCGCGGTCATTGCGGGCTTGACCCGGCAATCCGTGAGGCAGCCGACAAACGGAAACCGTACTGTCATCCTCGTGCAGTCTCATCATGGATGCGCGGGTCAAGCCCGCGCATGACGTCGTGCATTTTTGCGCTGCATGCGCTCGACATGGGCTCTAGATCTTACCGTTTCCCACCCTCGCACATCACCGCGTCGCACTTCTCCACGGCATTGATGATGCCGGCGAGCGCCTTGGGGCCGGGATAACCGAGGAAGGCCACGCCCTTGATGACGAGCCCGGGCGTGACTTGGATGCCGAGCTGATCGCCCAGATGCACATGCGCCTTCATCACATCGGCCAGCGCATCGTCGTTGCCGAGCTTGATCACCTCGGCCGGATCGAGGCCGATTGTCCGCGCCGCGGCCAGCGCGCGATTGCCGTCGACCGTCCCGCGCGATGAATCGAGCGCCCGGTGGAATTCGTAGAACTTCTGCGCCGACGTCAGCTTTTGCACGGCCAACTCGACGCGCGTGCCCTGGATCGACGGAATGCCGAGCACCGGAAACGGCACCAGCACCAGCCTGAGTTCCGGATTGCTGCGCAAAAGCTTGTCGATGTCGGCGGAAGCCTTGCGGCAGAATGGGCAATTGACGTCGTAGAATTCGTTGAGCGTCACATCGCCGTGCGGATTGCCGACAATCACGACGCCCGGCAGCTTCTCGATCTGGCTTTCCAGTTCCACCGGCACGCGATGATTGGCGATCGTGCTGCCGTCGTCGGCCTTGATCGGGTAGTAACCCTCGTCGGCGAAGGCCGCGAGCGGCGCGACAACCACGAGAATGACGGCGGCGATGAGGCGCGTGATGTAAGGCATGCGTGATGTGTCGCGTTGACGGCTAGTGCGGGAACGCACCGTTGCTCCCTCATGCCCGAGCGACAGATCACATAGCGAATCACTAATACGTGACAGGCCTCACGGCCCGAGCAATCCGTTGAGCCGCCCGCGGTTGAGCGCCAGCCATTGCAGCGCGATCACCAGCGG
>DASZQT010000445.1:0-17974 GCA_035549515.1 Pseudolabrys sp. | reverse complement strand
GCCCGGCCAGCGGCTGGTCTCGCCTGAAGGCGACCTGTGGCGCTGGGACGGATTTGCGACCGCCGCGCATGCCCCGACCGGCGCCGCCCGCCGGCTGGCCGAGCGCGCGCGCCTCGCCGAAATCGAGGCCGAATTGCAGAGCGCTCGCGTCGAGCTCGACGCCGCACGCGCCAAGAAGGAGGCCGCGGAGGCCGCCCTGCGCAATGCCGGCACGGCCGAAACCGAAGCGCGCGCCGCCGCGCGCGAGCGCCAGCGCGAGGCGAACGGCGCGCGTGACCGCTATGAGGCGGGCGAGCGCGAACGCAATCGCCACGCCGCGCGGCTGTCCGCGCTGACCGAAGCACACGCGCGCCTCACCGCCAGCCGCGACGAGGCGGCCGGCGCCAAGGCCGAGGCCGAGCGCGCGCTCGGCGAGCTTGCGCCCGCCACCGACTTGGAAGCCGAGCTTGCCCAGGTGCGCGACGACATCACGGCCAAGCGCGCCAAGCTCGCCGAAATTCGCGCCGAACAACAGGCCATCGTGCGCGAGGCCGAGCTGGCCGACCGCCGGCTCAAGGCGCTGGCGGCCGACAAGGCCGCGTCAGTGCAGCGCCAGGAAGGCGCCCGCGCCCAGCTCGTCACCCTCGACCAGCGCCTCGCCGAAGCGCGGAGCGCACGCGCGGAATTGGAAAACGCACCGCAGGCCTTCGCCGAAAAGCGCGACGCGCTCATCAGCGAAGTGCAGCTTGCGGAAGCCGACCGCCGCGCCTGCGCCGACCGGCTGGCGGAAGCCGAGAATGCGCTGGCCGAGGCCGATCGCGACGCCCGCGCGGCCTTGGAAGCCGCCAGCAGCGCGCGCGAGGAACTGGCCCGCGCCGAGGAACGTTTCGAGGCCGCCAAGCGCAGGCTTGCCGACATCGCGCGCGAAATTCACGACATGCTGGAGACCGAGCCGGCCAATGTCGCGGAACTGGCCGAGATCAAGCCGGACGAACCGCTGCCCGATCTCACCGAGACCGAGGCGACGCTCGAACGACTGCGTCGCGAGCGCGAGCGCCTGGGCGCGGTGAACCTGCGGGCCGAGGAGGAATTGCAGGAGGTCGAGGTCCAGCACACCGCGCTCACCACCGAGCGCGACGACCTGGTCGAAGCGATCAAGAAGCTGCGCCTCGGCATCCAGAGCCTCAACCGGGAGGCGCGCGAGCGGCTGCTCGCCTCGTTCGAGCAGGTCAACAAGCACTTCCAGCACCTGTTCACGCAATTGTTCGGGGGCGGCACCGCGGAGTTGCAGCTCATCGAGAGCGACGATCCGCTCGAAGCGGGCCTCGAAATCCTGGCACGGCCGCCAGGCAAGAAGCCGGCAACGCTGTCGCTTCTGTCGGGCGGCGAGCAGGCCCTGACCGCGATGGCGCTGATCTTCGCGGTGTTCCTGACCAATCCGGCGCCGATCTGCGTGCTGGACGAAGTCGATGCCCCGCTCGACGATCACAACGTCGAGCGCTTCTGCGATCTGCTCGACGAGATGACCCGCTCGACCGACACCCGCTTCGTGATCATCACCCACAATCCGATCACGATGGCGCGGATGAACCGGCTCTACGGCGTCACCATGGCCGAGCGTGGCGTGTCGCAGCTCGTGTCGGTCGACCTCGAGGCCGCCGTGCGCTTCCGGGAAGCAGGATAAGGACCGCTACGCCGCCTGGGTCGGGCGCAGCCGGTCCGGCTTCGGCGCATCCTTGGCGAGCCATGCGGAACTCACGCTCCAGTCATGTTCCTCGCCGCAGGCCGGGCAGCGCATGCGCGCGGGCACTTTCGGCAGCCGGCGAAACACATTTGCCTCGGTCTCGATACCGGTCGAAACCGATTCGCCGGTATTGGGACACCTGATCATCACCGAGCTCATGGCGAGCCCTCCGATTGTCTCGTCCCCGTGCGTCTTATGGAACCCGCGGATCGTGACCGTCGTGAGACGGCGGCTCCTCAAAAAAAGTCTAATGGAGCGGAACGACGGACGGAACGATATCCGTGGGGCGACGTTAATGCCGTGTGAGTTTCAGTCGGGCGGCTTCCCCCCTTACCCCCCGAATAGCCGCCTGGCGAAAAGACCCCGAACCAAAAGTTCGGGGTCTTTTTTATTTGGTAAGGGCTTACGCCGAAATCGGTGGAAACGCCCGCGCTCGGCGCCCCGCCCAGCCCGCCGGGAGATGGCCGCCTGTCATGGATTTGGGCTAGGGTTCGTCCGGTTCCGCCAACCTCGGGAGCAGCGCTATGTCCACCACCGCCTGGGTTATCCTCGGGCTTGTTGTCGTAATCGTGATCTGGGCGATCACGATGTACAACGGCCTCGTCGCCATGGGGCAGCGGGTCAATCAGGCTTTCGCCGACGTCGACGTCCAGCTCAAGCAGCGCCACGACCTCATCCCCAACCTGGTCGAGACCGTCAAAGGCTATGCCGCGCATGAGCGCGGCACGCTGGAAGCCGTCATCCAGGCGCGCAATGCCGCCGTGGCCGCGCCCGGCATCGACCAGAAGGTCCAGGCCGAGAACATGCTCTCCGGCGCGCTCAGGCAACTGTTCGCGTTGTCGGAGAACTATCCAAACCTGAAGGCCAACGCGAATTTCCAGCAGTTGCAGTCCGATCTCTCGGACATTGAGAACAAGCTCGCCGCCTCGCGCCGCTTCTTCAACAACGCGGTGCAGGAATACAATACCGGCATCCAGCAATTCCCGGCCGCGCTGTTCGCCGGCAGCTTCGGCTTCCACCCGCGCACCTTTTTCGATCTGGGCGAGCAGCGCGCGACGCTGGAGCAAGCGCCGAGCGTGAAGTTTTAGCCCGCGGCCGTGCCACAGCCGTCATGCCCGGCCTTGTGCCGGGCATCCACGTCTTACTTAAACCCTAGACGTGGATGGCCGGGTCAAGCCCGGCCATGACGCGGAGAGCGCCGAGCAAAAAACCATGGCCGCCTACGGTCTCTATACGCATATTCAGTCGAACCGGCGCCGCTCGGTCGCGCTGCTGATCGGGCTGTTCCTGTTGGTCTATGTGCTGGTCTTTGCCGGCGCGCTGCTGGCGGAAGCCTTTTCGGTGCCCAATGCGCCGCTCGATTACCTGCTGCGCGCCGCGCTCTACGATCTCATCAAGGCGGCACCCTTCGCCACCATCGGCACGATCCTCTGGATCCTGATCGCCTATAAATTCCATCAGTCGATGATCGATGCCTTGACCGGCGGCCACGAGGTCACCCGCAAGGAAGAGCCGCGGCTCTATAATCTGCTCGAAAATCTCTGCATCTCGCGCGGCATCACCATGCCGAAGCTCAAGATCGCCGACGACGAGGCGCTCAACGCCTTCGCCACCGGCCTCAACGAGAAGCAATATTCCATCACGGTGACGCGTGGCCTCATGGAATATCTCGACGATGCCGAAATCGAGGCCGTGCTCGGCCACGAACTCACGCACATTCGCAATGGCGACGTGCGCATGATGGTGATCGCGATGGTGATTGCCGGCGTAGTCTCGTTCTTCGGCGAAATGATCTTCCGTCTGTTCTTCCAGGCGACCTTCTTCCGCGGGGGGCGCCGCGGCAGCAGCCGCGACGGCGAAGGAAGGGGCGGCGCCGGCCTTGCAATTGTGATCGCCATCGCGCTGATCGCGGTGGCGTGGATTTTGTCGATCATCATCCGCTTCGCCCTGTCGCGCCAGCGCGAATTCCTCGCCGATTCCGGCTCGGTCGAGCTCACCAAGAACCCGGACGCCATGATCTCGGCGCTGCGCAAGATCGAAGGGCGCGGCGAACTGGCTTCGGCGAATTCGGCGGTGATGGAAATGTGCGTCGACAATCCGCGCGAAGGCTTTGCCGATCTTTTTGCCACCCACCCGTCGGTCGACGCGCGCGTGGCGGCGCTGGTGAAATTTGCCGGTGGCCACGATCCCGGGCCGCTCGCGCTCGGGCCGCCGGAGCAGGACCAGAGCGAGAGCGAACCGCCCGCCGGTGGCCCTTGGGGTGGCGGTAGCGGCACCGAGCCGAGCGGCGAGCCCGGACCGTGGGGCGATCGTCCCCCGGCTGTGGATGCTCCGGCCTCCGGCAAACCGTTCCTGCCTAATCAGCCGCCGCTCGATCTGGGCGGCGGGAGTGGCGCGCCACCAGGCCCCTGGGGGCCGCGACAAGGTTCCTAGCTTCGCTGTGCCTCAATGCCCCTCGAACGCAATCAGCGTCTGCACGGGCACGTCGAGCTTGCGCAGCTTTTCCGCGCCGCCCAAATCGGGCAGGTCGATCACGAAACAGGCGGCCACGACATCGGCGCCCAGTTGGCGGAGTAGCTTCACCGCCGCTTCCGCCGTGCCGCCGGTTGCGATCAGATCGTCGACCAGCACCACCTTCTCGCCCGCGACCAGCGCGTCGGCATGCATCTCGATCATGTCCTCGCCGTATTCCAGCGCATAGGCGACGCTCACTCTCTTGTGGGGGAGCTTGCCTTTCTTACGGATCGGCACAAAGCCGGCCGACACCTGATGCGCCACCGCGCCGCCGAGGATGAAGCCGCGCGCCTCGATGCCCGCCACCTTGTCGATCTTCATGCCGGCCCAGGGCTGCACCAGTTCGTCCACCGCGCGGCGGAAAGCGCGCGCGTTGCCGAGCAACGTCGTGATGTCGCGGAACACGATGCCCGGCTTGGGGTAGTCGGGGATCGAGCGGATAGCGTCACGCAAATCGTTGCGAAGCTCTGAGGCGATCATGGCGGCCTTTCGGTCGAAGGGAAAAGATTACGGGCAGAGGTGGGTGAGGATCTTGCCGGCCTTGTCCTTGAGGACGTAGGGGCATTCGATGTTCTTGAGGCGCTGCTTGGCCTCTTCGTTGCCGAGCGCGGCGGCCTTGCTGAAATAGGACTTCGCGCGCTCCTTGTCCTGCGGACCGCCACGGCCGAGCTCGGCGAAGGCGCCGGCCCAGACCATGGCTTCGACATTGCCCAGCGCGGCCGCCTTCTCGAACATCGCGCGCGCGCTCGTGTCGTCCTTCGGGCCGCCCTTGCCCTCGGCCATCATCATGCCGAGCTGGAATTGCGCGTCGGGCGAATTGCCTTCGGCCGCCGTGGCATAGATCGCGCGCGATTGCACCGGATCGGAGGCGGTGCCTCCGCCGAGCGCGGCGAGATTGATGGCGGCGCGCGCATTGCCGGCTTTGGCGGCGCGTTCGAACAGCGCGCGCGCCTGCGCGCGATCCTGCGGCACGCCGGCGCCGGTGCCGTACATCACGCCTAGCTCGACCATGGCCGCGCTCGAGCCCTTGGCGATCGCCTGCTTGTAGGCCTGGATGGCCTCACCGGTTTGGCCGCCCGCGGCATAGGCGCGGCCGAGTTGATAGATGGCGCGGCGCGCATGCGCCGAGGCGGATTTGCAGAACTTGATCGCGGTCTTGATGTCGGATTTGGCGATGACCGCAACGCCGGTCATGTCGGCCGGTTTGTCCGGATCGTTGGGATCGGCGGCGATGCGGTCGCACAGCACGAGATCGGCCGATTGCGCGAAAGCCGGCGCGCCGTGAACCGTTAGCGCGGCCAGCGCAGCCCAAGCCCCCAATACCGCACGCACACCGCTCCGCATCAGGCCCCTCGCGCCCGCTGTCCGCCCCGAGAAGCGAGCTTAAAGGCGCGCTGCCGCGCCAGCAAGAAGGCCCGCCGCCCGCGTCGAGCGCGCGCGACGGGTTCCGACTGTGCATCTCGGCTTTCGAACAAACGCCATCAACGGCGGCTTTCGGTCAGATAGCTGTCGTCGACGATCTTGGCCCGGTCATAGGCGACATTGCGGCCCATCAAGCCGGCCTCCTGCATGGTTTCGAACACGCGCTTGAGGCTCAAATCCGTCAGCGACAGGTCGCGCGCCAGCACGTCCATGCGCGCGGTATCCTCGAGCGCGCGCTTGGCATTGGCCGGCGTGGTGCGCAGTTCCTTGGCGCCGAGCGCGGCCGACTCGTCCGGATGCGCAAACATGTAATCGGTGCCCTTGCGCAGCGCGCGCAGGAAGGCGAGCACCACCGGCTTATTCGGCTGCGCCCATTTGTTGTCCACCATCACCGACGTGAACTGGTAGTCCGGCACGAATTTGATGATCGGCCCGAGATTGGTGAAGCCGTCCGCCTCCGCCTCGTAGCTCAGCGGATAGGGCTGCAGCCCGGCGTCGATCTTGCGCGCCTTCAACAGACGCGCGCGCGCCGGCGAGCCGCCGACCGCCTCGACCTTGACGTCGGCGAGCGTGAAGCCGCCGGCCTTGGCGATGTCCTTGATGAAAAAGGTCGTGCCCTCGTGCATCGACACCACGCCGATGGTCTTGCCCTTGAGGTCGGCGAACGACTTGATCTCGGGCTGCGCGATGATGAAGTGCGGCGGGCGCTGCGCGGTGCCGGCGATCAGCCGCAAGGTCCCGCCCTTGTAGCCATCGTCGACCACGGTCTCGATCGACGAGATGCCGATCTGGATGTTGCCGGCCTTCAGGTCGGTGAAAATCTTGTGCGCGTCGTTATAGACTTCAATCTTCGGCGCGATGCCCTCGGCCTTGAAGAAGCCCTGCTGCTCCGCCGTCCAGGCCGGCAGATAGAAGATGGTGCGCGACACCACACCGATCTTAAGCGCCGTTTCGGCCGACGCCGGCACGGCCAGCGCGGCCAGGACCGCGCCGATAATAGCGGCCGCGAATTTTCCTCGCATTGTCGTCTCCCCCGGTTTTTTCGTTGTCGATTATAGCTCTTCGTTATCAGACTATCCCTTCAGCACCCGTCCCGCCACCGCATCCAGCTTGCGCAGCAGTTCCGGATCGCGCGCTTCCGGTGCGGTAATCAAGGCGGTGTCGAGCGCGCGGTCGGAGCCGATCGGACAAGCCTCGTGCTCGCGCGGGAAATCGCGCGCCAGCCGCGCCACCAGCCGCTTGGCGCGGTCGGCATTATCGAGCAGCACGGCGACGATCTGCTGCACCGTCACCGCATCGTGGTCGGGATGCCAGCAGTCGAAATCGGTGACCATGGCCACCGTCGCGTAGCAAATCTCCGCTTCGCGCGCGAGCTTGGCCTCCGGCATGTTGGTCATGCCGATCACCGAATAGCCGAGCGTCTTGTAGGTCATGCTCTCGGCATATGTGGAGAACTGCGGCCCCTCCATGCAAACGTAAGTGCCGCCGAATTTCGGCTCGATGCCTTCGTTGAGCGCGGCCTCGCCGATGCGCGCGCGCAGGCGCGGCGCGACCGGATGCGCCATCGAGACATGCGCGACGCAGCCCTTGCCGAAAAAAGAGGTCTGCCGCAGATGTGTACGGTCGACGAACTGGTCGACCAGCACGAAAGTGCCGGGCGGCAAGTCTTCCTTGAACGAACCGCAGGCGGAGAGCGAGACCAGGTCGGTGACCCCGGCGCGCTTCAACACATCGATATTGGCGCGGTAGTTGATGTCGGACGGCGAGAGCCGATGGCCCTTGTCGTGGCGCGACAGGAACACAACCGGCAGGCCGTCGATCTCGCCAATGCGCAACGCGCCGGACGGCTCGCCCCAGGGGCTCTCGATGCGCTGTTCGCGCACGTTTTCAAGGCCGGGCAGGTCATAGATGCCGGAGCCGCCGATGATGCCGAGCACGGATTTGGTCATGCGTTGCCTCAATTTCCTTGGCGCATTCGATAGGCGCCTTCCCTTGGCGCACCGCCATTGAGCACGAGTGAGCGCCCGCGAAAAGGCTGCACGCTTCTCTCTTTATAGTTGAATATTTTTACAACTACCTCGATAGTTGCTCTCGCCAGAAACCGTGGGGGAGGCCAACTGCCATGAACACCAAGGCCATTGCTTGTCTCGCCGTCGCTTTATCGATCGCCGGAGCCGGTACGGCCCACGCTCAAGCGAAGTTCGGCTGCGGCGGCACCAATCCGACCGCACCGACGATTTCACCGAACCTGACGACAAAGGGCGCCGACCGGACCGATCTCGGCTTCGCCTGCATGATGTGGCAGAACTTCGTCGCCCTGAATTGGCCCGCGCTCGCCGGCCAGCGCGGCATGCCCGACACCAACGCGAAATTCGGCGCGGCGGGTCCGACGGTCTGGGAGACCTACAAGACCGCCGACCAGACCTTCCTGCCGGGCGCGCGCAATCCCGGGCCCTGGAATCAGCCGACGCTGATGGCGACGCTTCAGGCCGGCCTTGCGGAGCAGGTCGCCACGGGGGCCGTGCGCCATTTGACGCGGACCTCGAAAGTCTCGCGCGCGGTGCTTGCCAGTATCGCCCGCAACAGAAAGCTCGCGGCCCAAGTCATCGACAGCATTACGCAGGCCGGCGGCGGTACGCTCTACGACCTGAACGGCAACCCGGTCTATTACGAAATCGCGATGAACCAGGACCAGTACACATTCATCGTGCAGAACGGACTCTACAATGCGAACACGCAGGCGGGCTTCGCGCAGAAGCAGACCTTTGCGCTGCCCGCGGGCAAGACCCAGTACGGCAGCTTCGGTTCGATCGAGCTCAAGGCGGCCTGGAAGGTGCTGTCCGCGACCGAGCAGAACTCCGGCCGTTTCCATACGATTCAAGCGCTGCTCGGCGGCTCGCAAACGCCGGTGACCGTCGGCCTCGTGGGCTTCCACGTCTTTATACCCGATGTGGCGCAAGGTGTTTGGGCAACCTTCGCCCAAATCGACAATGCGCCGATCGTCAAGCCGGCGACCTCGGGGACGTTCAACTTCTTCAATCCGAATTGCACGCTGCCCGGCACCAGCACGCCCTGCCCGGTCAATGTGAAGGATGCCGATCCGGGCCAGGTATTGCAGGTCAACCCCGACAACCCTTCGGTCGGCGGGCTGAATGCCTACATGCAGGGGCTGATCAAGGCCTATGACGCGAGCACGCCGTGGCAATTCTATAAGATCGTGGACGTGCAGTGGTCGCTGCAGCCGGTGCCGTTGGCGAGGCTCAAGCGTCCGCTCATCGCGCCGCTGCCGCAGGGCTCGCCCAACCATCCGAATGTCGTGAACGCCGTGCTGGAGACTTTCCTGCAGAAGCCGAATGTGGGCTGCCTCTCCTGCCACAGCAACGCGACGGTCGCGAATTCGGGCATCCGCTCGATCTCGGCAGCCACCGGCTACAGCTTCATGTTCGGCGAAGCGTCGGTCCCGGCGCCATAAGCCTCGCCCCGCGTCGACGCGCAAAAAAGAAGGGCCCCGAAACGGGGCCCTTCGCATTTCCAGCCTAGCGCGGCGGCTCAGTGGACCTTCGACCACACCTTCTTCTTGGTGAAGTACAAGAGGCCGGCGAGCACGATCAGGAAGATCATGACCTGGAAGCCGATGCGCTTGCGCGCGTCGAGCTTGGGCTCCGCAGCCCACATCAGGAAGGCGGCGACATCCTTAGCCTGGTCGTGCAAGGTATTCGGCGCGCCATCGTCGAACGTCACCTGGCCATCCTGCAACGGCTGCGGCATCGCGATATTGTGGCCGGGGAAATATTCGTTGTAGTGGCCACCATCGGGCAGATTGAACCCCTTCGGCGGATCCTTGTAGCCGTTCAGGATCGCAACGATGTAGTCCGGGCCCTGCTCCTGGTACTGCGTGAACATGTCGATGATGAACCAGGGGAAGCCGCGCTGGAACGTGCGCGCCTTGGCAAGCGTCGACATGTCGGGCGGGGCCACGCCATTGGCGGCGGCGGCCGCCAGCGCGTTCGGGAACGGCGCAGGGAAATAATCGGCCGGCCTGCCGTCGCGCTCGATCGGCTCGCCCTTGTCGTTCAAGTCCTTAATTTTGTAGGTCGACGCCAGCGCGGCGACCTGCGCCTCGGAAAAGCCGGGGCCGCCCGGATCGGCAAGGTTGCGAAACGCCACCATGTCCAAGGAGTGGCAGGACGAGCAGACTTCCTTGTAGATCTTGAAGCCGCGCTGCAGTTGGCCTTGGTCGTACTTCCCAAAAGGTCCGGCGAAGGACCAAGTCTGCCGCGGCGGAGTCGCCTGCTGCTCCTGCGCCGAGACGGGCGCGACGGCGGCGAGGGAGCCGGCGAGGACGGTGGCGATGATGATGCTCTTGATGGTCATGATCGTCTCCCGCCTCAGTGCTTGCCGGCCAGGACCGATTCCGAAATTGAATTCGGCACCGGCTTGGTCCTCTCGAAAATGCCGAGCAGCGGCAGGATGACCAGGAAGAACCCGAAGTAGTAGAGCGTGAACAGGCGCGACAGGATCACGTAGATGCCTTCCGGCGGCTTCGAGCCGAGCCAGCCCAGTCCGATGCAGGCGATCACCCACAGCCAGAAGAACTGCTTGAACAACGGCCGGTAGCGTCCCGAACGCACGCGCGAGGTATCGAGCCAGGGCAGGAAGGCCAGGATCAGGATCGACGCGAACAGCGCGATCACGCCCAACAGCTTGTCCGGGATCGAGCGCAGGATCGCGTAGAACGGCAGGTAGTACCATTCGGGCACGATCTCCGCCGGGGTCACCGCCGGATTGGCCGGGATGTAGTTGTCGGCGTGGCCGAGGAAGTTCGGGATGTAGAACACGAACCAAGCGAACAGGATGCAGAACACGGCCATGAAGAAGCCGTCCTTGACCGTGGCATAGGGCGTGAACGGCACGGTGTCCTTGTCCGACTTCGGCTCGATGCCGGTCGGATTGTTCTGGCCGACCACGTGCAGCGCCCAGACGTGCAGCACGACCACGCCGGCGATCACGAAGGGCAGCAGGTAGTGCAGCGAGAAAAAGCGGTTGAGTGTCGGATTGCCGACCGCATAGCCGCCCCACAGCCAGGTCACGATGCTCTCGCCGATGCCGGGCAGCGCGGAGAACAGGTTGGTGATCACGGTGGCGGCCCAGAAGCTCATCTGGCCCCAGACCAGCACGTAGCCCATGAAGCCGGTGGCCATCATCAACAGGTAGATGATGACGCCCAGGATCCAGAGCACCTCGCGCGGCTCCTTGTAGGACCCGTAATAGATGCCGCGGAACATGTGGATGTAGACCGCCAGGAAGAACATCGAGGCGCCGTTGGCGTGCAGATAGCGCAGCAGCCAGCCGTAATTCACGTCGCGCATGATGCCTTCGACCGACTTGAAGGCGAGGTCGACATGCGGGGTGTAGTGCATCGCCAGCACGATGCCGGTGATGATCTGGACGCCCAGCATGAACGAGAGAATGCCGCCGAACGTCCACAGATAGTTGAGATTGCGCGGCGTCGGGTAGGCGACGAAGGAGTCATAAACCAGGCCGCCGATCGGCAGGCGCTTCTCCAGCCATTGAAGCGCGGCGTTCTGCGGCTGGTAGGTCGAGTGTCCGCTCATGATCGAACCTTTAAGAGACAATCCGTTGCGGATCAGCCGATCCGGATCTTGCTGTCGGTGAGGAAGGCGTAGGGCGGCAAATACAGATTCTTCGGCGCCGGACCTTTGCGGATGCGGCCGGAAGTATCGTACTGCGAGCCGTGGCAGGGGCAGAACCAGCCGTCGAATTCGCCCTGATGGGCGAGCGGGATGCAGCCGAGATGGGTGCAGATGCCGATGACGACCAGCCACTGATCGTGGCCCGCCTTCACGCGCGCCGAGTCGGGCTGCGGATCGGGCAGCGCGGCCACGTCGACCTTCTGCGCCTCCTCGATGTCCTTCTTGGTGCGATGAAAGATGAAGATCGGCTTGGAACGCCAGAACACCTTGATGATCTGACCGTCCGCGATCGGCGCCAGGTCCACTTCGATCGGCGCGCCGGCGGCGATCGTGGAGGCATCCGGATTCATCTGGGTGATCAGCGGCACCAGGACCGCTGCGGCGCCGACCGCGCCGACGGCGCCGGTAGCGATGTAAAGGAAGTCGCGGCGCGTGTGCTCCGCCGAAGACACGGTCGTCACGTCTAAGGCCCTCTCCTCCGGCTGGCTAAACACCCGCCCGCGGCTGGCGCCCTGGGGACATAGCAAGGTCCCCCGGGCTGCGGGGCGGCCCGGTCGCAGCAGCCCTGGTAAAGGCAGGACGGCGCTTCGGTGGGGTTCTATTGGCACCCTTGCCGTAAGAGCGCAAGCCCGCTATCGCCCCCGCGACACTGGAACGCTCAGAAATTCCCTTTGTGAAACCGTTCGCTGCGCGCTGGTGCATGAAAACCCGGCAATTCTGACATGCGGATCGCCCTGTACGAGCCCGACATCCCCCAAAACACCGGGACCATCCTGCGCACCTGCGCGTGCCTGGGCGTGGAGGCGCATATCATCGAGCCGGCCGGCTTCCCGGTCACCGACCGCGCCTTCCGGCGCGCCGGAATGGACTATCTCGACCGGGTAACCATCGTCCGCCACGGGTCTTTCGCTGCCTTCCAGGACTGGCGGCGCGCCGAGCGGCTCAAGCTCGTGCTCATCACCACCGCCGCCACCCAGAGCTATCTCGAGCACGGCTATGGCGAAGACCAAATCCTCCTGTTCGGCCGCGAGAGCGCCGGCGTGCCCGAGGCGGTGCATCAGGCCGCCGATGTGCGCCTGCGCATCCCGATGCGCGAGAGCTTGCGCTCGCTCAATATCGCGGTGGCGGCGGCCATGGTGATGGGCGAGGCGCTGCGGCAGGTCGGGCGATTTCCCGGATGATGGCTTTTGGCGGCCGGAACGAATAAAGCGGGGCGACATGAACGATAGCGACCTCCCCTCTCGCCAATCGCGCGCCCGCGCCTGGTTCGAAGCCCTGCGCGACGACATCTGCGCTGCCTTGGAGGCGGTCGAAGACGCCCTGCCCGCCTCCGCGCCGCTTGCGGACCATGCGCCCGGCCGTTTCGTGCGCACACCATGGCAGCGCACCGACCATTCGGGTCAAGCCGGCGGCGGCGGCGTGATGTCGATGATGCGCGGGCGCGTGTTCGAGAAGGTCGGCGTGCATTGCTCGACGGTGTTCGGCGAGTTCGCGCCCGAATTCCGCGCGCAGATCCCGGGCGCGGCCGAAGACCCGCGCTTCTGGGCTTCCGGCATTTCACTCATCGCGCATCCGCAGAACCCGCATGTGCCGGCGGTGCACATGAACACGCGCTTCGTGGTCACGAGCAAAGCCTGGTTCGGCGGCGGCGCCGACTTGACCCCGGTGCTCGACAAGCGGCGCGCGCAGGACGATCCCGACACGATTGCCTTCCATGCGGCGATGAAAGGCGCCTGCGACGCGCATGGCGCGGTCGCCCCTTACGACAAATACAAGCAATGGTGTGACGAGTATTTCTTCTTGAAGCACCGCAACGAGATGCGCGGCGTCGGCGGCATCTTCTACGATTATCTGGAAGCCGATTGGGACGCGAGCTTCGCCTTCACGCAAGACGTCGGCCGCGCCTTCCGCGCCATTTATCCCGAGCTGGTGCGACGGAATTTCGCGACGCCCTGGAGCGAGGCCGAGCGCGAGGAGCAACTCATCCGCCGCGGCCGTTATGTCGAGTTCAATCTCCTGTACGACCGCGGCACCATCTTCGGCCTGAAGACCGGCGGCAATGTGGAGTCGATCCTCTCCTCGATGCCGCCGGTGGTGAAGTGGCCGTGAGGCGGGCGCGGGCCAAAGGCAATTCCGTGCGGCTAGAACGGCAGCGTGCCGAAATCGAAAGTCGTGGTAACGCCGTTGCCGGGCAGCTTTGCCTCCAGCCCGTTCCAATCGTTTTCCAGGTCGACTTCCGACGTGGTGCAGGTGCAGTTCTCCGAAAAGATCGAAAGGCTCGCTAAAATCTGCTGCGTCGTATCCGCGTGCTGCCAGCTATAGGGCATGCTGACGGTGCAGGTCCCCGTATTGCCCGAGAACTTCACCGGCACGGTTTTCGACACGCGGTAAACGTCCAATGTGGTGGCGTTGGTATGAGACGCAGCACCCGTGCAAAACAGCGTGCCCGTATAATTCGACTGCTTCGTGAACGTGGCTCGCACGACAATCGTGCCGTTACGGGCGGCGGTGGTGGCCGGCGACACCGGACCGGGTGAATTCTGCAAGGAATGCTGCAGCCGCAGCAGCATCATTTGGGCCTGCAGATCTTGCACGCGCCCCTTTGCCGCATAAGCAAGCGACAGCGGCGCGGCGGCCAGCAGTGACGAGAGAACCGCAACCGATACTTTTTTCATGATGAGACCCCGTCTTAATGGTCCCGGCGCACCGCGCGCCCGAGACGGCGCGAGGCTACCAACCGCTCCGAGACCCCACAATGACAGCGCCGCCACGACCGACCGCGGGCGGCGCGCCGGTGCATTCGAACGCTGAAAGTCAATGTAACCGGCGAGGCTCAATCGGCCGTCGGCAGCCGCCGCATGGTGAATTCGATCGCGCCATCCGGCAATTCGCGCCAACTCTCGATCTCCGTCATGTAGGCCGCTTTCGGAAAGCGGCGGAACATCTCGCGCGCCTTGGCGCGCGCGGCTTCGCGCGGGAGCGCGAAGGTCTCGCGCCGATAACTGTCCGCGCGCTTGAGCTTGGCTTGAAGCTTGGTTTGGCGGCTGGCGCGTGCGAGCCGGCCGGCAAGATGTTCGGGGCGGGTGTCACGCGGCATCGGGCTCTGTCCGAATTCACGCTGTTGGCGAATGGGCGTCCGGTCTGGTCGGCCTCATGCGGTAGAGAAACATGCGAGAGAGTAAAAAGAACAACGGCGGCTCGCGCCGGGCGATCCGTCATCCAGTCCGGACTTCAAACCATAAATAATTCACTGCTGGCGGTTTCGCCACACCACGACGCAAAGCCCTGCGGATGCGGATCATTTTACGCGCCATGCCTGCGTTACAGTTGGGCAGGCGGGCGGTCGCGGGTAATATTTTATTACTGATTCGCGGAAAAGTACGAGGCTGATTTTGTGCCGTGGGCCGCAGCCCGCAAAGCCGTGAGATAGCCGGCGCATAAAGTCGTTCCCATAATCGACTACCGTTGGCTGTTGTGCCTTCGCAACACACATCGTTATTCTGCGAAATTACGTAGTTATCGCGATGCCGCAGCTTGAGTTGGCGCGCCGCGGTCCATAATCATCATGACATTCGAATCTTTCGCACGCGGCTGGAGGGAAAGAAAATGCAACGCTTCATCGCAGCATTGTTGAGTGCCACCGCCATCGGGGTCGCCAGCGCGAGCGCGGCCGATCTTCCGGTCAAGGCGCCGCCGTTGATGCCGGCCCCCCCGGTCTATAACTGGACGGGATGTTATCTCGGCGGCCAGGCCGGCTATGGCTGGGGCAAGGACTCCGATCATGAGACCGTCACCGCCACCGGCCTGACCTCGGCCTTCTCGCCGCGGAACAACGCGTCGCTCAGCGGGGCCAAGCTCGGCGGCTATCTCGGCTGCAACTGGCAGGTGCCTGGTTCGGCCTTCGTGTTCGGCGTCGAAGGCGACGGCGAATGGGCGAACGTGAAGGGCTCCGCCAATTATCACACGCTGCCTCCGCCGGATTATTACAACACCACGATCCGTTGGGATGCGTCGCTGCGCGGCCGCGTCGGCTATGCGTTCAACAACGTGCTGCTCTATGCGACCGGCGGCGTATCCTTCGCCAACATCAACGAGCAGGACGTAGTCGGGGGCGGCGCTCCGTCCACGAGCAATTCCTCGACACGGACGGGCTGGACGCTGGGCGCGGGCTTGGACTTCGCCTTCGCGCCGAACTGGATCGCGCGCGTCGAATATCGCTACGCCGACTACGGCACCTATAGCTATACGCCGATCGTGTTCCCGGGCTTCACCGAGAACCACAAGATCACGGACAACACGATCCGCTTCGGTCTTGCCTATAAGTTCTTCTGAGCTCCGCTCAAGCAAGCCTCGGTCGCCGATCTAAACGGCGCGGCTTACGGATACCAAAGCGACAAAAGCCCCGGACATCGTCCGGGGCTTTTTGTTTGGCGTCGATCGCGCGCGCGCCATAACGCAGCACCGTTGCCCGACCGCGTCGCGCCAACAAGCACGCACGATTGCGCGCGCGCCGAACTCGCAAACATCTTCGCATCGCGATTGCTTGTGAGCCCTTGTTGAGTCCTCGGGTCCGTTGCACTACGGACCCGCGTTTTAAAGCACAGATAACTTCCGCCTGTTACGCCAGCATGGAATTTCAAATTTTTCACGCGTGAACCGGCGCGCAATGCGCCTGGCGGCAGGAGGGAAGTAATGCGTCGCTTAGTGACAGGACTGCTGGCTGCTACCAGCCTCGGCATCGTGAGCGCCCAGGCCGCGGACTTGCCGATCAAGGGGCCGGTCTATCCGGCACCGCCGCTTTACAGTTGGACCGGATGTCGTCTCGGTCTCAATGCCGGCGGCGTCTGGGGCACCTCGAACATCAACATTCCGCTCTACCCCTCAAACTTCAACGTCAACCCGTCGAGCTTCATCGGCGGCGGTCAGATGGGCTGCGATTATCAATGGCAGCAGGTCGTGATCGGCCTCGAAGGCGACTTCGACGGCATGAGCCTGAGCGGCAACGGCCTGACCGGCGGCGCCGCGGCCGAACGCTTCGGCGTGAAGTGGAACTGGGAAGCCTCGATCCGCGGCCGCCTGGGCTGGACGCCGATCGGCTCGCCCTGGCTGTTTTATGCCACCGGCGGCGCGACCTGGGCCAATCTCAGCAATGCGAACTTCACCCCGGGCCTCACGGTGACCAACGGGCAATCGGGCACGCCCGCCGGCTGGACCGTCGGGGGCGGCGTCGAATACCAGTTTACCCCGAACTGGATTTTCGGCGTGGAATATCGCTATTCGCAATATCAGACCAATCGCTACGTCTTCGTCGGGCCGGTCGACGTCAATCTGAAGACCAACACGGTCATGGCGAAGGTGAACTACCTGTTCCACCTGTAGCGGCTAGGACGATTTTGTCGAGCGCGTCTGGATCGCGCGGAAAGCCCGCCGCGATCCAGGCCGCTTCGGCGGCGCGCAGCGCTTCGCCGAGCGCCGGCCCGCGTTCGACGCCGCGCGCCAGGAAATCGCGCGCCTTGAGCGGAAACTCCGGCGCCGTCCAGCGCAACGGCAGCGCGACCAGCTCGCGCCAGGCGGCATCGTGCGCGCTTTGCGGCGAACGCGCCCAGGCGAGGATCGCGCTGTCGATGAAATAGTCCGGCTTGAGCCGATAAAGCGCCGCGCGCGCCGCCGCCTCGTCCATCGTGGACGAAAGATGCCGCCAATTCACGGCCATCGCGGTCAGCCGCGCGTGCTCGGCATTGGTCAACCGCAGCCGCTGCCACAGCCGTTCGGCATCCTCCACAATCATGACCGCAAGCCCGCCGAGCCGGCGCGTCGCATCCGCTTTCAGACCGGCGGCCGCTTCCGCCTTCGCCACGTTCTCGAAGCCGGCCCGATAGGGCACGCCGCCGATGACCGGCATCAGCAGCCCGGCTTCCGCCATGGCGGCGAGCGTCGGCGCCGCGCGCGTGGCGACGAGCAACTTGATCGTCTCCATACGCACGCGCTCGCGCGAGAGCTTCGCAAGCCCGTCGCGCGCAAGGATACAGGCGTGCAGCCCTTCGGCATCGGGATGGCCGTGTCCGTAAGCGGCGTGAAAACGGAAAAAGCGCAGGATGCGCAGATAGTCTTCCTCGATGCGCGCGCGCGCCTCGCCGATGAAGCGCACGCGGCGCGCCTCGAGGTCGGCAAGCCCGCCGACATAATCGTGCACCGCGCCGTCGCGCGTCACCGAGAAAGCATTGATGGTGAAGTCGCGTCGATGCGCGTCGCCGGCCCAGTCGCGGCCGAACTCGACCTTGGCATGGCGGCCATAGGTCTCGACGTCCTGGCGCAGCGTCGTCACTTCGAACGGATGCCCGCCGATGACCACCGTGATGGTGCCGTGCGTGATGCCGGTCGGCACCGCTTTGAAGCCGGCGGCCTCGACGCGGCGCGCGACCTCCTCCGGCAATGCGGTGGTGGCGACATCGATCTCATCGACCGACAGCCCGAGCAGCGCGTTGCGCACCGCGCCGCCGACCACGCGCGCCTCCTCGCCGTCACGGTCGAGCACCGCGAGCAGCCGCGGCAGCGCGCCCGATGTGAGCCACGCGACGTCGAGCTTGCGGTCGGTGCGGCC
>DASZQT010000444.1:0-16458 GCA_035549515.1 Pseudolabrys sp. | reverse complement strand
CCCGAGCCGAACGATTTCGGCGCCGGGCTCACCACCTGGCCGCCGCCGGGCGCCACGCGCAGCACCGACAGGCCGCGCTCATTGGTGCCGTCGGGGCGGAAGCGGAACACGCCGTCGATGCCGGCGAAGCCCGACGAATTCGTGAGGATCTGCTCGGTGAAGCGCTGCGCGCCTTGCGTCTTCACCAGCGCCGCCACCAGCGCGACCGCGTCATAGGCGAGCGTCGCCGTGCGCACCGGGTCCTGCCCGTAGCGCGCGCGATAGCGCGCCGCGAAGTTGCGGAAGCCGGCCGATTCCGGCGCCGCGTACCAGCCGCCCTGGAGCTGCGCGTCGCTGGCGATGCGCGGGTCGTCCCACAGCCCGGTGCCGAGCAACTGCACCCGCTTGAGGTTGACGCCATTGGCGGCGAGCGCCTGCACCACCTGCGGCAGCGCGTCGCCACCGTCGGGAATGAAGATCGCCTCGGCGCGCGAGGCCGCCTGCGCCACGCGCTTGACCGGCTCGCTCATGCGGGTGGGATCGAGCGGATATTTTTCCAGCGCCACCACGCGCCCGCCCCGGCGGGCGACCTCCTGCTGGAACGCCGCTTCCACCACCGTGCCATAGGCATTGTCCGGCAAGAGCGCCGCGAACGAGCGCTTGCCGCGCGACATGGCGTAATCGACGATGCGCTTGACGTCGCTCTCCGGCAGGAAGCTCAAGAGATAGACGCCGCGCGCGGCGACGCTGGTGTCGGTCGAGAACGCGATCACCGGAATGCCGCGCTGGCGCGCCACCTGGCCGACCGCGCTCACCGACTGCGCGAACAGCGGGCCGACGATGATCTCGGCGCCTTCCGCCACCGCCTGCTCGGCGGCGGCCTGCGCACCCTGCGGCGTGCCGCCATCGTCCTTGACCAGCAATTGGATATTCGGCTGCTTGAACTCGGCGAGCGCCAGCTCGGCGGCGTTCTTCATCGACTGCGCTGCCACCCCGGCATTGCCGGGGGCGGTCAGCGGCAGGATGAGGCCGACGCGGATTTCACCGCTGCCGATGGTGGCGGCCGGCGGCGGCGCGGCGGCCACTTGCGGCGCGGGCGCGGCCGTGGGCGACAGGAACTCGCTGCCCCCGCCGGCGCAGGCGGCAAGCGCCAGGGCACCGAGGCCAACGCCCACCACCGTCCGCATCTGCCGCAGCGCGCCCAAAGCGCGCGTCCACCCCCATTGCCTCATCCCCGCCATATCCGCTCCACCCGACGCGTTTCTTACCCGGTATCGCCCCACGACCGACATGACGCGCATGTCGCCCGCCGGGGTCAGGACCGTGAAAAGCCGAGGGAATTTGTTGCAGACATGACGGCCCCCCGGCAAGCCTTTAGAGTGCCACGTCATGGCGAGCGAGTACAAAAATGGAACCGAGGTCCACGAGCGGCGCTTTGCGCCGTTCGGCGCGGCGATCGAAGCGGCGCGGCCGGAACCCGGGCTCTACCTCGTTGCCACCCCGATCGGGAACCTCGCCGACATCACGCTGCGCGCGCTCGAACTCCTGGCCGGCGCGGATGTGATCGCCTGCGAGGACACCCGCGTCACCCGCAAACTGACCGAGCGTTACGGCATCGCGACCCCGCTCACGCCCTATCACGAGCACAACGCCGCCGAGGCAAGGCCCAAATTGTTGGCCCGGCTCGCCGAGGGCCAGGCGGTCGCGCTGGTCTCGGATGCCGGCACGCCTTTGATCTCCGACCCCGGCTACAAGCTCGCGCTCGCCGCGCGCGAAGCGGGCTATCCGGTCACCGCGCTGCCCGGCGCCTCCGCCGTGCTCACCGCGCTCAATGTCGCCGGCCTGCCGACCGACCGTTTTTTCTTCGAGGGTTTCCTGCCGCCCAAGCAGGGCGCGCGGCAGAAACGCATCGCGGCTTTGGCCGCCGTGCCGGCGACCCTGGTGTTGTTCGAAAGCGGTCCGCGGCTCGCCGCCAGTCTTGCCGATCTCGCGCATGGCCTCGGCTCGCGCGTCGGCGCGGTCTGTCGCGAACTGACCAAGCTGCATGAGGAAGTGCGGCGCGGGCCGCTCGATGAATTGGCGCGCGCTTATGCCGACGGCGCCGAGACGCGCGGCGAGATTGTCATCGTGGTGGCGCCGCCGTCCGAACCGGAAGCGGCGGACGCCGACATCGACTCGATGCTGCGCCAGGCGCTCGCGCGTGCCTCGGTCAAGGATGCGGTCGGCGAAGTCGCGCAAATGACCGGACGTCCCCGCCGCGACGTCTATCAACGCGCGCTCGAGCTCGCGAAAGAGCAAAGCGATGACGGAGAATAAGTTCAGGGCGCCCGGCTTGCGCAAGAAGCCGGCGCCGAACGCCGAAGCCGATCCGGAACGGCAGATTGCATTCCAGACCGGCATTTCGGCCGAAAGCCGCGCGGCTGCCTTGCTGGTCGCGAAGGGCTTCAAAATTCTGGCGCGGCGCTGGAAAAGCCCGGTCGGTGAGATCGATATCGTCGCGCGGCGTCGAAGCCTGTTGCTGTTTGTCGAGGTGAAGGCGCGGCACAATCTCGACCAGGCCGCGGAGTCGGTGACCGAGCGCCAACGTCTGCGCATCATCGCCGCGGCGGAGGCTTATCTCGCGACCTATCCCGATCCGTCGGTGCACGACATGCGCTTCGACGCCGTGCTGGTCGCGCCCGGCAAACCGCCGCGGCACATCGAGGGCGCGTTTGAGGCGTGAGGCCTCGTGTCCCGGCTGCGGCGCAGCACGAGCCATAAGCGCGCTTACGCGCTATGGCGAGGCGGTGCGTCGCTGATCCGGGACCGTTTCGAATTCCGGGCTTGCTGCGGTCCCGGTTCTGCAGCGCACCGCGAAGACGCGCTGCGCTGCGCCCGGGACACGAACGCCCTACGCGCTCAGCCGCTCAAAGAACTGATCCACCTGGCTGCGGATGCGGCCGGCGACGCCGTCGAGATCGTCGGCCACGGCCTTCACCGCGCCGGCGCTGGCGCGGGTATCCTCGGTCGCCGCGCCGACCCGATTGACCTCGCCGGCGGTTTCTTCGGTGCGCCGCGCGGCGATCTCCACGCTGCGCGCGATCTCTTGCGTGGCCGCGCCCTGCTCGGTGACCGCGGCGGCGATTGCGCCGCTGATATTGCCGATTTCGCGGATGGTGTGCTCGATCGCGGTGATGGCCTGGATCGAGCGCCGCGTCGCACGCTGCATGCCGGCGATCTGCGCACCGATTTCCTCGGTGGCGCGGCTGGTCTGACCCGCGAGCGCCTTCACCTCGCCCGCCACCACCGCGAAGCCGCGCCCGGCTTCGCCGGCGCGCGCCGCCTCGATGGTGGCGTTGAGCGCGAGCAGGTTGGTCTGTTCGGCAATGTCGGTAATGAGCTTGACCACGTCGCCGATGCGCGCGGCGGCATCGCCTAATTCCTTCACCGCCACATTGGTGGCTTCCGCTTCGTTCACCGCCTTGGTCGCGATCTCGTTCGATTGCGCCACCTGGCGATCGATCTCGCTTACCGAAGCCGACAGTTCGTCGGCCGCCGAGGCGATGTCGTGCACATTGGACGAGGCCTCGGTCGAGGCGGCTTCCGCGCGCGTGGTCTTGGCCGAGGCATCGTCGGCGGCGCGCGCGAGCGTGCTCGACGCCGCCAGCATCTGATCGGCGATGCGGCCCAATTCGGACACGGTCGCCTCCACCTCGGCCGAGAAGCGGGCAATCTCGTCCGACATGCGCGCGCGGTTGCGCTTTTGCGAGTCGGCATCCTCGGCAATGGTGCCGCTGAGATCCTTGATGTGCTGCATGGCCTGCTTGAACACGCCGATCGAGCGCGCCAGCGCGCCGATCTCGTCGCCACGCTCGCTGAACGGCACCTCGACCGCGCTATTGCCGTTCGCGACCGCCACGGTGACCCGCGTGATGGCCGCCAGCGGCCGCGCCACATTGCGCGCGATCATGACGATCCCGACCGCCGCCAGCAGGGCGGCAAAGGCCGCGAGCAGGGTCAAAAGCATGGCGGAGCGGTCGATGGCGCTATTGAGTGCGGCGAAGGTTTCCTTCGCCTGCGCACTGTAGAGGTTAGCGAGCTTTTCAAGCTGGGTGGTGAGCGCGCCGCGCACGTCGAAGATGCTGTTGGTGCCGAGTTTCGTCCGCGCCGCCGCCGGGCCGGATTTCGCGGCGGTGTCGGCGATCTCGGCCAGCTCGCCGCGATAGGCGGTGATCTGATCGAGGACGCGGACCAGGGCGTCGCCCTCGGCGCTATCGACCCTCGCATGCAAATTCTGCACGGCCGCTCCGATCTGATCGCTCAGCTTGGTGAGCTCGGCGGCGTATTTGGTCGCCGTCTCCCGGTCCGGCGCGGAATAGATCGCGCGCGAGTTGCTATAGGCCGCGTAGATCAGCGCGCTGATATGCTTGACTTCCGAACTCTGGGTATTCGCGGCGTCGAAATTGCGGGTGAGCGCGACATGCTCGCGCGCGGTCGAAACCGCCACCGCCGAGAGCACGACGGTGATGGTGGCCATAAGTGCGAAGATCGCATAGAGCTTGTTGGCGATGGACAGCTTCACGGAAGTCACGACGGCCTCGCCTGCACAACACAGGTTCTCTTCGAGGCCATTGTGGCGGTAATATCTTAACGCTTTGTTTTCCCTAAAACTCCGGTGCTCGAACCGGATCGCCCGGAAGGTCGCGCATGAGCCTGAAAGTCGCGGTGCAGATGGATCCGATCGCTCGGATCAATGTGAAGGGCGATTCCACTTTTGCCCTGCTCCTGGAAGCGCAGCGGCGCGGCCATAAACTGAGCTACTACACGCCCGACCGGCTGGCGCTTTATCAGGGCCGTGTGTTCGCCACGGTCGAGCCGCTGGAAGTGCGCGATCAGGTGGGCGACCACTTCACGCTGGCGACCGCGCATCGGGTCGATCTGTCGGAATTCGACGTGGTGCTGTTGCGGCAGGACCCGCCGTTCGATCTCGCTTATGTGACAACCACCCATCTGCTCGAGCGCATCCACCCGAAGACGCTGGTCGTGAACGATCCCGCCAGCGTGCGCAACGCGCCGGAGAAGGTGCTGGTGACGGAATTCCCCCAGCTCATGCCGGCGACTTTGATCACGCGCGACCTCGGCGAGATCAAAGCCTTCCGCGCCGAGCACGGCGATATCGTGATGAAACCGCTCTACGGGCATGGCGGCGGCGCGGTATTTCGCGTCACGCGCGACGATCTTAATTTCGGTTCGCTCTACGACATGTTCGCGGTCACCTTCCGCGAGCAATGGGTGGTGCAGGCATTCCTGCCCAATGTGAAGCACGGCGACAAACGCATCATCCTGGTCGACGGCGAGTTTGCCGGCGCGGTCAACCGCATTCCGGCGGCCGACGACCTGCGCTCCAATATGGTGCGCGGCGGCGCGGCGGCGGCGACCGATCTGACCGCGCGCGAACGCGAAATTTGTGCCACCATCGGGCCGGTGCTGCGCGAGCGCGGGCTGCTGTTCGTCGGCATCGACGTGATCGACGGCTATCTCACCGAGATCAACGTCACGTCGCCCACGGGCATTCGCGCCATCAAGAATCTGGGCGGGCCCGACATCGCGGCGCTGATTTGGGATAAGATCGAGGCCAAGCGGGGCGGGGCGTAAGCGTTGCCGCTTCATGCCTCCCCTGAAAGGGGAGGGTCGCCCGTCAGAGCCGGAAGGGCGAAGACGGGCGAGGTGGGGTCAAGGAGGAAGTCATGCTCACGATCACGCTGTTGCTCGCCATCCATATCGTCAGCGTGGTGTTTTGGGTCGGCGGCATGGCCTTCGCCTATGCGATCCTGCGCCCGGCGGCCGGGCCGATGGAAGCGCCGGTGCGGCTGGCGATGTGGGCGCGGGTGTTCGCGCGCTTTTTGCCCTGGGTCGGTATTTGCGTCGTGGCGCTGCTCATCACCGGCTTCGCCCTGATCTTTATCTTGTTCGGGTCGATGGGCGCGGCCCCGCTCTACGTGAACCTGATGATGATGTTCGGCATCGTAATGATGCTGATCTACCTGCACCTCACCTTCGCGCCCTTCAAGCGGCTGCGTGCAGCAGTCGAGCGCGGCGCCTTCCCGGAGGCCGGCAAGGCGCTCAGTCAGATCAGGATGCTGGTCGGCATTAATACGACGATCGGCCTCGTCACGGTGATAGTGGGTGGGACGGGCCGCTATTGGGGGATCGGCTAAGCCGCCAGTTCCTGGTCGGAGCCGGCGATCGAGAACACCATGCGCTGATGGCCCAGCCGCACGTGCTGGATCTCCCAGATCAGTTCCTCGACATCGCAATTGGCGGCCTCGGCATCGAGGCGGGCCTGGCGGGCCTGCCGCAGTTCGTCTTCCATCTTCTGGCGGTCGATCATGGCTTCCGTTCCCGTCCTGGGTTCGCCAGTCAGTGTAGCCGAGTCGTTTTGTTCTGCAAATGTTCTTGATGCCCTCCACAACTTAGGCTACTACTCTAAGTAGCCGGTTAGGGGCAGGGCATGGTTCAGCGAGTCACCACCGTGGCGTTCGAGGGGATCGAAGCCCGCGCCGTCGATGTACAGGTGCAGGTGGCGCCCGGGCTGCCCGCATTCAACATCGTGGGCCTGCCCGACAAAGCCGTCTCCGAGGCCAAGGAGCGCGTGCGCGCCGCCATGATTGCCTCCGGGCTGGCGCTGCCGGCGCGCCGCATCACGGTCAATCTGGCGCCCGCCGACCTGCCTAAGGAAGGCAGTCATTACGACCTGCCGATCGCGCTCGGACTGATGGCGGCCATCGGCGCCCTGCCGGCGGACGCGCTCGCCGGCTTCACTGTCTTGGGCGAGCTCAATCTCGACGGTTCCATTGCGGCGGTGGCCGGCGTGCTGCCGGCCGCCATTGGCGCCAATGCGCGCGGCCAGGGCCTGATCTGCCCGGATGCCTGCGGCGCGGAAGCGGCCTGGGCCAGTCCCGAGATCGAGATTGTCGCAGCGCGCTCGCTCATTCAACTCGCCAACCATTTCAAGGGCACGCAGGTGCTGTCGCGCCCGCAACCGAGGATTCGCGAGCTCGAGGGCGCACCGCTCGACCTTTCGGACATCAAGGGCCAGGAGAGCGCCAAGCGCGCGCTCGAAGTGGCCGCGGCCGGCGGGCATAATCTGCTGATGGTCGGCCCGCCCGGCTCCGGCAAATCCATGCTGGCCGCCCGCCTGCCCTCGATCCTGCCGCCGCTGTCGCCGACCGAACTCCTGGAAGTCTCGATGATCGCCTCGGTGGCGGGCGAGATCGAAGGCGGCGCGCTCACCAACCGGCGGCCGTTCCGCTCACCGCACCATTCCGCCTCGATGCCAGCGCTGGTGGGCGGCGGTCTGCGCGCGCGGCCGGGCGAAATCTCGCTTGCGCATAACGGCGTGCTGTTCCTCGACGAATTGCCGGAGTTCTCCGGGCAGGTGCTCGACTCGCTGCGCCAGCCCCTGGAAACCGGCGAAGTCGCCATCGCACGCGCCAATCATCGCATCACCTATCCCGCGCGCTTTATGCTGGTGGCGGCGATGAATCCCTGCCGCTGCGGCCATGCCAATGACCCCGGCTATGCCTGTCGGCGCGGGCCGAACACCCGTTGCGTCGGCGAATATCAGGGCCGGCTGTCCGGCCCGCTCATCGACCGCATCGATCTCAATATCGAAGTGCCGGCGGTGACCGCCGCCGACCTCATCCTGCCGCCGCCCTCGGAAGGCTCTCGCGAAGTCGCCGCCCGGGTCGCACGCGCCCGCGATGTGCAGGCCGGGCGTTATGCCGCGCTGGGCCTCGAGCATGTGCGCACCAATGGGCAGGCGAGCGGCCCCGTGCTGGAGGAGGTGGCGCGCGCCGACAAGGCGGGGCTCGCCCTATTGCGCGACGCCGCCGATCAAATGCGGCTGTCGGCGCGCGGCTATCACCGCGTGCTGCGGGTCGCCCGCACGCTCGCCGATCTCGATGGCGCCGAGACGGTCGGCCGCATGCATCTGGCCGAGGCGCTGTCCTACCGCGCGCTCAGCGACGAGATGCGGCGGGCGGCGTGAGCGCGATCCGGCAACTCCTGCGGTTCCCGTTAACGCCGCCTTCACCAAAACCGCGCGTTCCCCGCGGCCCGTCTTACCGTTGAATGGAATAGCAAGGTTCGCTGCGCCAAATGGCCTCCTGCAGCGGCGCGCGGCGCGCGCACGAACAGTTTGGCCATGCGATCCGACAGCAAGACCCTCGAGGCTGCGAGCCTGAGCACCGCCGAGCGCAACATGGCGGCGCTCTTGCTGTTCGGCCGCTCGATCTTCGTCACCACCGCGGTCATCTTCAGTGGGATCGGCTTTCTGGCCGGCATCGCGATCCAGCACGACAGCTACGATCCCTACAGCTACGCCACCGGGGTTGCCACGCTATTCGCCGCCTCATGCGCGGCGATTGCCGTGCTCCTGCAACGCCGGCGCGCCATGCGCGCCAAGATGCGGACGCTGGAGGCGCGTGTCGAGGAACTGGCCGACCTCAATTGGGAACTGCGCGAAGCCGAAGAGCGAGCGCGCAGCCTGCTCGAAGCGCAGGGCGACCTGATCGTGCGGCGTGACGCGCAAGGCCGCGTGACCTATGCCAACGACGCTTTCTGCGCGCTTGCCGGAAAAGACCGCGATGCGCTGCTCGGACAGACGACAGCGCTGGCCGCGCTCGAACAAGGCCCGGCCGCCGTGCTCGCCGATGGCACCCGCGCCTGCGACCAGAAGATCGCAAACGGCGCGACCACAAAATGGATCGCCTGGCGCGAGGTGGTGGTGCGCGGCGACAAGGGCACCGAAACCCAAAGCGTCGGCCGTGACGTGACCGACCGCGTCGAGGCGGAACGCGTGCTCCATGCCGCGCGCGACCAGGCGGAGGCGGCCAACCGCGCCAAGTCGCGCTTCCTCGCCATGGTCAGCCACGAAGTGCGCACACCGCTCAACGGTCTGCTCGGCATGGCCGATCTCCTGCTCGACACCGAACTCACGCCGGAACAAGTCAGCTATGCCAAGGCTGCCAAGACATCGGGCGAGACGCTGCTGTCGCTGATCGAAGAGATTCTCGATTTCTCCAAGATCGAGGCCGGCAAGCTCGATCTGGAAGCGCGGCCTTTTGTCCTCCAAACGCTGATCGAGGAAGCGGTCGAGCTGATGGCTCCGCGCGCGCAAGCCAAGGGCATCGAGATCGCCTCTTTCGTCGATGAGCGGTTGCCGGCCGCGCTGGTGGGCGACGCCGCGCGCTTGCGCCAGGTGCTGCTCAATCTGATCGGCAACGCGGTCAAGTTCACCGAGCACGGTGGGATCGCCGTGATGGTCGAACCGGCCGAGCGTTCCGGCGACATCCGGTTCCAGGTGCGCGACACCGGCATTGGGCTCGCGGCGCCAGACCAGGCACGCGTGTTCCTCGATTTCGAGCAGGCCGACACGTCTTCGACACGCAAGTTCGGCGGCACCGGACTCGGGCTTGCGATTTCCAAGCGTATCGTCGAGCGCATGGACGGCAGCATCGCAGTCGACAGCAAACCCGGCGCCGGCGCGACTTTCAGCTTCTCCGTGCCGTTGCGCATGGCGCCCGAGAACGAAAGGCCCGGCTTCGCCGCGCCCGATCTCTCCGGCCAAGCCGTGATGATCGTGGCGGCGGCCGAGATCGAAGCCTCGCTAATGGCGCGGCGGCTCGCGCGCTGGGGCGCGCGGACCTGCACCGCCGCCGACGAGAGAATAGCCGGCGCGCTGCTGCCGGAACGGCGCTGGGACGCGCTGCTGGTCGATTATCCGCTCGCCTCCGCCATGCTCGCGCAGGGCAGGTTCGGCGAACTCGACGTACCGCGCCGCATCGTGCTGATCCGTCCGACCGAACGGCATGAATTGCCGGCGCTCAAGGCTGCCGGGTTCACCGGCTATTTGATCAAGCCGGTGCGCGCGTCTTCGCTCGCCGCGAGGCTGTCGGTCAATGACCCACTTGAACAAGCCGTGGCTGAAGCGGCCGACGAAGCGGTCGCCGATGCCAACAGTGCCGCCGCGACCGACAAGGGACTGTCGATCCTGGTTGCGGAAGACAACGAGATCAATGCATTGCTGGCGCGCGCGCTGCTGACTCGGCTCGGCCATCGGCCGACGATTGCCGGCGATGGCGCCGCCGCCGTGGAGTCCTGGCTCGCCGCGCGCGCCGCCGGCACGCCTTACGACCTGGTGCTGATGGACGTGCAGATGCCGGGTATTGACGGCCTGGAAGCCACCCGCCGCATTCGCGCGCTCGAAGCAGACTGGCAGGAAAGCGATCTCGTCCTGCGGCCGACCCGCATCATTGCGCTCACCGCCAATGCCTATGCCGAGGATCGCGACGCCGCGCTTGCAGCCGGCATGCATAGCCTCCTGGTGAAGCCGCTCGACCGCGAGCGCCTGCGCGAAGTGCTGGAGACAACCTTGCGTTCGGCCTCGCCGCTTGCGGCGTAGCGGAACATTCCCCAAACTGTCATAAATCGGTGTCCGGCCCGTGCTCTTAGGGGTAGCTGGCGACCGACATCCCGATTCGCCAGCAAAGTTGGGTTAAATCCCTGTCTGCCAGGGCTGGAAAGGACCATTAATTCCATGGCACCCCGCCTCAACCCGCCGCGTCGCCTATTCGAGCGGTTCCGCCCGGTTCCCACCGGCAATGGCCCCGGCGTCCCCGGCTTGATTTCAGCCTTGCAAGCCTATGGCGGCCTGCAGGCCTTTGCCGCGCGCGCGCATCGGCCGTCGCAGTCGCTTGGGCGGGTCGGCTCGCTGGAAGTGCGGCTCGCGCAGACCGCCGCGGAGGTGCGCCAAGCGCAGAAGCTGCGTTATCGGGTGTTCTATCAGGAAGGTTCCGCCATCCCCAATCCGGGCCGGCTGTTCGCCCGTCGCGACGTCGATGGCTATGATGCGATCTGCGACCACCTGTTGGTGCTCGATCATGATGCGCGCGACCGCGGCGTGCATAACCGCCCGGCGGTGGTCGGCACCTATCGGCTGCTGCGCCAATCGCTGGCCGAAGATCACGGCGGCTTCTACACCGCCGGCGAGTTCGACATTGGCGGCCTCATCGAGCGCCATCGCAATCTGCAATTCCTCGAGCTCGGCCGCTCCTGCGTGCTCGAAGCCTACCGCAACAAGCGCACGGTCGAGCTGCTGTGGCACGGCATTCACGCTTACATCCTCCAGAACCGCTGCGATGTGATGATCGGCTGCGCCAGCATCGATGGGACCGATCCGCGCCGGCTGGCGCTGCCGTTGTCCTTCCTGCATCACCACGCGCCGGCGCCGGATGCCTGGCGCGCGCGGGCGCTGCCCAATCGCTACGTCGACATGAACCGGATGTCGAAGGAATCGATCGATCCGAAGGAAGCGCTGCGCGCGCTGCCGCCGCTGATCAAGGGCTATCTGCGGCTGGGCGCCTATATCGGTGACGGCGCCGTGGTCGACCACGAATTCGGCACCACCGACGTGCTGGTCGTGCTGCCGGTGTCGGTCATCCAGAAGCGCTATTTCGAGCACTTCGATCTGAGCCGTCGCGCGGCCTGATCCGCCGCTTGGCGCGCGCTCAAACCGCCTCGGCCCAGATGGCGGGGCGATAGCGGTCGTGCGCGCCGAAGATCCTGAAGGGCTGGCCCGGCACGGTGTCGATCGGCTGCGGCAGCGGATAAAACAACACGGCCCAGCACGAAATGGCGCCCGGCTCCGGCCGGTTCTCATAACCCGTCTCGGCATCCAATTGCAGCGCCATCCACTGCGCGATGCCACTCACGCGTCCGCCGGTCGAATGACAGACCACCGACGTGCGCGCTGGCGCGCAATAGTCACCGGACGCGAAATCGAAGGTGAAGAGATCGGCGGCCTCGCTATGCAACGTCAGGCGCGCCTCGCCCACTTCGATCCTCCAGGCCGAGCGCTGCGCTCTATTGAACGGCGACAGATCGAACCCCGCGATGGTGCCCAGGCGCACCCGCTCCATCTCCGCGTCATCGGCCAAAGCGACGCGGATGCGGCCGCCCGCCGGGATGACGACGCCACCGGGCTTGAGCAGGTCGCGCACCGCGCGCTCATGCGCCGGCAGCACGTTTTCCTGCAGCAGATTGTTGCTTACGATCTCCGACACCAGAATGTCCGCCCGGCCCCCGAGATCGGCAATGACGTCGAGCTTGTCGGAGTGTTTGGCGACGACACGCACACGATCGGCATAGCCGTTGAGCGCGATGACTTCCTTGGCCAGGTCGGCGATCTCCGGCGTCATTTCGCAGGTGACGACCGCGGCCGCGCCGGCACGCGCGGCCATCATGGCCAGGATTCCGCTGCCGGTGCCGATTTCCAACACGCGTGATTGCGGTCCGACCGCGCGCCGCAGCGCCGCGTCATAGGCCGCATTGCGCCGTTCGTCGCGCACGATATTGAAATGCCAGCTTGGGACGGTTTCGCTCCAGAATTGCCGGGCGCGCGCGGCCAATTCGCTGTTGGCGGGGACCAGCGCCAGCACGCGGCGGCAAAGCATGTGCGCCGCCTCTAACTGCCCGTCCTTTCGCATGAATTGCGCCAGCCGCAGCATGGCGGCCGGGTTTCCCTCCGCCTTCGGCAACAAGGCGGCGATCATCGCGCTCCGCTCGGGCATCCGCTTACCCCCGCAAAGCCGCAGCTTACAGCTTCCTGAGCGCGACTTCGTCGACCAGATGCGTTTCGCCCTTCTTCAAAATGAGGTCGGCGCGCTGACGGGTCGGAATAATATTTTCGTGCAGATTGACCAGATTGATGCGTTCCCAGATCGACGAGGCGGTGGCGATGGCTTCCGCGTCGGACAGCCGGGAATAGCGATGGAAATAGGACTTCGGGTCCCGGAAGGCGGTCCCGCGCAGCGTCAGGAAGCGGTCGACATACCAGCCCTTAAGCACATCCTCGTCGGCATCGAGATAGACCGAGAAGTCGAAGAAGTCCGACACGAAGGGGATAGCCTTGCCGTCCTTGGGCAGACGGCCGGTTTGCAGCACGTTCAGCCCCTCGACGATCAGGATGTCCGGCCGGTCGACCTCGACCCAGAGATTGGGCGTGACGTCATAGGTCAGATGCGAATAGACCGGCGCGCGCACCGGCCGACGCCCCGCCTTCACGTCGGTGAGGAACCGCAAGAGCGCCGGCAGGTCATAGCTTTCCGGAAAGCCCTTCTTCTCCATCAGGCCTTCGCGTTCGAGCACGGCGTTCGGATAGAGAAAGCCGTCGGTGGTGACGAGGTCGACCTGCGGCACGTTGGGCCAGCGCGCGAGCAGCGCCTGCAGCACGCGCGCGGTGGTCGACTTGCCGACCGCCACCGAGCCGGCGACGCCGATCACGTAAGGCATCTTGGAATCTTCGCTGCCGAAGAAGCTCTGCTGCGCACGGAACAGCCGCTGCGTCGCCGCCACATACATCGACAACAGGCGCGACAGCGGCAGGTAGATTTCCTCGACTTCCGCGATGTCGAGCCGGTCGTGCAGCGAGCGCAGGCGCGTGACCTCTTCCGAGGTCAGCGTCATCGGCGTGTCCTCGCGCAAGGCCGCCCATCCGGCGCGCGTAAACGTGCGATAGGGCGACAGGTTGTCTTCCGCGCGCTGTTCCATGGAGATTTCCGGTCAGCCGGGCTTGCGCGCGGCTTTTTCCTGGTGGCCCGACTGCGCCGTGCGGCGGGCGAGCTCGGCCTCGACCTCGGCCAGCGTGATGCCGCGGGCCTTCAGCAGCACCATGAGGTGGTAGATAAGATCGGCGGCTTCCGCGATCACCCGGCCATTATCGTCCTGCACGGCCGCGAGCGCGGTTTCGAACGCTTCCTCGCCCATCTTCTTGGCGCAGTGGGCGACTCCCTTGTCGATCAGGCTGCGGGTATAGGAATCCGCCGCGCTCGCCTGCGCGCGCTCGTGCACCCGCTGTTCCAGGTCGGCAAGGGTGAAGGTGGTCATAGCGGTCCTTCAGGCGGTTTGTCGCGGCGGCTCTTTAGCAGCTTTGCCCTGCGGCGGGGAGTCGTGCAGGTGCTCCCCTCCCCCCACGAGCGAAGCGAGTGGCGGGGAGGGGTCGGGGGTTGGGGGGGCAAGCTTCCAAGAGAGAGCCCCCCACCCCGACCGCTTTCGCTTCGCTCAAGCGGTCGACCCTCCTCACCGCTCGCAAGGGCTCGCGGGGGGAGGGTAATAACCTACACATCCAGCCGCACGGCTAAGCCGGCCTTGGCCATGTAGTCCTTGGCCTCGCGCACCGAGCACTCGCCGAAATGGAAGATCGAGGCCGCCAGAACGGCCGTGGCATGGCCGTCGCGGATGCCCTCGACCATGTGCTCGAGATTGCCCACGCCGCCCGACGCGATCACCGGAACGCTGACGGCGTCGGCGATAGCGCGGGTGAGCGCAATGTCGTAGCCGGCGCGGGTGCCGTCGCGGTCCATCGAGGTGAGCAGGATCTCGCCCGCCCCCAGCGACACCACCTCGCGCGCATACTCGACGGCATCGAGCCCGGTCGGATGGCGGCCGCCATGGGTGAAGATTTCCCAGCGGTCTTTCTCACCCGGCTTCGACACTTGCTTGGCGTCGATGGCGACCACGATGCACTGGTCGCCGAATTTCTCCGCCGCCTCTTTCACAAACGCGCGGCGCGCCCCCGCGGCGGTGTTGATCGAGACCTTGTCGGCGCCGCAGGTCAAGAGCTTGCGGATGTCCTCGACCGTGCGCACGCCGCCGCCGACGGTGAGCGGCATGAAGCAGGCTTCCGCCGTTCGCGTGACCACGTCGTAGATGGTATCGCGGTTCTCGTGGCTGGCGGTGATGTCGAGAAACGTCAGCTCATCGGCGCCGGCGGCGTCATAGGCGATCGCCGCCTCGACCGGATCGCCGGCGTCGACGAGATCGACGAACTTGATGCCCTTGACCACACGGCCGTCTTTGACGTCGAGGCAGGGAATGACGCGGACTTTGAACATCTAGCTATTCGCCCTCGCCGCGTGGATCAGCTCCAGCGCCTCGGCCGCATCGAGCCGGCCGTCATAAAGCGCGCGGCCTGCGATGGCGCCTTCGAGTTTTTTCGCGCGCGGCTCGAGCATGGCCTTGATGTCATCGATGGAAGCAAGGCCGCCGGAGGCGATGACCGGGATTGAGATCGCGTCCGCAAGCGCGATGGTGGCGTCGAGGTTGAGGCCCTTGAGCATACCGTCGCGCGCGATGTCGGTGTAGATGATGGCGGCGACGCCGGCGTCCTCGAAACGGCGCGCGATGTCGAGCACGGCCAGTTCGGAGGCTTCCGCCCAACCCTCCACCGCCACTTTGCCGTCGCGCGCGTCGAGCCCGACCGCGACCCGCTTGGGAAAGCGGCGCGCCGCTTCCTTGACGAAGGCGGGATCGCGCACGGCCGCGGTGCCGATGATGACGCGGTTGACGCCCTTGCCGAGCCAGCCCTCGACCGCCGCCATGTCGCGGATGCCACCGCCGAGCTGCACGCACATGCTCACCGTCTTGAGGATGCGTTCGACCGCGGCGCCGTTGACCGATGCGCCGGCAAAGGCGCCGTCGAGGTCGACGACATGCAGGTGCTTGAAGCCTTGCGTCTCGAAAGCATGCGCCTGCGCCGCCGGGTCGCGGTGAAACACGGTCGCGCGCGCCATGTCGCCCTGCTCCAGCCGCACGGCGAGGCCTTCTTTGAGATCGATGGCGGGGAAGAGGATCATCTGTTGTCTCTGACCGGTGCGGGGCACAGCGCGCTCCCCTCCCCCCGCGAAGCGGCGGGGAGGGGTCGGGGGTGGGGGGCCTTAGCTGAAGGAAGAGCCCCCCACCCCGACCCCTTCGGGGTCGACCCTCCCCGCCACGCGCAAACGCGCGTGGGGGGAGGGAAAAGAACGGGCGCGTCGACGCACACCATCACGGCATCCATTTCAAAAAGTTCGCGATCAGCCTCAAGCCCAGGCGCTGGCTCTTTTCCGGGTGAAACTGCGTTCCCACCATATTGTCGCGCCCGACAATGGCTGTGAGCGGCCCGCCGTATTCGGCCTGCGCGATCAGATCGGCATGCTTGGCGGTTTTCAGCTCGTAGGAGTGCACGAAATAAGCATGCAAGCCGTCGGGGCCAAGCGGAATGTCGTCGAGCAACGGATGCGGCTTGAGCATGTTAAGCGTATTCCAGCCCATATGCGGGATTTTCAAGCTCGCGTCGCTGGGCGTGATGCGGTCGACCTCGCCCGCGATCCAGCCCAGACCCGGCGTGACCTGATATTCGCGCCCGCGCTCGGCCATCAATTGCATGCCGACGCAGATGCCGAGGAATGGACGCCCGCGCTGCAGGATATTTTCGTTCAAAGCCTCGACCATGCCCGGGACCGCGTCGAGCCCACGCCGGCAATCGGCGAAGGCGCCGACGCCCGGCAGCACCACGCGCGAGGCTGCCGCCACCACGGCGGGATCGCTGGTCACCACGATGCGCTGGCCGAGGCCGGCGTCATGCACGGCGCGCTCGAACGCCTTGGCGGCCGAGTGCAG
>DASZQT010000443.1:0-6293 GCA_035549515.1 Pseudolabrys sp. | reverse complement strand
GCTCATGCACCCATTCGCCCGGTTCGATCGGCTTTGACGCAAAGCCGATGATCTGACCATATTTGCGTACCGGCTCATTCGCAGCAATCGCGGCAATCGCCATCTTGTGACCGCGCGGAACACGTTCGCGCGCAAGCGTGCCCACGATTTCGACGCCGGCGGAAATTGGGTCGACCGCCACAACGACATTGTCGGTGGGCGACAAGCGAATGAAGCGCGGCTCACTCATTGGACGTTCCTTGGTTACGACTTTCAGACAGATAGTGCCCTGACATTGGCCGGATGGCCCGACTTCAAAATGCGCGCTCCACTGTGTGAGCCCTTTTGTGTTGCGGCGCGAAATGGCGAAGCGGCGCTTTTTCCGGTGTTCCCTCGTTTATTGGCTAGGCGATTGCACGCGACAATAGTATCGTTTCGTCAACGCCAGCAATAATGGCGCCAAATCTGGGAGGAGACTATGGGAAGTTCACGCGTTACGCGTCGTACCGTTCTCAAGACCGCCGCCCTTGGTTCGGCTGCGGCCATTACCGCACCTTACGTTAGCGGCGCCTATGCCGCGGGTTCTCTGAGCCTCGGCTGTTGGGACCATTGGGTGCCCGGCGCCAACAAAGCCCTCACCAAACTTTGCAACGAGTGGGGCGAGAAGAACAAAGTCGAAGTCCATATCGATTACATCACCTCGCAGGGCGAGAAGGACAAGCTCACCGCCGCGGCCGAAGCGCAAGCCGGCACCGGTCACGACATCATGTCACATCGTGACTGGAACATCCGCATTCATCAGGACAAGCTCGAGCCGCTCAACGACGTGGTCGATGGCTTGATCAAGCAATACGGGCCGATCAGCCCGGTTGCCGAATACCTCGCCAAGATCAAGGGCACCTGGCGCGGCATCCCGACCACGGTCGGCAGCCAGGTAAAGCCGTGCTGCTCGCGCATCGATCTCTATAAGGAGCACGCCGGCCTCGACGTGCAAGCCATGTTCCCTGCCGATGTTTCCAAGTGGGATAAGGCCAAGGTCGACGGTTGGACCTGGGACGCCTATGTCACTTCGGCGCAAAAGCTGTTCAAGGCCGGCTTCCCGGTCGGCTTGCCGCTCGGCCAGACCTCGGACGCGGTCGACTGGGTCGGCGGACTGTTCAACGCCTATGGCGTCGTCTTCGTCGACGGCAAGGACAACATCAAGATAAACTCCGACGAGACCCGGCAGGCGATGGAAATCGCGCGCAAGATCGTCGAGTCGATGTCACCGGAAGTGTTCGCCTGGGACGATGCCGGCAACAACCGCTGGCTCATTTCCGGCAAAGGCTCCGGCATCATGAACCCGCCGAGCGCCTGGGCGGTCGCCAAGCGCGACAATCCGAAGATCGCGGCGCAGTGCTGGACCCATCCGGTGCCGCGCGGACCGAAGGGCCGCTTTGTCGGGCAGCTCCCGCAGTTCTACGGCCTGTGGCAGTTCTCCAAGAACAAGTCGGCGGCCAAGGACCTGCTCACCTATATCTCGCAAAAGTCGTCGGTCGCGCAGCTCGTCGAGGCGTCGGTCGGCTACGACCTGCCGTCGTTCGCGAGCCTGTACGACTTCGACACCTGGAAGAAGGTCGAGCCGCCGGTCGGCACCGTCTACGGGTATCCGCCGCGCGGCGACGAGCAGACCTCGATTGCCGGCGCGCCGGCGCGCGCGGCAGTCGGCGCCCCGATCTACAATCAGGCGATCAACACGGTCATGATCGCCAAATTCACTCAGGGCAAGGAGAAGCTCGACAACGTCATCAAGTGGGCGGAGAACGAGCTCGAAGGCACCCTGCGCACGTGACGAAGCGCGCATGACGAAGCAATGAGCGCGGCATGCCGGCCCCCCGCGGCCGGCATGCCGGGTATCGCAAAAAAGTGCCAACAGGGGCCGGCGCGAGAGACGCCGTCAGCACCGCATGGCCGACACCATCCAGTCCTGGAGCGGCACCGCCGACAACCGCGCGCAGGCGCCGGCCAAGCGAGCCGGGCTGCATCGCCTGATGCGCCGCCGTTCGACCATCGCCTTCCTGATGTGCCTGCCGCTGATCCTGCTGATCGCCGGACTGGTGATCTATCCGGCGCTCTACTCGATCCATCTCTCGATGCTGAACAAGTCGCAGACGCGCTTCCTCGGCCTCGGCAATTTCCGTTTCCTGCTGTCGCGCGACACCTTCTGGATGGTAGTCCAGCAGTCGACCATCTTCGCGCTCTCGGCGGTGTTCTTCAAAGCGCTGATCGGTCTCATCACCGCGCATCTGGTCAATGTGCTGCCGAGCAAGGGCCAGCGCAAATGGCGCGGCATGCTGCTGGTGCCCTGGGTCATTCCGCTCGCTTTGTCCTCGCTCGGCTGGTGGTGGCTGTTCGACCCGACGCATTCCGCCTTGAACTATGTGGGCGAGGCCCTGGGCTTTTCCGAGGTGCCGTGGCTGTCCGACCCTTATTGGGCGCGCTTTTCGGTGATCCTGGTCAATGTCTGGTACGGCGCCCCGTTCTTCCTGATCATGTATCTGGCCGCGCTCAAATCGGTGCCGGAGCAGCTTTACGAGGCGGCGGCCATCGACGGCGCCAATGCGTGGCAACGCTTCGTGCACATCACCCTGCCGATGATGCGCAATATCATCGCCATCACCGTGTTGTTCTCCTTGATCGTCACCTTCGCCAACTTCGACATCGTGCAGATCATGACCGCGGGGGGACCGCGCAACATGACGCATGTCTTCGCGACTTACGCCTTCATGCTCGGCATCCGTTCCGGCGACTTGCCGCTCGGGGCGGCGACATCGCTTTTCATGCTGCCGATTCTGGCGATTGCCGCGGTCTTCATCCTGCGGGGTGTACGTAAACGCGGGAGGGAGATCGGATGACGGCGGCGACGCTCACCCAATCGACCCCGCGAAAGCTGCGCACCGGCGCTTCGCTCAGCCGCAGCCGGCGCTGGGCGCTGATTACGGCCTATGTCTTCCTGGTGATCTTCGCGATCTTCTTCCTGGTGCCGCCCTATTACATGATCGTGACGGCGTTCAAGAGCGACGCCGAAATGGCGCGTATGGCGACCAATCCCTGGATCATCGCCGACGGGGTCACGCTCGACCAGTTCAAGATACTGCTCAACAACACGGATTTTCTGATCTATTTCAAGAACACGGCTGTCGTCACCGTGCTGGTCGTCATCATCACCATGGTAATCAGCGTGCTGGCGGCCTTCGCGCTTGGCCGCATGCGCTTCTGGGGCTCGAGTATCCTCGCCACCGGCATTTTTCTTACTTACCTGGTGCCGGACACGCTGTTGTTCATTCCCATGTTCCAGATCGTCAAATGGCTGGGGCTGCTCAATTCCTATTGGGCGATGGTGGTGGTCTATCCGACGCTGACGGTGCCGTTCTGCACCTGGATCATGATCGGCTATTTCCAGTCGATCCCCAAGGAACTGGATGAGGCCGCGCTGATCGACGGCGCCGGCCACATGCAGATGCTGTTCAAGATATTTATTCCCGTGGCGCTGCCTGGAATCATCGCGGCCACCATCTTCGCTTTCACCGTTTCCTGGGCCGCCTTCGTCTATCCGATGGCTTTCCTCTATTCGTCGGACCAGCAGGTGCTCACGGTCGGCACCGTGACCAGCCTGATTCGCGGCGATGTCTACAAGTGGGGCATGCTGATGGCGGGCGCGCTGCTGGCCGCCGCGCCGCCGCTCGTGATCTATGCGTTCCTGATGGACTACTACATCGCGGGCCTCACCGCCGGCGCCACCAAGGGCTGAAACCACATGGCCGAAGTCGCATTGCGTCAGGTCGTCAAGAAATTCGGCGAGGTCGAAGCCGTGCGCGCCATCGATCTCGATATCCCGGACAACGAGTTCGTTGTGCTGGTAGGCCCCTCGGGCTGCGGCAAATCGACCACGCTGCGCATGATCGCTGGGCTCGAAGAAGTCACCTCGGGCGACATCGCGATCGGCGGCGAAGTGGTCAACGACCTGCCGCCGAAGGATCGCGACATCGCGATGGTGTTTCAGAATTACGCGCTCTATCCGCACATGACAGCATTCGAAAACATGGCCTTCGGCCTGAAGCTACGCAAATTTTCCAAGGCCGATATCCGCACACGGGTGGAGCATGCCGCGCGCATTCTCGACATCACCGAACTGCTCGATCGCCGGCCTAAGGCTTTGTCCGGCGGTCAACGCCAGCGCGTCGCCATGGGCCGCGCCATCGTGCGCAATCCCAAAGTGTTCTTGTTCGACGAGCCATTATCGAATCTCGACGCCAAGCTGCGCGTACAGATGCGCACCGAAATCAAGCGCGTGCACCAGAAGGTAAAGACTACGACGGTCTACGTCACCCACGACCAGGTCGAGGCCATGACGCTGGCCGACCGCGTGGTGGTCATGAACAACGGCCGCATCGATCAAATTGGCACGCCGCAGGAGCTCTATCACCATCCGCGCACGCGCTTCGTCGCCGGCTTCATCGGCTCGCCGGCGATGAATTTCATCCCCTGCCGCCTCGAGCAGAACGGCGTGGGCTTGCGCGTGCGCATTTCGGACACCGTCGCCCTGCCCGTCCCGCCGGAAAAGGCGACGCGCTACAGCGCCGCCGGCGGGCGTGAAATGCTGTTCGGCCTGCGCCCGGAGCACCTCACCGAGCCGCGCCACAACGGCCAGGGCCGCGATAGCGAATTCGCGGTAGCGCTCGACGTCGTCGAACCGATGGGGATGGAGACCATGGTCTATTTCACGGTGAACGGCACCGAAGTCTGCGCCCGGGTCGAGCCGTCGAGTGCCGTCGATGCGGGCGCCACGATGCGGCTGCGCGCCAATATGGAGCACATGCATCTGATCGATCCCGCCTTCGGAACGGTGCTTTGAAATGGGGCCGCAGAATCTGGCGGCCGCCCGGCCATCGACGGCTGAGGGAGACATACCCGACACGCGGCTGATCCCGGCCGCGCCGTTGCAGCGGATGATCGCCGACATCTTTCAAGCCGAGGGCTGCTCAGCGGCGGAGGCTACGCGCATCGCCAAGAACCTGATGAGTGCGAACCTTACCGGCCACGACAGTCACGGCGTGCTGCGCACGCCGCGCTATGTGCGCTGGCTGCGCGAAGGTTTCCTGAAAGCGGATCAAAGCGCGGAGGTCGTCACCGACACCGGTCCGTTCGCCCTGCTCGATGGTTGCCACGGCTTCGGGCAGACCATCGCGCCGCAGTCCGTCGAACTCGGCATGCAGAAAGCGGCAAGCGCCGGCGTCGCCATCATCGCCGTGCGCAATGCCGGGCATATCGGGCGGGTCGGCGATTGGGCCGAGATGGCGGCGGAAGCAGGTTTCGTCTCGGTGCATTTCGTCAATGTCGCCGGCAGCCAGCTCGTCGCGCCATTCGGCGGCGTCGACCGGCGCATCTCAACCGCGCCCTTCACAGTCGGCTTTCCGCTCGCCGGCGGCGAACCGATCATCCTCGACTTTGCGACATCGATGGTCGCTGAAGGCAAGATCATGGTGGCCGCCAGCGGCGGCAAGCCGCTGCCACCCAACGTGCTGATCGATGAAGACGGTAGCCTCAGCAATGACCCCGCCACGCTCTATGGCTATGGCCAGGACGCCAATCTACGCGGCCCGCGTGCCGGCACCGGCGCCATCCGCGCCATGGGCGAACACAAGGGCTCAGGGCTGGCGCTGGTGTGCGAATTGCTGGCCGGCGCGCTCACCGGTTCGGGTTGCTGCGGGCCGGACAATCGGCCGACCGCGAACGGCATGCTGTCGTTCTACATCGATCCCAAAGGACTGGGACTTGCCCAATCCATGGCCGCGGAGGCGCGGCAATATCTCGACTGGGTCAAGACCTCACGGCCGGCGAGCCCCGGCGGCGAGGTGCTGCTACCCGGCGAACCCGAACGACGGCTGAAGGCCCGGCGTCTCGTTGAAGGCATTCCGTTGTCGCAAGGTGCCTGGAGCAGCATCTGCGACATCGCCCGCTCCGCCTGCATCGAGCCGGCGGGGTACGGCTTCTGAATCCTCGCAAGAACAGAGATGGCGCAGAAAACCTTGCAGACCATCGACAATCCGTTCGGCACGAGATTGTCACCCATGTCTTAGGTACGTTCCGTCACCCATGTCTCCGGGTCGGACAAAGCGAAGGGTGGTGGGCGATGACGGACTCGAACCGCCGACATCCTCCGTGTAAAGGAGGCGCTCTACCAACTGAGCTAATCGCCCGTTACGCCCTCATATTGCGAGAACGGCACGCCGCGCAAGGCCCAATAGGCGGCCTTACTTACGCAGGCCAAGACG
>DASZQT010000442.1:0-9093 GCA_035549515.1 Pseudolabrys sp. | reverse complement strand
AGACATTCTCGACGACGCCGATCTCGCCGCCGCGAAATGGGCCTGGCAGAACAATCGTCCCGCCGGGCGCGGTGCCGACACGCTGCCCGGCGCCAAACGCCTGTTTCTGCCGATGCGCACCGGCCGTGGCGCCATCGGCGTAGTCGGCATAGACAGCGACAAGACCGGCCCCTTGCTCACGCCCGACGAACGGCGACTGCTCGATGCGTTGATCGACCAGAGCGCGCTCGCCATCGAGCGCGTGCATCTGGTCGAGGACATGGACCGCGTCAAGCGCACGGTCGAGACCGAGCATCTGCGCTCGGCGCTGCTCACCTCGATCTCGCACGATCTGAAAACGCCGCTCGCCTCGGTGCTGGGCGCCGCCGGCACACTGCGCGACTTGTCGGGCAAATTGGGCGAGGCCGAAAAGGCCGACCTGTTGACGACCATCGTCGACGAATCGGAACGGCTTAATCGATTCATCGCCAATCTGCTCGACATGACCAAGCTCGAGTCGGGCGCCATCGTGCCGAACGCAGCGCTGCAGGATGTGGGCGAAATCGTCGGCAGCGCGCTCAGGCGCGCCGACAAGATTCTGGCGGGCCATCGCGTCGCGCTCGATCTTGCCGGCAATCTGCCGATGCTCAAGCTCGATGCCGTGCTGTTCGAGCAGGCCGTCTTCAACCTGTTGGACAATGCCGCGAAATATTCGCCGGCCGGCTCGACCGTGCGGCTGCGCGCCTGGCGCGACCGCGATTCGGTCGTGCTCGAGATCATGGACGAAGGCGAGGGCATTCCGCCGGAGGAACTGGAGCGCATATTCGACAAGTTCTATCGGGTGCAGAAAGGCGACCGCGTGCGCGCGGGCACCGGGCTTGGGCTCGCCATTGCGCGCGGCTTCGTCGAGGCAATGGGCGGCAGTATCGTCGCCGCCAATCGCAATGACCGGCGCGGCGCCATGTTCGTTATTCGTCTGCCGATCCCGGCTGAGAGCAAGCCCTTGGACACCGCCGCATGAGCGCCGCGCGCCTCAAAATCCTGGTGATCGACGATGAGCCGCCGATCCGCAAGCTGCTGCGCATGGGGCTCAACACCCAGGGCTATGACGTGCTGGAAGCGCCGAGCGGCAAGGCCGGGCTCGAACTGCTCGCGCAAAAGCCCGACCTGGTCATTCTCGATCTCGGCTTGCCCGATGTGCAGGGCCTCGACCTGCTGGGCACCATCCGCGCCCGCAACGAGAGCGTGCCGGTGGTCGTGCTGTCGAGCCGCGGCGACGAGGCCGGCAAGGTGCAGGCGCTCGATCTCGGCGCCGACGATTACGTCACCAAGCCGTTCGGCATGGACGAATTGCTCGCCCGCATGCGCGCGGCCTTGCGCCATCAGTTGCAGGTCGCCGGTGAGCGCCCGGTCTTCCGCTTGGGCGATCTCTCGGTCGACCTCGTCCGCCGCATCGTGAGGGTGCGCGAGCACGAAGTGAAGCTGTCGCCGAAGGAATACGACCTCCTGCGCATCCTGGTGCAGCACGCCGGCAAGGTGCTCACGCACAAATTCCTGCTCGGGCAACTCTGGGACGATCTGACCGATGCGCAATACCTGCGCGTCTATGTCCGCCAACTGAGGCAGAAGATCGAGGCCGACCCGGAGCGCCCGCAATTCATCCTGACCGAGACCGGCATCGGCTATCGGTTGCGCGCGCCGGACTGAAGCGCTCTGGCGCCCTTGCTTAACGCGGTTTTGACCTGGATCATGGCCGCGCCTGCCGAACGCTCGTCATATTCGCCCCTTATCTTTCGGCAACCTTCTCCCTATCTATCGAGGCGGCCGAACGGTGGCCCAGCAGCGAGCGGCAGCGACCCATGGCAGAAATCGTGCGAGCTTTCCCATCCGCTCCCGACCGCCCGCGGCAAGCGGCGCCGCAGGCCGGCGGCGCGCCTGACCTGAGCGAGCGCGACTCCTACGCCGCCACGGCGCTCGGCGATATCATCGACCGTTCGCTGCACGCCGCGGAGGCGCGGTTCACCGCCGGCCTGTCGCCGGCCGCGCTCACTTACGCCTATCTGCACTGGGCGACGCATCTGGCCAACGCGCCCGGCAAGCGATTGCAACTGGTCGACAAGGCCATGCGCAAGGCCCTGCGCTTCGACAATTACGCGCTGCGCTACGCGCTCTCCGGCGGCAAGACCGAATGCTGCATCGAGCCGCTGCCGCAGGACAAGCGTTTCGCCGGCGAAGCCTGGCAGCGCTGGCCCTATAATTTCATTTCCCAGGGCTTTCTGCTGCAGCAGCAATGGTGGCACAACGCGACCACCGGCGTGCGCGGCCTCTCGAAGCAGCACGAGAACATGGTGGCCTTCACCACGCGGCAATTGCTCGACACGATGTCGCCGTCGAATTTCCTTTTCACCAATCCCGAGCTCATGCAGCAGACGCTACGCGAAGGCGGCGGCAACCTGATGCGCGGTTGGCAGAATTTCCTCGAGGACTGGGAGCGCGCGATCAGCGGCAAGAAGGCCGCCGGCGCCGACGAATTCGTGGTCGGCCGCGATCTCGCCGTCACGCCCGGCAAGGTGATCTATCGCAATCGCTTGATCGAGTTGATCCAGTACGCGCCGACCACCGACAAGGTGCGGCCCGAGCCGGTTTTGATCGTGCCGGCCTGGATCATGAAATACTACATCCTCGACCTGTCGCCCCATAATTCGCTGGTGAAATATCTCACGTCGCAGGGCTACACCGTGTTCATGATCTCCTGGCTCAATCCGGGGCCGGACGACCGCGATCTCGGCATGGACGATTACGGCACGCTCGGCATCATGGCGGCGCTCGACGCCGTCAATGCGGTGGTGCCGGGCCAGAAGGTGCACGCGGTCGGCTATTGCCTCGGCGGCACGCTGTTGTCGATCGCGGCATCGACCATGGCGCGCGACGGCGACGACCGGCTGCAATCGATGACCATGCTGGCGGCGCAGACCGACTTCACCGAGGCCGGCGAATTGATGCTGTTCATCGACGAGGGCCAGCTTTCGTTCCTGGAAGACATGATGTGGGAGCAGGGCTTCCTCGACAGCCGGCAGATGGCGGGCGCCTTCCAGATGCTGCGCTCGAACGACCTGGTGTGGTCGCGCATGCTGCACGAATATCTGATGGGCGAGCGCCAGCCCATGTTCGACCTGATGGCCTGGAACGCCGACGCCACCCGCATGCCCTATCGCATGCATTCGGAATATCTGCGCCAGCTCTTCCTCGACAACGACCTCGCCAGCGGTCGCTTCACGGTCGACGGCCGGCCGATCGCGCTCAGCGACATCCGCGCGCCGATCTTTGCGGTCGGCACCGAGCACGACCATGTCGCGCCCTGGCGTTCGACCTACAAGATCCTGCTGCAGGCCGACACCCAGGTGACCTACCTGCTGGCGACCGGGGGGCATAATGCCGGCATCGTGTCGGAGCCGGGGCACGACCATCGCAGCTATCAGGTGATCGCCCATGATGATGGCGACACTTATCTCGATCCGGCCGGCTTCCTGGCGACCGCCCCGCGCAAGGAAGGCTCCTGGTGGCCGGAATGGGTGTCCTGGCTCAATGCCAGGTCGGGCGTGCCGGTCGTGCCGCCGCCGATGGGCGCGCCGCAAGCCGGCTACGCCCCCCTTTGCGACGCGCCGGGCACCTACGTGCTGCAGGATTGAGTAGCGGCCCGCGCTTTCGACATCGTCAAAGCGCCCGGTGACGGGCGCGATGGCGAATGCGCGGCTTATGCACTCGTCCTTTGACCGACCTCGCGCGCGTCGGAAAATCAATAATCCAGTTTAAGTGCGCAGATTAACAGCCGGCATTGTTCTCTTATCGCGCTGTTAAGGGAAAACATTATATCCGAACGAGTTTGTTGGGGTCCGTTAACCAAACGGAAATTCCAAACCAACGAATGTTACCAGCGCGAAAGCGTTGTTCGTGTCCATTTCCCCGCGCGCGTCAATCGAGAAAAGCGAGCCAGCAAACACCATGAACGAAACAGCCGTTGCTTCGCCGAGTATTGCCGCCGGAGCGGGCGGTGCCATCGAATGGACCGCCGGCAACGATGCCCGCAACGCGGCCTGCCCCAGCCAGCTGATCAGCTTCGCCATCGGCGACGATCAGTTCGGCGTCGACATCATGGCGGTGCGCGAGATCAAGGGTTGGACCGAGATCACGCCGCTGCCGCGCCAGCCCGATTACGTGCGCGGCGTCCTGAACCTGCGCGGGGTCATCGTTCCCATCGTGGACCTGCGCTGCCGCTTCGGCCAGGGCCTCACCAAGGCCACGCCCTTGCACATCGTCATCATCGTGCAGATCGGCGAAAAGCCCGTCGGCCTCTTGGCCGACCGCGTGCTCGACATCGTGTCGCTCGACGCCTCGCAGGTCAAACCGGTGCCGCGCGTCGCCCAGGGCCAGCGGCTGAACTTCCTCTCCGGCCTCGTCACCACCGAGGACGCCATGATTGCGTTGATCGACCTTCCCTACCTGCTGTCCAGCCAGGATGCCGGAGAAGGCGATCGTGGCGGTGAAAGCCGCTCCGCCGTCGCGGCGCAACGAAACTGACCGGAACCGAACGCGCCATTCGCGCTCGGCCGGAATTCCTTAGTTCCCCATCGGCGTACGCCCGTCTTGAAACGCGGCGATCCATCGCTTCCAGGGAGAGCTCCCATGATTCGCCTGTCCAATATCAGTATCGGCATCAAACTCGCGGCGATGTCGGGCCTCGGCATTCTGCTGGTGGCCGTCATGCTGTTCGTGCAGATGTCGAGCAGCACCGCGATCGGCACCGCGAGCGAAATAGCCAATCGCCAGCAGACCGTCGCCCACGATCTCGAGGCGGGCCGCGCATCGATGCGCGCCATGCAGATCGCCGTGCGCGACATCCGTCTTGCCCAGACCCAGGAGGACCTGCAGAAAGCCACGCAGGCGCTCGAAGCGCATCAGCGCACGGCCCATCAATGGCTCGATCCGCTGCCGTCCAAGGTCCACGTCGCGGAAAGCAAGGCGCGCCTGGAAAAGATCAAGGAGCTGACCGACAGCTATGTCGCGGGCGCCAAGGAGATCGCGGCGGCCAACCGTGAAGCGCTCTCGCTCGGTTCGCGCGACGATCAGTCGGCCGACATTGCCTTGCGCATCGCCGCTCTTAAGGAAACCGGTTTCCGCATCGCGCGCGAGCGCACGCTGCCGATGGTCGCGCAGGTCGAAGACCTGTTCGAGAAGGCGACCGAAAGCGCGCGCAGCGTGGCGACCCGCGAATCCGACAAAGCCGTGCAGCAGATCGCGTCGACCGAGCGGCTCGTCATGATAATCGGCGGCGCGGTCGTCGCTCTGCTGATCGGTTCGGCGGTGTTCGGCGCGATGACGATTTCCCGGCCGCTCAGCAGGATGGCCCATGTGTTGTCCGAGCTGACCAACGACCGTGTGGTCGATGTGCCCTATACCGCGCGCGGCGACGAGATCGGCGCCATCGCCAAGGCGACCGAGCTGTTCAAGGATTCGATCGCGCAGAAGGTCATCAACCTGCGTGTGCGCTCCGGCCTCGACGTCGTGGGCTCCAACATGATGATCGCGGACGATCAGTACAACATCATGTACATGAACCGCGCGCTCAACGACATGATGCGGGAGGTCGAGCCCGAGCTGCGCAAGGTGCTGCCGAACTTCGAGGCCGCCAAGCTGATCGGCACCAGCATGGATGTCTTCCACCGGAATCCGGCGCATCAGCGCAGGGTGCTCGATCAGCTCACCGGCTCGCACGAGGCCCAGATCTCGGTCGGCACGCAGAAATTCCAACTGGTGGCGACCGCCGTCATGGACCAGCACGGCAAGCGCGCCGGCACCGCCGTCGAGTGGCGCAATGTCACGGCCGAGAAGGCGATCGAGGCGGAAGTCGACGCCATCGTCAGGGCGGCGGTCAACGGCGATTTCTCGCAGCGCGTTCCGCTCGATGGCAAGAAGAACTTCATGCTCAATCTCGCCACCGCCATGAACTCGCTGTGCGAGAACACCGGCACCGCGCTCGACGATCTGGCGGGGATCATGTCCGCGCTCGCCGACGGCGACCTTACCCAGCGCATCACGGCCGACTACCAGGGCATGTTCGGCAAGCTGAAGACCGACGCCAATGCGATGGCCGACCGGTTGTCCGCGACCATCTCCGGCATCAAGGGCTCGGCGCGCGAAGTGACCAACGCCTCGGCCGAGATTTCGACCTCGACCACCGACCTGTCGCAACGCACCGAGGAACAGGCCGCCAGTCTCGAAGAGACCTCCGCCTCGATGGAAGAGATCGCCTCGACCGTCAAGCGCAACGCGGAGAACGCGCAGGCCGCCAACCAGTCGGCGGGCGAAACGCGCGAGGTGGCCGATCGCGGCGGCCAGGTGGTGGCCAAGGCGGTGGAGGCCATGGCGCGCATCGAGGACTCCTCGCGCAAGATTTCCGACATCATCGGCGTGATCGACGAAATCGCGCGGCAGACCAACCTGCTCGCGCTCAATGCGGCGGTGGAGGCGGCGCGCGCCGGCGATGCCGGCCGCGGTTTCGCGGTGGTCGCGTCCGAAGTGCGCAGCCTGGCGCAGCGCTCCTCGCAGGCCGCCAAGGACATCAAGGACCTGATCGTCAATTCGAACGGCCAGGTGAAGGAAGGGGTGGAACTGGTCAATCGCGCCGGCGGCGCGCTGACCGAGATCGTCGACTCGATCAAGAAGGTGGCCGGCATCGTCTCCGACATCGCCACCGCCAGCATCGAGCAGTCCACCGGCATTGAGCAGATCAACAAGGCGCTGACCCAGATGGACGAGGTGACGCAGCAGAACTCGGCGCTGGTCGAGGAAAATGCCGCCACCGCCAAGACGCTGGAAACGCAGGCGCAGGCCATGAACGAGCAGGTGGCCTTCTTCCACATCGACGAAAGCGGCGACGGCGCCCGCGTCGCGGCTGCCGCACCTGTCGCGACGCCGAGCCACGTCAGCAAGGTGGTCACGCCGATGGTCAGGCCCGTCGCGCCGCGCCCCGCCGCGACCGCGCGTCCGGCCGCCGCGCGCCGCGGCCCGGTCGCCGCCATGCACAATAAGCTCGCCACCGCGCTGCAAGATCCGGAGTGGAAGGACTTCTAGGATGCCCTTGGCGCCAAGCGAGGCGCGGGCGGCCCCGGCCGCCCCGCTAATTCCCGACACGCAGCGAGAATTCGCATTCTCCGACGCGGATTTTCGCAGCCTGGCGCAACTCGCCTACGACTATGCCGGCATCGCGCTCAGCGACAGCAAGCGCAACCTGCTCTATAGCCGGCTGTCCCGCCGCCTGCGCGTGCTGGGACACGCCTCGTTCCGCGAGTATCGCGACTATCTTGCCGGCAACGAGCGCGAGATCGAGATGTTCATCAACTCGCTCTCGACCAATCACACCAAGTTTTTCCGCGAAGAGCATCATTTCGATCATCTGCGCTCGCATCTGGTGCTGCCCTTCGCGCAGGCGGCGCAAACGGGCGGCAGCCGTCGTCTGCGCATCTGGTCGGCCGGCTGCTCCAGCGGCGAGGAGCCGTACACGATTGCGGTCGTTCTCAAGCGCGAGCTGCGCGATCTGCGGTCGCTCGACGTGCGTATCCTCGCCACCGACATCGACACCGACGTGCTGGCCAAGGCGGCGCGCGGGGAATTCGCGCTTCCCGGCATCGACGAAGTGCCGAAGGCCTATCAGGGCTATTTCAGCGCGGTGAGCGGCGCGGGCGCGCATGCCAAGGTGGCGATGGACGCGGATGTCAAATCCCTGATCACGTTCCGCCGGCTCAATCTGATGCAGCCCTGGCCGTTCCGCGGCCTGTTCGACGCCATCTTCTGCCGCAACGTGATGATTTATTTCGACGGTCCGACCAAGCAGGCCCTGATCGAGCGCTTCGTGCAGCAGATCAGGCCGGGCGGCTGGCTCTATATCGGCCATTCCGAATCGCTGATCGGCGCGCATCCCGGGCTGCAATCGGTCGGCCGCACCATCTACCGGAGAGACGAGTGAGCGGGGCGGCCGCACTGAAACGATCGGCGGGTGACGGCAATGACATGGTTTTGCAGGCCGTGGCCGGACGGCGCATTTACGACGCGGCCAATGCGAACTGGATGGTCAAGATGTTTCCGGGCGAGTTCTACGTCACCCGCAAGACCGACGAGGTGCTGGTCACCGTGCTCGGCTCCTGCGTGGCGGCCTGCATCCGAGACCCGATCGTCGGCGTCGGCGGCATGAACCATTTCATGCTGCCGCAGCACAAGTCCGGCAATTGGGGGCAGGACGCCAAGTCCGCCCGCTTCGGCAACTTCGCCATGGAGAAGCTGGTCAACGAGCTGATCAAGGCGGGCGCGGCGCGCGAGCGGCTGGAGGTCAAGGTGTTCGGCGGCGGCAACGTCACCGACACCACCAACGCCGTCGGCACCGACAACGCCGAGTTCGTGCTCCGCTATCTCGAAGCCGAAGGTTTGCGCTGCGCGGCCCAGGATCTCGGCGGCACGCTGCCCCGCCGCATTCATTATTACCCGTCCACCGGTCGCGTCGTGCGCAAGCTGCTTGGCGCCAGCGACAGCTATGCGGTCAGGCGCGAAGAGAGCGACTACGGCAGCCGGCTCAACGGACAGAAGACCTACGGCGACATCCAACTCTTTGGGGATACCCGATGATCAGAAGCGGCGCGCCCGTGCGGGTTCTTGTGGTCGACGATTCGGCTGTGATGCGTCAATTGCTGACGACCTTGTTGTCGGCCGATCCCGAGATCGAGGTGGTCGGCTCGGCGCCCGATCCGCACATCGCGCGCGAGCGGATCAAGGAATTGAACCCGGACGTCATCACGCTCGACGTCGAAATGCCGCGCATGGACGGGCTCACCTTCCTGCGCAAGATCATGACGCTGCGGCCGACGCCGGTGGTCATGGTCTCGACCCTGACGCAGGCGGGCGCCGAGGTCACGCTGGAAGCGCTCGAGATCGGCGCGGTCGACTTCATCGCCAAGCCGACTCACGATCTCGCCCAAGCGCGCGAGGGCCTGGCCATCGAATTGCAGACCAAGGTCAAGGCCGCCGCGCGCACCCGCGTCGGCCTGCTCCGCGCGGCGCCGGCCG
>DASZQT010000441.1:0-2472 GCA_035549515.1 Pseudolabrys sp. | reverse complement strand
CTCAATCCCCCTCGAACACCGGCGGCTGCTTGGCGATGAAGCCGTCATAGGCGCGGCGGAAATCCTTAGTCTGCATGCAGATCGCCTGCGCCTGCGCCTCCGCCTCGATGGCTTGATCGAGCGTCATCGACCATTCCTGATTCAGCATGGTCTTGGTCATCATGTGCGCGAAGGTCGGACCGGCGGCGAGGCGCTGCGCGAGCGCGACGGCCTCGGCTTCGAGCGCCGCGGGGTCGACCAGGCGATTGAAGAAGCCCCAGCGCTCGCCTTCCTCGGCCGACATCGTGCGGCCCGTAAATAAAAGCTCGGCGGCGCGGCCCTGTCCGATCACGCGCGGCAGCATGGCGCAGGCGCCCATGTCGCAGCCGGCGAGGCCGACGCGGGTGAACAGGAACGCGGTCTTCGCCGCCGGCGTGCCGATGCGCAGGTCGGAGAACAGCGCGATCATGGCGCCCGCGCCGACGCAGACGCCGTCGATCGCGGCAATCACCGGCTGCGGGCAGGCGCGCATCGCCTTGACCAGATCGCCGGTCATGCGGGTGAATTCCAGCAGGCCCTTCATGTCGCGCTCGCACAGCGGGCCGATGATGTCGCGCACATCGCCGCCGGAGCAGAAATTGCCGCCGTTCGAGCCGAACACCACCGCCTTCACGTCGTCGGCATAAACGAGCTTGCGAAAGGTATCGCGCAATTCGGCATACGACTCGAAAGTGATCGGGTTCTTGCGCTCCGGCCGCTTCAGGCTGATGACGGCGACGCCACCGGCCTCCATGCGCCAGTTGAAGTGATCGGGCTTCAGCGCCGCCATGCTCATGCGCGTGTCCCTCCGTTGCGGATGCGATCCGCCAGTTCGCCAAATTCCTCGATGAGCGCGGCGGTCTCGTCGCTGCCGAAGCCCTGCAGCAACTTGTCGACCCACTCCTCATGCGCCTTGGCGACGGTCGCGAAATGCGCGGCCCCTTTCGGCGTCAGCCGCACCACGAAGGAGCGGCGGTCCTCGGCCGGCGCATGCCGCAGCACCAGCCCGTCGTTCACTAGTCGATCGATGATGCCGGTGACATTGCCGTTCGAGACCATCAGCTTGCGCGACAGTTCGGTCATGGTCATGCCGCTCTCGGTGCGCGCGAGCGCCGCCATCACGTCAAACTGCGGCAGCGTCATCTGAAACTGCACGCGCAGCCGCTCGCGCAACGCGGCCTCGATGGCGCGCGTCGCGCGCAACAGCCGCAGCCAGAGCCGCAGCCTCTGTTTGCTGAGCGGAGGCGTCGCGGCGCGCGGCGCGGGCTTGGCGGCGGACGTCATACCTGGCCTCCCGAAATGGCGATGGCCTGACCGTTGATCGAAGCCGCTTCCGGCATGCACAGCCACAGCACGGTGCCGGCCACCTCCTCGGGCGTGATCAGGCGGTTATGCGCGTTGTCCCTCGCCAGCACGGCACGCGCGTCCTCGGCGGAGCGCTTCGTCTTGGCGGTGATGGCATTGATCGAGGTATCGAGCAGCGGCGTGTCGGTGAAGCCGGGGCACACGGCATTGACGGTCACGCCGGTCGTGGCGAGTTCGGCACTAAGCGCGCGCGCCAGCCCGAGCACGCCATGTTTCGCGGCCACGTAAGCGGCGACGTAAGGATAGCCTTTCAGGGCGGCGGTCGAGGCGATGAAGACGAGCCGGCGACCGCCCTCGCCTGCGCCGTCGCGCATGAGATCGGCAAGCGCGGCGCGCGCCGTGTTGAACGAACCGGTGAGATTGACGTCGAGCATGCGCTGCCAATGACCGCTGTCGATCTTGCCGAATGGCGCGCTCTCGGCCGCGCCGGCATTGGCGACGACGATATCGAGCGGCCCATGATTGTCGCGCGCGATCGCGATCATCGCCTCGCAGTCCGCCTCGCGGGTGACGTCGGCAACGACAGTGGCGCAGTTGAGGTCGCGGGCCACGGCATCGAGCTTCGCCGCGTCGCGACCGGCAATGGTGACCGCTGCGCCGGCATCGCTGAGCGCACAGGCAATTGCGGCGCCGATGCCCGAGCCGCCGCCGGTGACCAATGCATGGCGTCCGTGGAGCGCGCCCATCTAGACCTTGCCGATCGCCGGCTCGGGCCGGCTCTTGAGACGGTTGAGCTGGTCGCGGCCGGGCCAATAGGGCTTCGGCCAGGTGACGCCGCTGTAATGCAGATCGGCGGCCGCGTGCAGCGTCCAATATGGATCGGTCAAATGCGGACGCGCGAGGCAGACGAGATCGGCGCGGCCCGCCATCAGGATCGAATTGACGTGGTCGGGCTCGTAGATGTTGCCGACGGCGAGCGTGGCGACGCCGGCTTCGTTGCGGATGCGATCGGAGAACGGCGTCTGAAACATGCGGCCGTAGACCGGCCGCCCGGCAACCGAGGTCTGGCCGGCCGACACGTCGATCAGATCGGCGCCGTGGTCGACGAGCATGCGCGCAATTTCGACCGCGTCCTGCGGCTGCACGCCG
>DASZQT010000440.1:0-2830 GCA_035549515.1 Pseudolabrys sp. | reverse complement strand
CCGCGAGCTTTTCCGATTGCGAGCGCGTGATGGTTTTGAGGAAGGATTCGTTGCGCTCCTTGTTCCAGATCTTGTCGTAGTCGCGGCCTTTGCGGCCGGGGCGCACGGTCAGAATGATGAGGTTGAGGATGAGCCACCACTTGAGCGGGTTCTCCTCGATCACGCGGCGGTCGGAGAGAAACTCCTTCAGATAACGGCGCATCGACCAATAGTCGGTGGCATCCGGCGTGCCGAGATTGACGAGCAGCACGCCGATGCGGCGCGGCGGTATGGCCGGATGGCCGGGCGGCAGATGCGGGGCGGCGGTCATGCGCCGCAATCAGTCGCAAATGCGGCGCGCGGTCAAGGGTGCAGCCTCGTGCCCCTACCCCACCGGCCGCTCGTCGGCGATAACCTTGCCGTCGTTCGGCAGCGTGCCGACGGCGACCAGTCTCACCGCGCCCTTGAGCTTGGTCACGGCTTGCAGGGTCGCAGCCACCGCGCTTTCCAGCGCCACATCGGGCGCGGCGCATTCCGCCATCAGCGTCATAAAGTCCTGCTCGTCCGCGCGGCCGACCACCAGCCGTAAGCGCGCGAGTTCGGGATGGCGCGCGCCCACCTCGGCGACCTGTCTGGGATGCACGAACATGCCCTTGACCTTGGCGGTCTGGTCGGCGCGCCCCATCCAGCCTTTGATGCGGATATTGGTGCGCCCGCACGGCGACAGGCCGGGCATGATCGCCGACAGGTCGCCGGTCGCCAGCCGGATCATCGGGTAATCCTGATTGAACGAGGTCACCACCACCTCGCCCACCTCCCCATCGGCGACCGGATCGCCGGTGCCGGGGCGCACGATTTCGACGATGACATGCTCGTTGACGATCATGCCCTCTCGCGCTTCCGACTCATAAGCGATCACGCCCAGTTCGGCGGTGGCATAGCATTGCAGCACGGCGACGCCGCGCCGCCCAAGCTCATCACGCAGCGATGCCGGCAGCGCCGCGCCGGAAACCAAGCCACGCTTGATGGACGACGCGTCCTTGCCGGTCTTCTCGGCCGTGTCGAGCAGTATCTTGAGAAAGTCCGGCGTTCCTACATAGCCGGACGGCTTGTAATGCGCGATCGCATCGCACTGCTGCTCGGTATTGCCGACGCCGCCGGGAATGACCGCGCAGCCAAGCGCATGCGCGCCCGACTCCAGGATGAAGCCGCCCGGTGTGAGATGATAGGCAAAGGAATTGTGCACGATGTCGCCCGCGCGCAGGCCGGCGGCATAGAGCGCGCGCCCGGCGCCCCACCAGTCGTGCCCGGAACCTTCCGGCTCGAAGATCGGCCCCGGCGACATCAGCAAGCGCCGCGCCTTGCCGGGCGCGAGCACGGCGAACCCGCCGAACGGCGGATGTTCCTTCTGCAACGCGGCGAGATCGCCCTTGCGCAGCACCGGCAGCTTGGCGAGCGCCGCGCGCGAATTGACATCGTGCGCCTTGATGCCGGCAAGTTGTTTGGCCCAGCCGGGCGCCTGCATGGCATGCGCGACGGTCTTCGGCAGCACCGCCATTTCCTCGCTGTCGCGGATCACACGCGGGCGGGTTTCGAGGGAGTCGTAGTGGTCGGACATCAATCTCTCCACGTCATGCCCGGCCTTGTGCCGGGCATCCACGTCTTTACGGCTGGGATACTCTCAAGACGTGGATGGCCGGGACAAGCCCGGCCATGACGGCTGAGAGTGCACGCGGTGCTTTACGCCAGCCACCGCTTGCGGCGGCGATAGTGCTTGCCCTCGCGGAACGATTTGCGGCGGCCTTCGGAGACGCCGAGGTAGAATTCCTTGACGTCCTCGTTCTCGGTCAGCGACTTGGCATCGCCGTCCATCACCACGCGGCCGTTCTCCAGGATATAGCCGTAGCGCGCGAATTTGAGCGCCATGTTCGTGTTCTGCTCCGCCAGCAGGAACGACACGCCCTCCTTCTCGTTCAGATGGCCGACGATCTCGAAAATCTCCTCGACGATCTGCGGCGCCAGCCCCATCGAGGGCTCGTCGAGCAGGATCATCTTCGGGCGCGACATCAGCGCGCGGCCGATCGCGCACATCTGCTGTTCGCCGCCCGAGGTGTAGCCGGCGAGCGAATCCTTGCGCTCGGCCAGGCGGCGGAAATAGCCATAGACCATGTCCATGTCACGCTTGATCGCGGCCTTGCCGTCGCGACGAGTGAAGGCACCGGTCAACAAGTTTTCCTCGATGGTGAGATGGCCGAAGCAATGGCGGCCTTCCATCACCTGGATGCAGCCACGCCGCACCAGGTCATTCGGCGAAAGATCCTGCACTTCCTCACCGGCGAACACGATCGAGCCTTTGGTGACGTCGCCGCGCTCGGCATGCAGCAGATTGGAGATCGCCTTCAGTGTCGTGGTCTTGCCCGCGCCGTTGGCGCCGAGCAGCGTCACGATCTCGCCGGCACGAACCTCGAGATCGATGCCATGGAGCGCCCGGATGCGACCATAGCCGGCTTCCACGCCCTTGAGCGACAACACGACGGGGGCCTCAGAGCGCAAGGGCCGCCTCCGCGTCTTCGCTGCCGAGATAGGCTTCGATCACTTTCGGATTTGACTGGATGTCCTTGGGCGCGCCTTCGGCGATCATCACGCCGTGGTCGAGCACGCTGACCCGCTCGGAGATCGACATCACGAGGCCGGTGTCGTGCTCGATCAGCAGCACCGCGACTCGGCGTTCGTCGCGGATGCGGCCGATCAGCTCGACCAGTTCGGCCTTCTCGCTCTTGGTCAGTCCCGCCGCCGGCTCGTCCAGCAGGAGCAATTTCGGTTCGGTCGCGAGCGCCCGCGCGATCTCCAC
>DASZQT010000439.1:0-4259 GCA_035549515.1 Pseudolabrys sp. | reverse complement strand
CCCTGCGCCCCTACACGCCCGCCGACGAGGACGCGGCCATCGAGCTGTGGCGACGCACGTGGGCTCAGCACTATCCGCGCATCGATTTCACCGCGCGCGTGCCGTGGTGGCGCGAACGCTGGCGCAATGAACTGGTGCCGGTTGCCGTCATCACGCTGGCCGAGCGCGACGGCGCGCTCTTGGGCTTCGTCACCGTCGATCCGAAGACGCGCTATCTCGATCAGTTCGTCGTCGCGCCGGAAGCCTGGGGCAGCGATGTTGCGCGCGCGCTGATGGACGCGGCCAAGAAGCAATCGCCGACCGGCCTCGATCTTCTGGTCAACAAGGACAATGCGCGCGCCATCCGCTTCTACGAGAAGCACGGGTTCGTCTATGCGGGCGAAGACAAGAACCCGGTGTCGGGCATTGCGGTAAATAGAATGACGTGGGGGTCATCGTCATGAGCCGCAAGCCATTCGAATTTATTCCGATTAACTTTCACTTGACGAACACTGCGATCGCTGAGATTCGGCAATTGACATCAGAATTGGATTCCGAGGGCGGCGAGGCATACGTCGCAACATTTGCGTGGCACGAGGAATACGAGGAATCGGAACGTCGGCTCGTCGATAGGGGGTTGGTGCTCGGGTGGTTCACAAGGGCCCAAATTCAACAGAATGTTATTCAGTCAGTTGACGGCTTGGAGCTCGTTTTTGCGGTCACTCCTAAGCAGGCCCAGAAGTTCGCAAATCGCGTAATCGACTTTGCGGACGGACGCTTCGGGTTTTCCGGATCATGATCTCCGCATGCTTCGCCGCAAGGCGGTCACGTCGGCGCGCGCTGCCATGCTCTACGCCCGCACCGCCGCCTCGGCCTTCGCCGCGTCGAAGGCGCGCGAATCGACCTTGAGATAAGCGAGCTTCTCCTCGACGATCACCACGGCTTCGGCCACGCCCGGCACCTGGCGCAAGCGCGCGGCGAGACTTTCGGCATCGCAGCCGTCGACGATTGGAACGAGCCGCGTGGTCAGATAGCTCGGCTGCGCCATGGTGGCCGCCGCCGCAAGCCAAGCGAGCGCGACCGCCGCCGTCAACATGAAGACGGTGGCATCGCCGCCGTGCTGATGCGCCCAGCCGCCGACGATGCCGCCGGCGAAAATGCCGAGAAACTGCGCGCTCGAATAGATGCCCATGGCGGTGCCCTTGGCGTCGGGCGGCGCCGCCTTGGTGATAAGCGAGGGCAGGCTCGCCTCCATCACGTTGAAGGCCGAGAAGAACACGACAAGCGCGGCGATGAGCACATAGAGATTGCCGGCCCCGACATAGAGCATAGCCTGGCTGGCCGCGAGCGCGGCCACCGCGCCGACAAACACGCCCTTCATGCGGCGATACTTCTCCGCCACGATGATCGCCGGGACCATCACGACGACGGAGACCACCAGCACCGGCAAATAGACGATCCATTGCGCGTGGCTGGTCACGTGCAAGGTCGCGCGCAACAGGCCGGGCACCACCAGGAAGCTCGCGGTCAGCATGGCGTGCAGGGCGAAGATGCCGAAGTCGAGCCGCAGCAGTTCGGGGTTCTTCAGTACCGATCCGATCAGCGCCGGCACCGCCTCGGCATCGCGATGGACGCGGACACGGCGCGGGCTCGGCACCGCGAATTCGGTGATCGCGATGCCGGCGAGCGCGAGCGCCACCATCAGCCAGAAAATGCCGGACACGCCGATGAAAGTCGCGACGATCGGCCCGGCCACCAGCGCGACCATGAAGGAAGCGCCGATGGTGATGCCGACCATCGCCATCGCCTTGGTACGATTTTCCTCGCTGGTCAGATCGGCGACGAGCGCCAGGATCACCGAGCCGACGGCGCCCGCGCCCTGCAAGGCTCGGCCCAGAATGACACCACCGATCGAGGTCGAGGTCGCGGCTACCGCGCTGCCGATGCCGAACACGACGAGCCCGATGACAATCATGGTCTTGCGGCCGAACCGGTCCGACAGGAGGCCGAAGGGAATTTGCAGTAGGCCCTGGCTAAGCCCGTAGATGCCGAGCGCCTCGCCGATCAGATAGGGGGTCGCGCCTGAAAGACCCTGCGCATAGGCGGCAAACACCGGATAGATCATGAACAGGCCGAGCAGCCTGACCGAAAACACCGCCGCGAGCGACAAGGCGGCCCGGAACTCCTGCTTTTCCATCGTGTCTGTCGACGCCTTCGTCGATGCCCTGGTGCCGTTGGCGTCACCCCCGGCGCCGGAACGGAAGCGGCCTAAAGCTCGACGTCCGACCAGCGTCCCGTCATATGCCCCGGCCACACCGCGCCGGTCAATCGTGGCCGCTTGCCGCGCGGGCGCGTGTCCTGTATAGAGCCGCCAAATTCAGCCCTATTTTGGCGGGCGTGGACCTGCCTGACGGAACTTGAGCCTATGAAAGCCGATATCCATCCCGAGTATCACTCGATCAAGGTCGTGATGACCGACGGGTCCGAATTCATCACCCGCTCCACCTGGGGCAAGGACGGCGATGTCATGCATCTCGACATCGACCCGAAGTCGCACCCGGCCTGGACCGGCGGCCAGCAGCAGATCATGGATCGTGGCGGCCGGGTCTCCCGCTTCCAGAAGAAGTTCTCCGGCTTTCTCGACAAGGCCGGCAAGAAGTAACGCTGCGGCGCTCGCGCCACGCGAAAAAGCCCCGGCTCGCCGGGGCTTTTGTTTTTGGCCGCCGTGCCCCGGACGCGGAGCGGCACGAGCGAAATGCGAAGCGGTGCGCTGCTGATCCGGGGCCGTGACGGATTCGGTCTTTGCGGCGGTCCCGGTCTGCATCGCATCACGAAGACGTGCTGCGATGCGCCCGGGACAAGAGCCCTACCCGTTGTCCGGGCCGAACGCGGCCTTCAACAACCCCAATTGCCGCTCCACCGGATTGGCCGCGGGCGGCTCGCCCGAGGGCACGCGATTATGAATGGTGGCGTCGAGCCGGCGCACCTTGCCTTGCAGGGCCACCGACCGCTCGATCAGGTCGCGCAGTTTTTCCGGTAGCAGCGCCACATTGGCGGGGTCGTGGGTGTCGGGCGCGGTCAATTTGACCTTGGTCTTTTCCTTGCTGGCCTGGGCGAGCGACATCTCGCCTTCCTTCACCGCGCGATGCAGCAGCAGCCAGGATGCGAGCTGCATCAGGCGGGTGGTCAGCCGCATGCTTTCGGTCGCATAGGCGAGCGCGGCGGCGCGGTCCAGCTTCTTGGATTCGGCGCGGCCGGGGCCATCCAGATAGGAGGCGGTCTCTTCGACCAGCCCCATGCCGTCACGGAACAGATCGGCAAACGCCTGCGAGGTGGCAAGCCGCTCGCCGAACGACACCGGCTGCGCTTCGCTGAGGATCGACTTCTCGGACATGACGCGACGCCTTACTCGGCCGAACGGGCCGCTACGCACGTAAACGATTGGGTAAGCATGACGCCGCCGGGTCCGCCCTGTCCAGGGCCTCGCCGGCCTAAACCTGCCTTATGGTTGCCACGGAACCTGCGAACGGCCTCTTAAAGTACGAATTGCCGCCGGGCATGTGCCGATACGGCACACAGGCGCAGCGGCCAAAAAAGAGCCGCCGTCGCCGGCGGCTCAAAGTTGATAACAGGGAGGCGTCAAACAGAGTGGACAGGAGCCACTCACGTCCAAGAAAGTTGGACAGATCGTAGTAATGGACGAGAAAGCCTAATATTGCGTTAAGTTGTACAAACTTTTCGTGCGTAATAATGCGAGCGCCGGTCTCGGCCCGGTCCGGGGGCAGCTCAGCGCTTGAAGAACTGATCGGCAGCCGCCCGTGTGGCCTGCTTTCTGGCGATATCGGCCTCCAGCCGCTTGATCTCGTCGTTCAGGAGCGCGACGCGGGCGGAAAGTTCCTCCACCGACAGCAGCGTGAGATCCTGCCCGATTTCGTGGGCAAGTTTCTTTTTCGGCCGGTCTTCGTCGTCGCTAATGGCCATAACACTCTCCGTTCGGTGCGGAATCTAGCGCCGGGCAGCCGGGTTGTCACATCGGCGATGCCCGCCTAAACAGGGCCGGCACCGGCACGACGGGGACCGCAAATGACGACTATTCCTGCGACCATGACCGCGATCGGCATCAAGGCGCCGGGCGGTCCGGAGGCCCTGGCGCCGGAGCAGCGTCCGGTGCCCGTGCCCGGCGAAGGCGAGGTGCTGATCAAGGTCGCGGCCGCCGGCGTCAACCGGCCCGACGTCATGCAGCGCAAGGGCCTCTACCCGCCCCCGCCCGGCGCGCCCGA
>DASZQT010000438.1:0-3286 GCA_035549515.1 Pseudolabrys sp. | reverse complement strand
GCCCCGCATAAGTGCCCGGTCGCGCCGCTCGAACTCGTGTTCATGCTGCGCGATTTCCTGATCGGCAAGGGGCTGATGGACAAGAGCGAGATCACCTACACCTATCCGATCGGCCGTCTGCACGCGCTCGAGCCGGTGGCGAACTGGGCGGTGCCGGAATTCCAGAAGCACGGCATCAAGTCGGAGACCTTCTTCAACACAAAGTCGGTCGATCCGGCCGCCAAAACCATCACCTCGGAAGAAGGCGTCACGCTGCCTTACGACCTGCTCATCACCATTCCGCCGCACAGCGGCCAGCAGGTGATCACAGACTCCAATCTGGGCGCCGGCGGCTGGGTGCCGACGGTGAAGAACACGCTGCTGCGCGACGGTTCCGACAACGTTTTCGTGGTCGGCGACACCACCAATATCCCGATCTCGAAGGCCGGCTCGACCGCGCATTTCGAGGCCGACACCGTGGTCGACAATCTGGTCTCGCTGCTCAAGGAAGACCGCTGGGCGCGCGACTACGACGGCAAGGTGTTCTGCTTCGTGGAGACCGGCTTCAACACCGGCACTTACGTCTGGTTCAACTACACCACGCCGCCCAATCCGGGCCCGCCCTCGCAGATGATCCACTGGTTCAAGCTGGCCTATAACCGCTTGTACTGGCTGTCCGCGCGCGGCTTGCTCTAAAGGAGGGCGCGATGAGCGATACGACACTCTCCAACGTGCCGCCCGACGAAATGGCGCGGCTCACGCTCGCGGCGCGCGAGGCCTTGACCGACAACATGGTCGAGCGGCTTGCCGTGATGGGCGCGAGCGCGCTCGAACTGGTCGACCGTCTCAACGATGAGAACACCGGCGCGGCCGTGCATGCACTGCTCGACAAGCTCACCGATCTGCACAAGGTGGGCGCGCTCGACACGCTGTTCGACAGCGTCTTGATGCTGCATGCCGCCCGCAACGCTCTGACCGACAACATGGTCGAGCGGCTGTTCATGTTCATGGAGAGCATGATCAACACGGTCGGCAACGAAGCGATGGGCGAACTGGCCGAGAACACGCGGATGGCCTTCGAGGAAGCCGCGACCGAGACCGCGAAGGCGAAGCCCGCCGGCGGCATCATGGGCATGCTGTCGATGCTGTCGAAGCCGGAGACGCAGAAGAGCCTCGCCTTCCTGCTCGCCTTCAGCGCCAAGATGCAGAAGCGCAACGGGGGCTGAGGCTGTGATCCGCGGACGCTGAAACAAACTCCGCTCGTTCCCGCGAAAGCGGGAATCCAGTTCTTTTATGGGCAAAGACTGGGTCCCCGCTTCTGCGGGGACGAGCGGAGGTTGGGTCCACCCAATCGCAATCGCCCTAATGCGGCTTCACACCGGCCGCCTTGATGACGCCGCTCCAGAGCGCGGTCTGCTCGGCAATGAACGCCTTCGTCTGCGCCGGCGAGCCGCTGGCGGCATGCAGATTGAGCTTCCGGAAGATGTCCTCGGCGTGCTCGCCCTTGAGCACGTCCTCGACCGCGGCATTGAGCTTGGCCACCACCGGCGCCGGCGTGCCGGGCGGCGCGACGATGGCGTTCCAGGTGCCCGATTCGAAATCCTTCACGCCGGCTTCGGCAAAGGTCGGAATGTCGGGCAGGTTGGCGACGCGCTTGTCCGTCGCCACCGCCAGGATGCGCGCCTTGCCGGCCTGATGCAGCTTGATGGCGGAGGCGAGCTCCATGAAGATCATGTCGACATTGCCGGCGAGAATGTCGTTGAGCGCCGGCGCCGTCCCCTTGTAGGGCACATGAACGAGCGTGGTGCCGATGCGGGTCTCGAACAGCGCCGCGGTCAAATGCGAGGTGGTGCCGATGCCTTGCGAGGCGTAGTTGATCTTGCCCGGGCTTGCCTTCGCATAGGCGATGAATTCCTGCACATTGTGCGCGGGAAAGTTCTCGCGCACCAGCAACACGTTGGCGATCGAGGTCATGACAGCGACCGGCTCGAACTTGGCGGGATCGAACGACATGGTCTTGTAGAGCAGCGGGTTGACGGTGAGCGGGGCCGGCTGCGCCGCGAGCAGTGTGTAGCCGTCGGGCGCGGAGTGGAAGACAAAGTCGGCGCCGATATTGCCGGCGGCGCCGGCGCGGTTTTCCACCACCACGGGCTCGCCGAGCTTCTTCGACAGGCCGTCGGCGACGATGCGCGTCACGGTGTCGACGCCGCCGCCGGCCGGCACGCAGACCACGATCCGGATCGGCCTGTTCGGAAAGCCGGCCGCGTCGTCGGCGCGCGCCGCGGTGGCGGTCAGCGTGAATGCAAAGAGAAGCGCTAGCAGAGCGCGCATGTGTCGATCCTCCCCGATTGCGGTTTTGCGTGTCCGGCGGTTCGCGCTTGCGCGCGGCCGCTCATGTTGTCCGCAAGTCTGGCGCGGAGTCTATACCAGCGCGGCGGCGCATGTCATGCCCGGCGTTTGGACGACGATCCAACACCGCATCATCGTCACCGGGCATAGCCCGTCGAAGACGGGCGTGAACGCCCTTATGTCCCGGTGACCCTGCTTAGGAGGGCATAGTGCCTTTCTAAGCGGGATGCTCGGCACAAGGCCGGGCAAGACAAATGGAGAGTCAATGCCGGCGCGTCACGCCCTTAACGCCGTCAGCATGTCGGCTATGTAATCCTCGTCGCTCGCGATCACCAGCATGAGCACCCAGGGCCTCAGTTGCGCGAGGCTGTGTGAAAGCGCGGCGTCGGGTGTCTCCGCCGGGGCGACGATCAAGGCCGTGGTCATCACCCGCTTCAGGCTGCAAGCCTCGCCGATGATCGAGGCGGCTTCAAGGTTGGCGCCGGCGCTCGCGATCATCACCACCTGGTCGGCGCTGTCGATCTCGTCGACCAGGTTCTTGGTGTGGCCGGCGAGATCGGCGAGCCAGCCGCTTATCGAAAAGCGTTTTTCCCGCGCGGGCGCGGCCCCGTTCGCGGTCAGGAAGCTCGCGCCCGACCAGATCGCTCGCGCCAGCCGCTCGGCCACGCGCTCGCTTGCCGGATCGAGCGCGATCACCTTGACCGCGCGGGCGCGCGAATTGGGCGCGTCGATGCGGAAGCGCGCCTCTTCGCGGCTGGCCGCGCGCGCCGATTCACTCGCCATGGCCGTCCTCCCGGTGCGACGACCCAGACCGACTTTGAGAACGAGACGGGCGCTTCTTTCCCTCCCCCCGCGAAGCGGCGGGGAGGGTCGACAAGCATCGCCCAGGCGATGCTTGTCGGGGTGGGGGGCGCTTTGTTCGACAAAAGTGTTTCATCGCTTCGATTTTCCCCCCACC
>DASZQT010000437.1:0-7901 GCA_035549515.1 Pseudolabrys sp. | reverse complement strand
AGCGCGCGGCGCGTCGAGCGCACCCCCACCTCGACTCCGCACGCGCTTTCGCGCCACACTGCGCGCCGAGGCAATAACAATTTTCAACCGAGGAAATGCCGATGCTCGAGCGCATGTCGAGAGACCGAGGGTTGTCCGAAGAACAACGCATGATGCGGCAGTCGTGCCGCCAGTTCGTCGATAACGTGGTGCTGCCGTTCATCAAGCAGAACTGGCAGAAGGAATGGTCGATGGTGCCGGAAGGCCGGATGCCGGCCTTCATGCTCGAAGAGGCGGAAAAGATCGGCATCCGCACGCTGGGCGTGCCGGAGGAATACGGCGGCGTCGAGCTTGAGAAGGGCACCGAGGTCAAGACTTTCGCGCTTATCTCCGAGGAGATCGCGCGCGGCGACTCGGGTCTCGCCGACAAGATGGTGCAGAACTGGAAAGTCTCGGTGCTGCTGCGCCAATTCGCGCCCAAGCATTTGCAGGAGAAGTGGTTCAAGCGCCTGGTCGCCGAGCCGCAATTCCTGATGGCGCACTGTCTCACCGAGCCGCGTGGCGCCTCCGATCGCTGGCTGCCTTACAACGTGCCGGAAGCCGCCATGCAGACCAAGGCGGTGAAGGTCGACGGCGGCTGGGTGATCAACGGCCGCAAGCAGTTCATCTCGAACGGCTACGACGCCTCGCTCTATGTCGTCTACGCGAACACCAATCCCAAGGTCGGCATGCTGCAAGGCACCTCGTCGTTCCTGGTGCCGCGCGAGACCAAGGGCTTCTCGGTCGCGCGCTGCAACGAGACGCTCGGCTGCCGCTTCATGAACAACGGCGAAATGGCGTTCGAGGACATGTTCGTGCCCGACGACCACCTGCTGGTGAAGGACGATGCCATGGGCTCGGCCGGCGTCTATTTCCGGCCCGGCAAGATCATCCAGGCGGCCAAGAACCTCGGCGTCGGCGTGCGCGCTTTCGAGGCCACCGCCGAGTATGTGCAGAACTACGTGCAGGGCGGCAAGATCCTGATCAAGCATCAGGCCGTGGCGATCAGGCTCGCCGACATGGCGACCAAGATCGAGGCGGTGCGCGCGCTGCTCGAACGCGCGGCGCAGGCAGTCGACGACAATGCGCCGGAAGCCGACACGCTGGTCAACATGGCCAAGATGTTCGCATCGGAAGAAATCATGAAGGTCGCGCAGCATGCGGTCGAACTGCACGGCGGCAACGGCATCATGCTCGACTTCGGCATCGAGAAGAGCTTACGCGACGCGGTGATCTTCCTGCACATGGATGCCACGGTCGACATCTCGCGCTTCAAGATCGTGAAGAGCATGTTCCCCGACACCGCGGGGAAATACGCCGGGCCGGAGTGAGCTTTCTTATCCCTCCCCCGCTTAGTTATCTGCCGAAGTCGGATATATCCGACTTCGGCTGGAGGGTGGCGAGCGCGAATGCGCGAGCCGGGTGGGGGGCTTCGCAATTGAGAGGAAACCCCACCCCCGGCGCTAACGCGCCGGACCCTCCCCTTTCAGGGGAGGGATGTCCTCACCTCACCACGAACCTGAATCCCACCGCCACAATCGCCAAGCCGATCAACTGCGCCAAGCTCGGCACCACGCCGAGCGCGAGATAGCCGATGATCACGCCGAAGCCCGGCACCAGCGCGGGAAACGTCGCGGCCCGTCCGGCGCCGAGCAGCACGACCGAGCGCGCGAACAGATAAATCGGCAGCGCACCGGCAAACAGCCCCTGCACCGCGATCTGCAGCAGGTTTTCCGCGAGCCCCATGCGGAGCATGTTGTCTGCGCCGCCCCACAGCAGATAGAGCGGCGCATAGATCAGCACCGACAGTGCGCCCACCACCGCGGCGGCGCGCGTTCCCGGGACCTGCCAGAGCCGCAGCAAGGTGCCGAAGCTCGCCCAGAACAATCCGGCGGACGCGAACAGGAGATCGCCGCCCACACCATGCGAGCCGATGGTGGCCAGCGATTCAGCGCCGAACACTCCAAGTCCGACGATGATGATGACGCCACCCGCGATGCGGGCCGCGGTCGGCCGCTCGCCCAGAATCAATGTGGCCAGGACCAGCCCGAACAGGGCCGCGCAGGCCGGCTGGATGGTGGTGCCATGGCCGAGCGGAACCAGCGTGAAGCCGGTATAGGCCAGCAGGGATTGGGTTGGGCCAGAGAGCAGCGTGAGCACCACGCTGCGGCCCCATCCGATTCCGCCAAGCCTCACCGTCCCTGCCTTGAACGCCAGCGGCATCAGCAGGAGTCCGGTCCAGAAAAAGCGGTGGAAGGCGAGATCGGCCGGCGCGAAACCAACAGCGACGCCGTGTTTGGCGGCGACGAATCCGGCCGCCCAGCCGATGGATGCCGCTATTCCAAAGGCCGCGCCGATCAGGACGGCGGACGATTTGGCCGCTGCGGGTGAGGTGGGGTCATGCACGGCGGCTGTCCTAGCCCATGCGGGCGAAAAAGCGAGGCCCGCTCCCGCAAGAAAGCATGCGCCGCGCGTATGCCGGGCAGGTGACTTGCGCGGGGCTGATACTCTAGGATCGCCGCGCAAGTCTATTCGTAAGATCAAAACCCTCACTTCTCCGGGATGGAAAGCTCATGGCGAAGTCGCGCAAAGTCATCATTACCTGTGCCGTAACCGGCTCGATTCACACGCCCTCGATGTCGCCGCATCTGCCGGTCACCGCGCAGGAGATCGCCGACGCCGCCATCGGCGCGGCCGAGGCGGGCGCGGCCGTCGTGCATCTGCATGCGCGCAATCCGCAGAACGGGGCGCCCGACCAGTCGCCGGAGGCTTTCGCGCCCTTCCTCAAGGTGATCAAGCAGCGCTCCAATGTGGTGGTGAACATCACGACCGGCGGCGCGCCCACCATGACCGCCGAAGAACGCGTGCGCCCGGCCGCGACCTTCAAGCCGGAAGTCGCGTCACTCAATATGGGAACGATGAATTTCGGGCTCTATCCGATGATCCCGCGCTACAAGGGCCAGTTCAAATACGACTGGGAGGAGCCCTATCTCGAGCGCTCGCGCGGCGGCATGTTCAAGAACACCTTCGCCGACATCGAGTACATCCTCACCACCTGCGCCGGCAACGGCACCCGCTTCGAGATCGAGTGCTACGACATCGGCCATCTCTACACCCTGCGCCACTTCCTCGACCGCGGCCTGGTGAAGCCGCCGCTGTTCGTGCAGTCGGTGTTCGGCATTCTCGGCGGCATCGGCGCGCATCCGGAAGACATCATCATGATGAAGCGCACCGCCGACCGGCTGTTGGGCGACAATTATCATTGGTCGGTGCTCGGTGCCGGCGCCAACCAGATGCGCGTCGCGGCCATGGCGGCGACCATGGGCGGCAATGTGCGCGTCGGCATGGAGGACTCGCTGTGGATCGGTCCCGGCAAGCTCGCCGAATCGAACGCGCAGCAGGTGACGCAAGTGCGCAAGATCCTGGAAGGGCTCGGCATCGAGATCGCCTCGCCCGACGAAGCGCGCGAGATCCTCTCGCTCAAGGGCGGCGACAAGGTGGAGTTTTAGTTGGCCGCCATTCCCGGGCGTTCGGCGCCGGCAAAAAAAGCCGGCACGAACGAGCCCGGAATCCAGGGGCCACCCTCGTTGTCATCACCGGGCCGGCGTCGACGGGTCCGCGCGAAGCGCGGCCCGTAGCGCCGTGACCCGGTGATCTCGCTTAGGGAGGCACGGTGCCATCCTAAGCGAGGTCACCGGGACAAGCCCGGTGACGACAAAGGAAATACGCGCGGCTACGTTTCTCGTTGCCCTGACGCGTTCGAATCCCTCCTATAGGGGTGGAGATTCGAACGATGGCCGCTCTCGATACCGTCAGCATTGCGATCCTGCTCGGCAGTCTGCTGGTGCTCGCCGGCATCCTGTCGAGCCTGATCGCGCTGCGCTTCGGCGCGCCCTTGCTGCTGGTGTTCCTCGTGGTCGGCATGCTGGCCGGCGAAGGCGGGCCCGGCGGGCTGAAGTTCGACGATGTGGGCGTGGCCTACCTCGTCGGTTCCATCGCGCTCGCGTTGATCCTGTTCGACGGTGGTCTGCGCACGCGCTTCGCGGCGTTCCGCAACGTGCTGGCGCCCTCGCTGATGCTGGCGACCGTGGGCGTGCTGGTCACCGCCCTCATCACGGCGCCGGTCGCCAAATTCGTGCTCGATCTCAACTGGGTCCAGGCGCTGCTGGTGGGCGCGGTGGTGGCCTCGACCGACGCCGCGGCGGTGTTCTTCCTGATCAACGCGCGCGGCCTGCGCCTGCGCCCGCGCGTGCGCTCGGTGCTGGAAGTGGAGTCCGGCACCAACGACCCGTTCGCCGTGTTCCTCGCGCTGCTCTTGGTCGAAATCCTGCTGCAAGGCGGACAGGGCTGGTCGCAGGCGCTGCTGACCTTCGCGCGCGACGCCGTGGTGGGTTGCGTTGTCGGCTTTGCCGGCGGGCAGATTATTGTCTGGGTGCTGAACCGCGTCGGCCTGCCGCAGGGCCTGCACGCGCCCTTCGTGGCGGTGAGCGCGCTCACCGTGTTCGCCTTCGCCAACGCGATGCATTCGTCCGGCTTTCTCGCGGTCTATTTGGCCGGCCTGGTGGTCGGCAACAAGCAGACGCGCGCGCACAATTCGGTGGTGGTGTTCCTCGACGCGATAACCTGGCTGGCGCAGATCGTGATGTTTGTGCTGCTTGGCCTGCTCGCCTGGCCGCACCGGCTGGCCGACAGCGTCGGCGGCGCCATCGCGGTGGCGCTCACGCTGATGCTGGTGGCGCGGCCGGCGGCGGTGTTCCTCTGCCTGGCGCCGTTCAATTTTCCCTGGCGCGAGAAGCTGTTCATTTCCTGGGTCGGCTTGCGCGGCGCGGTCGCCATCTTCCTCGCGTCGATCCCGATGCTGGTCGGACTGCCGGTGGCTTATCTTTTCTTCGACGTCGCCTTCGTCGTGGTGCTGTCCTCACTGCTTATCCAAGGCTGGTCGGTCGCCTTCGCCGCGCGCAAGCTCGACATGTCGTTCGCGCGCGCCGATCCGCTGCCGCGCCGGGTCGAGCTCGACCTGCCCGGGCAGCTCGCACGCGAGATGGTCGGTTACCCGGTACCGGCGAACAGCCCGTTCCTGCGCCGCGGCCTTATCCCGAACTGGGCGCGGCCGACGCTCGTCATCCGCAGCGAGGAAATCCTCACGCCGGCCGAGGCCGAGCCGATCCGCGTCGGCGATTACGTCTATCTGCTGGCGCCGCCCGAGAAGGCGCAGGCGCTCGATCGTTTCTTCGTCGACATGCCGCCGCCGGCGCGGCCCGATCCGGCGCTGCTCGGCGACTTCTTCGTGCCGGCCACGGCGACGCTCGGCGCGCTGGCGGACATCTACGGGCTGCAGGTCGCCGCCGATCACGCCGAGGTCGCGCTCGCCGATTATTTTTTCCAACAGCTCGGCCGCAGGCCGAAGCCCGGCGACATCGTCGCGCTCGGGCCGATCGCGTTATTGGCGCACAAGGTCGAGGACGGCCGCGTCGCGACGGTCGGCCTGCGGCTGGCCGAACCGGAAGCGGCGGAGACGTGGAGCGGGCGGGCGCAGGCACTGCTGAACCGTATTCGCAGATTATTTGGCTAGAAGCCGAACAGTCGCGGCGAGCGCACGGTAACCGGGTCCGCGCGGCGCGAGGCGACGGCACCGAGTTGCACGACCATCGGTCTTGACGGAAAACCGCCAAGCGAGTTGGATGATCGCGCTCTCTATCGATACAATTCTCTATCGACCGCCGGTTTTCCGGCGCGCGCTTGGCGTGGCCGCGCGCAGACGTGTGACGCTGTTTGCACTTTCAAGCGGGCAGCGCGCTCGTGCCTCCCGCGAACCAGACTTGAACCGAACCAGACTTGGGGCAATATCATGATGACGAAGTCTGCCGCTCATTCTGCCGCCGTCATTACGGCAATCGTCTCGTTCACCACGGCAATTATCTCGCGGCGCAGGGCCGCCCGTGCCGCCGTTTGGCTCGGCGCCTTGACGGCTTGCGCGATGCTGTCCGGCTTAACCGTTCCGGCGCGGGCCGAGACGCTGTCGATCTCGGCGACCGGACTGGTGCTGCGTTGCCCGTGCACCGGCGACAACACCGATTCCGCGGAAGAGAATCATGGCGTTTTCATCGGCGAAAAGCCCAATGGCCGCTATTTCATCCCCGTCGTTTTTCCGGTGACGACCGGGCAAAAGATTTGCAGCTTCTCGATGGCCTATGAGGACACCAACGCGAACGACACGATCACCGCCCGCCTGTATCGCAAGACTTACACCGAAGGCGGCAATCCGCTGTTGGCGCCGACCATCATTGCGACTGTTAAGAGCGCCAGCGGCGTGAGCGCCACGGCGCGGACGGCGAAGAGCGCCAAGATCAATATGCCGACAATCACGACCGTCCGCTCGTTCTATTACATCGAGGCCGATGTGGTGACGGTCAATCTCAACATCATCGGATTCGAGATTGTCTATAAGCCAAGCTGCCCCTGAGGCATGAAAACCAAAACGGCGCGTCGATGACGCGCCGTTTCAGGCCTTCCGAAAATCGGGACGGAGCGCGCCTACAACAGCGGCTTCTTCGCCAGCGAGGGGCCGTGCTGCACCAAGAGGGCGCCGCCGAACAGCACCGCGGTCCAGAACAGATCGCCGAATACGGTGCGCTCCAGGAACGGCAGCGCCGCGACGTAGCATGCCGTCAGGCCCGGCCCGGTCGGCGGATAGAGACCGCTGAAGGCCCAGACCGCGAAATTCGAGATCACGAAGAAGGCGAGCGAGCCGCCGATCATGGTGGCCACGATCGCCAGCGCGCCACGCGGGATGATCGTGCCCACAAGCGCCGGCAGCGCAAGCGCGGCATAGACCATGAGCGACACGCGCCAGTCGTCCGGGCCGAGCGCGATGCCCGAAAGGACCATGGCGGCGAGCGGGACGATCACCGCGAAAGCCGGCCGGTGCAGATAGCGCGCGGCGAACAGCCCGCTGGCGGCGACCGGCAGGAAGCCGGGCGCATGCGGTAAGAGCCGCGCGGCGACATCAAAGCCGATCAGAAATGTCACCAGCAGCGCATCCATCGTGATGTCGGTGCGGGCTTGGTTTTGCTGCATAGCGGCGAGTCCTCATTCAATCCGAATATGGGCGGAGTATAGCACGGTTGCCGCCCGATTTCACAAGCCGCCGGGGGTACTATTAACGGCCTTTGGAATGCTCACTTTCGCGCCATTCCGCGACGATTTTGGCGAGCGCGTCGAGCCCGTCGGTCAGCGCGGCCGGGCCGGGTTGCAGAATCAGCGTCGATTTGACCTCGCGCAGCCAGCCGTTTGTGACGGCCGGAACCTGTTCGAATCCGACGCGGGCGGCGAACTTCGCGGGCGCGAACTTTTTCCCGCACCAGGAGCCGACGACGATGTCGGGACGGGCGGCGATGACGGCCTCACGTGTGACGATGCGGTCCTTGGCGTTCTTGCGATGGCTCAGTTCGGCGAACACGTCGATGCCGCCGGCGGCTTCGATCAGTTCCGACACCCAGCGGATACCGGAAATCATCGGCTCATCCCATTCCTCGAAATAGACGCGCGGGCGGCGCGGCAGGCGCGCTGCGCGTTCGTGCTGCGCATCGACGCGCGCGGCGAGCGAGGCCGCCAGCGCGTCGGCCCTGCCGGCCGCGCCGACCAGCGCGCCGAGCGTGCGGACCATCGCAAGGATGCCGGCCACGTCGCGCTGGTTGAAGGCATGCACCGCGACATTGGCGCGGATCAAATCGGCCACGATGTCGGCCTGCAAGTCCGAGAAGGCGAGCACGAGGTCCGGCTCGAGCGCGAGGATCTTCGGCACGTCGGCGGAAATGAAGGCCGACACGCGCGGCTTCTCCTTGCGCACGCGCGGCGGGCGCACCGCGTAGCCCGAGACGCCG
>DASZQT010000436.1:0-4983 GCA_035549515.1 Pseudolabrys sp. | reverse complement strand
GATCTGCGGATAGACCAGTTGGATGGTGCCGAACATCGCTTCCTTGCGGCCGAGTTCGTCGCCGTCGATGCGCACACTGTCGCCCTTCTTGAGGAACTGGGCATGGCGTTCCGGCACGCGCAGGCGCAGCACGAAATTCTGCTCGGCGATGGTGGCGACCGGCTCGCCCGGCAGGATCACCGTTCCGGAAGTGACCGGCACTTTCAGCACGCGGCCCGCCGCCGGCGCCAGCACCTTGCCCTCGCTGAGCTGCTGTTCGACCACGGAGCGCTCGGCGATGCGCGCGCGATGCGCATTGGTCGCGACGTTGAAAGCGGTACGTGCCTCGTCGAGCCGCGTGCGCGGGATGGTGCCCTTGGCGAATAATTCCTCGGCGCGCGTAAGATCAGACTGCGTCTGCGTCAACTGCGCCTCAAGGCCGGCGATCTGGGCGTCGAGCGACTTCATCTGCAGCACGAGCTTCTCGTCGCCCACCACGCCGACAACCTGGCCTTGCGTGACGTGGTCGCCTTCCTTGACCGAGAGTTCCGCCACCGTCCCGCCGATGCGCGCGCGCGCCGGCACGACATTGGTGCTCTCGACCGTGGCGAACACCGCCTTTTCGTCGGCGATCTTCTGCGGCTCGACCGTGAAGGTGTCGGCGGCGATCGCCCGCCCGGCCAGCAGCGCGAGCGCGGCCGCCATCACAACAGTTTTACGCATCGGCGTTCTTCCTTGGGCGTCTCGAAACAATAGGAGCGCGCAAACCCTCCTCGCGCGCATCGTCCGCTCGGTCATTGATTTGGCGCAAGCCTGCGGCGCGTCGGGGCCCCTGCCTTGCCTTTCGGCGCGGGCGTGCAGGCCGAAACCGGCGCGCAATAAAGGCGATAAAGCGTACGGACCAACTCGCGCGCCTGCGCGCTGCCGATCGAGTACCAGATGGTCTGGCCGTCGCGGCGCGCGTCCACCAGCCCATCCTTGCGCAAGAGCGCGAGATGCTGCGAGACGGTGGAATCGCGGATGTCGAGGAACTCGGCCAGTTCGCCGACCGAGCGTTCCTTCTCGGCCAACTGACACATGATGAGCAGCCGGTGCCGGTTGGCGAGCGCTTTCAGAAGCGCGCTCGCCTCGTCCGCCGCGGTCAACATCTCGGTGGCGTGTATTTTCATAGTTGCGAATATACGAAGTCTCGTATATATCGTCAAGACCGGCCGCGCCCGCTTTCCCCAAGGAAGGCGCGCAGGCCCCCGTCCTCGCCAGGAGAGAAACGCAACATGAATATCGATCGTGCCGTCTTGATCCTCGCCGGCAGCATGGTGCTTGTCAGCGTCGTGCTCGGCTGGCTGGTCAGCCCCTATTGGCTGCTGCTGACCGCTTTCGTCGGGCTCAACATGCTGCAAGCCGCGTTCACCGGCTTCTGCCCGGCCGCGACCATCTTCGCCAAGCTCGGGCTGAAATCCGGCTGCGCTTTCGCCGCACCGGCGTCCATCAAATGAGCGGCCGACATGCGGCCCTCACCGGCGAGATCATCTGGCTTTGAGCCAGATCAATGCCGGTGCGCTCCGATGCGGCTTGCATCGCTTTAAATTCCGACATCCTGCGTCCGCGCAATGCTTAAAGGCCGAGAAGGCCGCCGCGGCGGGTACGCAAGAATAGGCAACAGGAGGAGTTATGGCCCACATCGTCGTGCTGGGCGGCGGCATCGGAGGGGTGTCGTGCGCCTACGAGCTCAAACAGGCCGTCCGCAAGGACGACCGCGTCACGCTCGTTTCCAACAAGCCCTTCTTCCAGTTCACGCCGTCCAATCCCTGGGTTGCGGTGAAATGGCGCACCAAGAGCGACATCGTCATCGACCTCGCCGCCGTGCTGCCGAAACACGGTATCGAATTTTCCGCTGCCGGCGCGGCTCACGTGCATGCGGCCGAGAATCGCGTTGAGCTCGGCGACGGCTCCTCCCTCACCTACGATTATCTGGTGGTCGCCACAGGTCCCGAGCTTGCCTTCGACGAGATCGAAGGCTTCGGACCCGACCGCAATACCAATTCGATCTGCGATGTCGACCATGCCATGGGCGCGAACGCGCGCTGGGAGGCATTCTGTAAGAACCCCGGCCCGATCGTGGTCGGCGCCGTGCAGGGCGCATCCTGCTTCGGTCCGGCTTACGAATTCGCCATGATCATGGATACCGACCTGCGCAAGCGGAAGATCCGCGACAAAGTGCCGATGACCTTCGTGACGCCGGAGCCCTATATCGGCCACCTCGGCGTCGGCGGCGTGGGCGACACCAAAGGCGTGCTCGAATCCGAGATGCGCCAGCGCCACATCAAATGGCTCACCAACACCAAGGTCGACAAGGTCGAGGCCGACAAGGTGATGGCGACCGAAGTCGACGACGACGGCAAGCCGAAAAAGGCGCACGAACTGCCGTCCAAGTTCACGATGTTCATTCCGGCCTTCCGCGGCATTCCGGCGTTGCGCGGGATCGAGGGCCTGTCCAATCCGCGCGGCTTCGTCATCGTCGACAAGCACCAGCGCAATCCGAAATACCCGAACGTGTTCGGCGTCGGCGTGTGCATCGCGATCGCGCCGCTTGAAGCGACGCCGCTGCCGGTCGGCGTGCCAAAGACCGGCTTCATGATCGAATCGATGGTGACGGCGACCGCGCTCAATATCGGCGAACTGCTGCGCGGACAAATGCCGACGCACGAGGCGACCTGGAACGCGATCTGCTTGGCCGATTTCGGCGATTCCGGCGTCGCTTTCGTCGCCATGCCTCAGAACCCGCCGCGCAACGTCAACTGGGCCTCGAGCGGGCGCTGGGTGCACGTGGCCAAGGTGGCGTTCGAAAAATATTTCCTGCACAAGGTGCGCGCCGGCACCACGGAGCCTTATTACGAGAAGATCGTGATGAAGATCCTCGACATCGGCAAGATCAAGGAGCCGGCGGCGTAAGGCCGTTCAGCGGCGAGCAAAAATTGGACTGTCGTCACCGGGCTTGTCCCGGTGACCCCGCTTAGGAGGAGCGTGCCGTGCGCACCTAAACGAGATCGCCGGGACAAGCCCGGCGATGACAGATTTGGCCTGTTCAGCTAGCCGTCCTCGCCTACTTCACGAACGGCAGGCCCTTCTTTTCCCAGTCCGCGATATTCATGATCACCGCGGTAACATCGGTGAAGCCGAGCGCCTTGAGGCTCGCGGCAGCGAGCGTGGCGCGTCCGCCGGTAGCGCATTGCACGTAGATTTTTTGCGCCATGTCGACCGGCTTCGGATAGCCGAGCTGCTTCCAGATCGCGAATTCCAGGAGGCCGCGCGGAATGTGAACGGTGCCGGGGATATGCCCGGCCTTGTATTCGTTGTCCTCGCGGACATCGATGAGCATCGCGCCGTTCGGCTTCTTAACAACGGCCAGATAGCCGTCCATGTCGGTGGTCTTGACGGTCTTGCGTACCTGCGCGACGTAGGCGCCGACGCTGTCGGGCCAGTTTTGCGCGGCGATGGCCGGCGCGCAAAGGAGCAATGCGCCGGCAAACGCGATGGCAAGGCGAAACCTGCGAGTCATGGCGCAATGTCCTTCGGCCGTTGATGTCGCCCTCGCTTTCATTCGCCGACTGTGCGCGCCATGGCATTGACATAACGCAAGGTAGCGGACGACGCTCCCCGCCATGTATTATTGCCGTATTTCATCTCACGGCATCCAATGCCGGCTATTGTCGGCGGATCGGATCGCGCGGTTCATTTGCAACAAATACGCGACAAATTCTTGGGGGCGCGTGCGAGCAAAACGGAGTTGATCGATGATCGACCGAATTGGCGGATTTCCCGACAATGTTCTCGCGTTCCTTTGCAAAGGGCGCGTGACCAAAACGGACTACGATACCGTTCTGGTCCCGGCCGTGCTGGAGGCATTGAAGACGCGCGACAAGCTGCGGCTCTATTACCAGATCGACGCAGACTTCACGGGCTTCGACCCCGGCGCCATGTGGGAAGATTTCAAGGTCGGCATGGAGCACCTCTCGCGCTGGGAACGCATTGCGCTGGTCTCCGACGTCGAATGGATCAAGCAGATGATGCGGCTGTTCGGCTTCATGGTCCCGGCCGCGATCAGGAGCTTTCCGCTCGCTCAGGCGGCCGAAGCGCGCGCCTGGATCGTCGGTTCCGATTGAGGGCTGCGCCGCGACCGCGGTCAGCCGCGCGAGCGCAGCACCTTACCATGGTAACGACGATGGAAGGCCTCCTCCGGCGCCAAACAGCGATAGACGAAATAATATTCGATCGCGCTCGGGTGGCCGCGCCGGCGCACGGCATAGCCGCAATAAGCTGCGGGCGCGTAGACGCCCTCGCCGATCCAATAGCGCTCGCCCGCTTGCGCCGCGGCGCCGGTCAAGCACGCCGCGATGACGGTGAGCGCGATCATGAGAGCTTTGGTCATGGCTCGATCCTTTCGGCCTTGCGCCATCCGGCGGCGGACCACCGGCGCGGGATGGAGAGTCGCTGCCGACAATAGCGCATGACCGACGGCTCCGCGCGCACTTTGCCGAGGCAAAGCGCGCGGGGTTGTGAATTGTTCCTTAAGCGCTTGAAACCGCGAGTGTGCGCTTAGAACACGCCGGCCAGGATGGCCACTCCGGCCAGCGCCATGGCGCCGCCGCCGGCCTGAACGGCACACCGGGCGGACGCATCGCCCAGCCGGCCGACCGACAAGCCGAGGCCGATGCCGGCGGCATGCAGCAGCGCGGTTGCGCACACAAAACCGAGGCCGTAGGCCAGTCCGCTCGCGCTCTCCGGCATTTCGATGCCGTGCGCATGGCCGTGGAAGATCGCGAAAAAGCCGACGAGCGCCATGGCCGCGACCGTCGGCAGATTGAGCTGGAATGCGACGACGAGACCAAACACCACGACCGAAAGGCCGATGCCGATCTCGACGAAGGGCACGGCAATGCCGGCCATGCCGACCAAGCTCGCGGCCGCCATGACTCCGACAAAGGTGAGCGGGACGAACCAGAG
>DASZQT010000435.1:0-2551 GCA_035549515.1 Pseudolabrys sp. | reverse complement strand
GGTCGGGATGATCTGCTCGGATTTCGCCAGCGCGGCGAGCTTTTCCATGCGCGGATCGGGCACCGCGATCTCACCGACATTCGGCTCGATGGTGCAGAACGGATAGTTGGCCGCCTGCGCCGCCGCGGTCTGCGTGAGCGCGTTGAAGAGGGTCGACTTGCCGACATTGGGCAGGCCGACGATGCCGCATTTGAAGCCCATGGAATATTCCGCGTCTCGTTGTTGTCTTCGTCAGTCGGAGCCGGCCGGCTCCTTGTCCTCGCCGAAGCCCTTCGCCGTCATGGCGAGGTGAACCTTGTTCTGGAACGTCGAATCCTTGCCCTCGGCCAAGAGCGCGACGTTGTCCGCCACGATCTCGCACAAAGCCTCGACCCAGGGCCGCTCGCTCTTGGCGAAATCGTTGAGCACGTAGGGCTCGACCAGATGCTTCTGGCCGGGATGTCCTATCCCTAAGCGCACGCGCTTGTAGTCGTTGCCGATGTGCGAACTGATCGAACGCAGGCCGTTATGGCCGGCATTGCCGCCGCCCGTCTTCACGCGCAGCTTGCCGGGCGGCAATTCCAGCTCGTCATGGAAGACGACCACGCTCGCCGGCTCGATCTGATAGAAACGCGCGGCTTCCGCCACCGCGCGCCCCGACTCGTTCATGAACGTGCCCGGCAGCAAAAGGAGCAGGCGCTCGCGCGCGATCGCGCCTTCGACCGCGACGCCGTGGAACTTGCGCCGCCACGGCGCGATGTCATGGCGGCGGGCAATCGCCTCGACCGCCATGAAACCGATGTTGTGCCGGTTGCCGGCATAACGCGGGCCGGGATTGCCGAGGCCGACGAACAGCAGCATGGCGTCGCCGCCCCTTGAGGAAACCGCGAGTTCCAGAAAGAGGGCGCGCGCGGCGCCCCCTTACTTCTTCTCGGCCTTGGCCGCGCCGCCGGCGGCCGGAGCCGCACCGGCGGCAGGCGCCGCACCGCCCGCGGGAGCCGCAGCACCGGCAGCCGGAGCCGCAGCAGCGGCGGCCGCGGCAGCAGCCGCTTCAGCAGCCTGCTTCTGCTCTTCGGCGTAACCGGACGGCGGCACGATCGTGACCAGCGTCACGTCGCCATGCGCGATCACCCGCACGCCCGCCGGCAGCGACACCTCGGACAGGTGCTTCGAGTGGTTGATCTCGAGGCCGGCGATATCGACGTCGATCGAATTCGGAATGGCGTCGGCCGGGCACTGCACCTCGATCGTATGGGTGACGATGTTCACCGCGCCGCCGCGCTTCACGCCCGGCGATTGCTCGGAGTTGAGCACATGCACCGGCACGTTGACGCGGATCGAGGCGCCTTCGGCGACGCGCAGGAAATCCACGTGCATCGGCAGATCCTTGATCGCGTCGAGCTGATAGTCGCGCGGGATCACGCGGTGCTTGGCACCGTCCACTTCGATATGGAACAGCGTGGTGAGGAAGCGCCCGGCATAGATGCGCTTGCGCAATTCGGCATGGTCGAGCAGGACCATCAGCGGGGGCTTGTTGTCACCATAGATCACGCCCGGCACCTGGCCGGTGCGACGCGCAGCCCGAGCGGCCCCCTTGCCGCCTTTCGGACGCGCCGTCGCTTTCATTTCCTGGACGGTCGCCATTTCACTATCCTCTTGTAAACCAATGGAAAAAGGCGGCTGTCGGGCCGCCCTTCGAACGCGGCAAGCCTCCAGGGGTGCCGGGGGCCACGTTTCGCGGCCGGGTTATAGCGGCGGCTTTCAAAAAGGGCAAGGAAAGCGCGTTTCCGCCCGTTTACCGCGCGTCCTAGGCCGGCCATAGCCAATTGGCTATGGTAGCTTTCTCCAGGCACCGCCGGCCGCCCGATGATCACCCACCGCATCCGCTTCCGCCATCTCAATTGCTTCCTCGCCATCGCGCAGCACCGCAGCGTGGGCGCGGCCGCCGATGCCTTGGCGATCACCCAGCCGGCGCTCTCGAAGACCCTGCGCGAACTCGAGGATGCGCTCGGCGTGCGGCTGTTCGAGCGCGGCCGGCGCGGCATGTCGCTCACACGGTTCGGCGAGATCTTCCTGCAGCATGCCGCCGGCAGCATCGCCGCCTTGCGCCATGGCATCGACAGCATCGATGTCGCGCGCGCCGCGAGCGAGCACGCGGTCACCGTCGGCGCGCTGCCCAATGTCGCGGCGCGCCTGATGCCGGAGGCGGTGCGGCTGTTCAAACAAGATGCCGCCGGCACGCTGGTGCGCGTCATCACCGGCGGCAGCAATTCGCGCCTGCTCGATCAATTGCGGCTCGGCGAGCTGGAACTGGTGGTCGGCAGGCTCGCGAAAAGCGAGCACATGACCGGGCTTTCTTTCGAGCATCTTTATTCCGAGCCGCTGTCGATCGTGGTGCGGCGGCATCATCCGCTCGCGTCGGCCAAGCGCTTTTCGCTCACTGCGCTATCGCAACATCCCTGGGTGCTGCCCGACAATGGCACCATCATCCGCCAGGAGATCGACCGATTCCTCTTGGCCGAGGGCGTGAGCCCGTCCGCCAACATTGTGGAATCGACGTCGGTCAGTTTTG
>DASZQT010000434.1:0-3512 GCA_035549515.1 Pseudolabrys sp. | reverse complement strand
GATCTCGAGCACGACCGAATCGCGGTCGCGCCAGGCGCGCAGCCGCACGGTCGAGCCGGCCGGCGAATATTTCGCGGCATTGTCCAACAGGTTGAAAACGGCCTGCTCGAACAGCACGGCATCGAGCTTGAGCATCGGCAGATTGTCCGCGAGTTCGAGCGCGACGCGGTTGCCCACCAGCATCTTGTCGGCGCGCCTGAGCGCGCTGCCGACGATTTCGCCCACATCCTGCAGCGCTGCGTTCGGCACGATGGCGCCGGACTCGAGCTTTGTCATGTCGAGCAGATTGGCGATGAATCGATTAAGCCGTTCCGATTCGTCGACGATGGTCGTCAACAGGTCGGCCTTTTCGGCCTCGCTCAATTTGCCCGACAAGTCGCGCAGTGTGCCGGCCGCCCCCAGCACCGAGGCGAGCGGCGTCTTGAGATCGTGCGAGATCGAGGTCAGCAGCGCCGAGCGCAGATGCTCGGTTTCGACCGTGCGCTTGACCCGGTCCATGTCCTCGACCAGATGCACGCGCTCGATCGCGAGCGCGCTCTGGTCGATGAGTGCGTCGAGCAGCCGCCGCTCGTCGGGCGTGAGCCACGGACCGGTCTTGTCGCTGTCGATGCCGACCACGCCGATGGCGCCGCGCCCGGTACGCATCGGCAGAAACAGGCGTTTGGCGCCGGGCAGCGTGTCGGCACCGCGCCCGGCGGGACGATTGTTCTGCCAGGCCCATTTCGCGGCGGCGAGATCGGCGTCGTCGAGAATGTCTTCCGGCGGATAGCCGGCGGCGACCGCGATGGAACCCTCCTGCGGCAGCAGCAGCACCACGCGCACCTTCAGCATCAAAGCGGTCTGGTAAGCGGCCGCCCACAGCACATCGTCGAGCGTGCCGACGCCGGCGAGCTTGCGGCTGAAGCTATAAAGCAATTCCGTGGTGCGCGCGCGCGCCATCGCCGTCACCGCCTGCGTGCGCACACGCGCGGCCACGTTCGATACGATCACCGCCATGACAATGAAGAAGAAAAAAGCCAGAACGTTGGTCGGATCGGCGATGGTGAACGTGTAGAGCGGCGGCAGGAAGAAGAAATTATAGCAGAGCGAGGCCACCACGCTCGCAAGCAGCGACGGCCATAGGCCGAAACGCGCCGCCACCGCCACGATTCCGGTCATGAACACGAGATCGACGTTTTCCAGGCCGAACCAGGGCTCGATCAATTCGGCGATGCCGAGCGAGAGCGCGACAACGGCGAGCGCAAGCGCATAGGGCCGCGGATCGAAGGCTTCGCGCGGCGCGCCGCCGCGCCCGCTCCTGCCGGCGTCGCGTTCACCCGCGATGTCTTCGCCCGCGATAATATGAATGCTGATCGGGCCGGCATCGCTGACCAGATCGTGCACGACCGAGCCGTGCACCATCTCGAACCAGCGCGAGCGGGTCGATTTGCCGATCACGATCTGGGTGACGTTGTTGGCGCGCGCATAGGCCAGCACGTCGTCGGCGATGCGGCGGTCGCCGCCCGGCACGGTGACGGCTTCGCCGCCCAGCGTCATCGCCAGCCGCAAGGTCTCGGCGATACGGTCGCGTTCCTCGTTGCCGAGCCGCGCGCTACGCCCGCTCTCGATATAGAGCGCGGTCCAGGGCGCATGCAGACGGTCGGCGAGGCGCCGGGTCGCGCGCACCAGGCCGGCGCAACGCGGGTCCTCGCTGATGCAGACCAGCACGCGTTCGCCCGCCGCCCACGGGCCCGGAATGGCCTTCGCCTGCATCTCTGTGAGCAGTTGCTCGTCGACGCGCTCGGCGGTGCGGCGCAGCGCCAACTCGCGCAGCGCGGTGAGATTGGCGGGCGAGAAGAAGTGCTCGAGCGCGCGCTCGGCCTGCTGCGGGATATAGACCTTGCCGTCCTTGAGCCGCTGGATCAGATCTTCCGGCGTGAGATCGACCAGTTCGACCGCCTCGGCGCGGTCGAACACCGCATCCGGCACGGTCTCGCGCACGCGCACGCGCGTGATCTGCGCCACCACATCGTTCAGGCTCTCGATGTGCTGGATATTGACGGTGGTGTAGACGTCGATACCGGCATTGAGAATCTCCTCGACATCGAGATAGCGCTTGGGATGCCGGCTGCCCGGCGCATTCGTGTGCGCGAGTTCGTCGACCAGCACGATCTGCGGCCGGCGCGCGATGATGGCGTCGAGGTCCATCTCCTCGAGCACACGGCCCTTGTAGTCGACGCGCTTGCGCGGAATGACGTCGAGACCATCGAGCAGCGCTTCGGTTTCCTTGCGGCCGTGGGTCTCGACCACGCCGACGATGACGTCATAGCCGTCCTTCTTGCGCGCCTTTGCCGTCTCCAGCATCGTGTAGGTCTTGCCGACGCCGGGCGCCGCGCCGACAAATATTCTCAGCTTGCCGAAGCGGGACTCCTCACGCCGCGCAGCCTCCAGCAAGGCCTCGGGCGAGGGCCGTTGCTCGAGATCGCGCCGCTGTTCTGACATCGGTGACCGGAAGCCTAAAGGCCCACCTTACGTTCCGCCACCCTATTTGGCTGCGCTCGCTCGATCGAGCGCCAGGTTGAGCAGCAGAACGTTAACGCGCGGTTCGCCGAGCAGACCGAGGAAGCGCGCTTCGGTATGCTGCCCGACAAGCTGGCGCAGACGCTCTTGCGACATATTACGCGCTTTGGCAATGCGGGGCACTTGGAACAGCGCCGCTTCCGGTGAGATGTCCGGATCGAGCCCGCTGGCCGAGGTGGTGACCAGATCGGTCGGCACTTGCGCCGTCGGGTTCTCCACCTTCAGCTTGGCGACATCATCCTTGATGCGGTCGATCAGCGCCTTGCTGGTTGGACCCAGATTGGAGCCGCCGGAATTGGCCGCATTGTAGGGAGCTGCCACGCTCTTGCTCGGATCTTTCGGATCGGGACCGGTGGTCGCCGACGGACGGCCGTGGAAATAGCGGGCGTCGCCGAACGGCTGGCCGATCAGCGCGGAGCCGATGACCTTGCCGTCGCGCGTGACGAGGCTGCCGGCGGCCTGGGCCGGAAACACCAGTTGGGCGATGCCGGTGATCGCGAGCGGATAGGCCACGCCGGTGATCGCGGTGAATGCAATCATGAAGGCGATGGCGGGGCGGATTTCTCTCCACATGGTCGCGTCTCCTCAGGAGAGATGCAGGGCCGTGACGATGAGGTCGATGGCCTTGATCCCGATGAACGGAACGATGATGCCGCCGAGCCCGTAGATCGTCAGATTGCGCCGCAGCAGCGGGCCGGCGCCGATGGCCTTGAAGGCGACGCCCTTCAGCGACAGCGGAATCAGCGCGATGATGATCAGCGCGTTGAAGATGATGGCCGACAGGATGGCACTCTGCGGGCTGGTCAGGTCCATGATGTTGAGCGCCTGCAGTTGCGGATAGAAGGCGACGAACATCGCGGGGATGATGGCGAAATACTTCGCCACGTCGTTGGCGATCGAGAAGGTGGTGAGCGCGCCGCGCGTCATCAGGAGCTGCTTGCCGATCTCGACGA
>DASZQT010000433.1:0-1734 GCA_035549515.1 Pseudolabrys sp. | reverse complement strand
CCGGCACCAGTTCATTGCGCCAGCGTTCGCGCCACCACGGCACGCGCGCGGTGAAATCGATGCGCGGATAGTGCTGAGCCCACGTGCGTCGCCACAGCTCGATGGCCGCGTCCTCGTCGGCGGGCGTGTAGGGGCGCAGGGCGATGTTGCCGCTCACGTTACGCCCGCGCGGTGGATCGAATGGCAACCTGGTGGCGCAGCCGTCGCACGAGGATCACGGTCGTGGTGCGGTCGCATGGGATGGCGCCATAGCCGATGGCGCGCCGCCGCTCGAACGACGTGAGATCGTAATGCGGGGAGGGCGTCTTCGGCGGTCCCTGGTAGGACGTGCGCTGCAGCCCGAGCTTGACGGCGAAGCGATGCAGTTCGTCGATGTCGTCGGCGAGCAGATGACACCACTTGCGCCCGCGCCAGAGCCAGATCGCCTCGTCGACATAGACCGCCATCGACCGCTACCGCTCCGTCAGCTTGAACTCGATGCGGCGGTTGCGGCGGTAAGCCTCTTCGGTGGTGCCGGGATCGATCGGCTGGAATTCGCCGAAGCCGGCGGCGACCAGGCGCTGCGGCGGCACGCCCTTGGCGACGAGATATTGCACCACCGCGATGGCGCGCGCCGCCGACAGGTCCCAGTTCGACTTGAACTGCCCGCCGGTGATCGGGCGCACGTCGGTATGGCCGTCGACCCGCAGCACCCAGGGAATGTTTGCCGGAATCTGCTTATCGAGCTCGATCAGCGCCGCGCCGACCTTGTCGAGCTCGGCCTGCGCGTCCGGCTTGAGGTCGGCTTTGCCGGTGTCGAAGAACAATTCGGATTGCAGCACGAACCGGTCGCCGACGATGCGCACGTCGGGGCGATTGCCGAGGATGTCGCGCAGCTTGCCGAAGAAGTCGGAGCGGTAGCGCGAGAGTTCCTGCACGCGATGGGCAAGCGCGAGGTTCAGGCGCTGGCCGAGCTCGGTGATGCGGCTTTGCGAGTCGGTGTTCTTCTTCTCCGAGGAGTCGAGCGCCTGCTCGAGCGCGGCAAGCTGCCGGCGGAAGGCGGCGATCTGCTGGTTGAGCACCTCGACCTGCGCCAGCGCGCGCGCCGAGATCTGCTTCTGGCTGTCGAGTTGCCCGGAAAGCTCGCCGATCTTGCTTTGAGCCGCGGAAGCACCCGCGCCAATGCCATCGGCGATGCCCTTGAATTTATCGCGATCGCTCTGCGCGGTGTTGAGCGAGGCGCGCAATTGCGCGATCTGGTCCTCGAGATCGGCCTTGCCCGACTTTTCCATCGAGAGCAGGTCGGTAAGCTGCGCGATCTGCGCGTTGAGGCGTTGCAGTGCGGTGTCCTTGCCGGCGACTTCCTGCTGCAAATAGAATTGCACCACAACGAAGACGGTGAGCAGGAAGATGATGCCGAGGATCAGCGTCGACAACGCGTCGACGAAGCCCGGCCAATAGTTCATGCCGCTTTCGCCGCGGCGATATCGGGCAAGGGCCATTTTTTCTCGCTACTCCGACATTTTCGCGCTCATGCCCACGAGCGGAATGGCGCTAGCGGTCCACGCGCTCGCGCACCATGATCTCCAACAGCCGCTTGATCTCGCGCTGCTGCTCGGCCTGGCCGTCGACCCAGTCGCGGATCATCTGCTGCTCATTACGCATATGATGCACAAGACCCTGGATCGCCTCGGCGAGATTCGCCATGGCGGCGGAAGCCGACTTGCCGGAGCCGGTCTGCTCGACGGCTTCGCG
>DASZQT010000432.1:0-3463 GCA_035549515.1 Pseudolabrys sp. | reverse complement strand
CGGCCGGTGGCGCGGCCCGCGCCGGAGCCGATTTTTTATTAGCGCGCGCGGCGGCGCGCCCGCTGAAACCGGCGGACGGGCATGCTAGGACTTCGCCGGTCAACGTGACTGGGGAGCCCGCCGATGACCGATAGCGCCGTGCTTAATGAACTCGCCCCGACCGGGAAGCTGCGCATCGCCATTGCGGTAGCGCCCGCGCCTTCGGCGCAATTCGCCATCAAGGACGGCGATACATTTCGCGGCGTGGCGGTCGAACTCGGACGCGCGCTCGCCGCCAAGCTCGGCGTCGAACCCGTGATCGTCCCGCACAACGCCTCGGGCGAGATCCAGAACTCCGCCGCCGACAACAAGTGGGACGTCGCCTTCCTGCCGGTCGATGCGGAGCGCAAGAAGTTCGTCGACTTCGGCAATGCCTATCACCTCTTGCAGAGCACCTTCCTGGTCGCGCCGGGTTCGAAAATCCGCTCGGTGAAGGACGCCGACGCCAAGGGCGTGGGCCTCGGCGGCGTCGCCAATACCGCGACCTTCCGCGCAGCCACCAAAGCGACGCCGCAAGCCACGCATATCGAATTCGCCAAGGTCGACATGGCCGTCGCCGCCATGAACGAGGGCCACATCGAGGCCATCGCGCTGTCGCGCGAATCGCTCGCCGGCTTGTTGAGCAAAATCCCGGGCGCGCGCATCCTCGACGATGCGTTCCTGAATTCCTCCACCGCCGTCTGCGTGCCGAAGGGCAAGCCGGCGGCACTTGCCTATGTCAGCGACTTCATCGAGGAAGCGAAAGCCTCCGGCCTGGTGCGGCGCGCGCTCGACGACATGGGGCTGACCTCCTCGCAGATCGCGCCCGCGGGCATGAAGCCTTAGAGCTCGTTTGAGGATGGCACGCCCCCTCGACTCCCCTCCCCCCGCGCGCGCTTGCGCGTGGTGGGGAGGGGTCGGGGGTGGGGGGCGAGGTCGGCAACACAATCGTCGAAAAAAGCCCCCCACCCCGACAAGTATCGCTTGCGCGATGCTTGTCGACCCTCCCCACCGCTTCGCGGGGGGAGGGAAAGAAGGGTCCGTCACTTTCTCAAACAGGTATTGGTCCCGCATGACAGTCTCGCCCATTCGCCCGCGCAAACCGACGCCGCAACTCGCCGACTACCCACACCGCACCGCCGAGATCGTCCGCTTCGCCGATCTCGACGTGCAGGGCCATGTCAACAATGCGGTGTTCGCGACCTATCTGGAATCGGGGCGCGTCGCCATGTTCCGCGATCCCGATCTCGGCATCGGCGTAGCCGATGCGACTTTCGTGCTGGTGCGGCAGGAAATCGACTTCCTGCGCGAATTGCGCTGGCCGGGCAACGTCGTGGTGGCGACCGCGCTCGCCGAATTCGGCCGCAGTTCGTTCACGGTCACGCAAGCGATCTTTGCGGGCGAGGAATGTTGCGCCGCCGGCCGCGCGACGCTGGTGATGATGGACACTGTGACTCGCCGACCGCGACCGTTGACGCCGGAGATCGTCGCCAAGTTCTCACAGTGGAAATATCGCGGCGCGTGAGGGTCGCGCGTGAGGGTGTCCCATTAATCCGTCATTGCGACCCCGAGCGCAGCGAGGGGGAAGCAATCCAGAATCCCAAGGCTCAAGACTGGATTGCTTCGTCGCCCTTTCAGGGCTCCTCGCAATGACGACTGATTCCACCTCGTTGAATCAGACGCTCAACCGAACGGGCAAGTCTATGCGGCGATATCTCGCGTTTGGCCTCACCCTCGGCCTCGCTCTCCTTCTCGCGCGCCCGCTGGCGGCCGAGCCCGCCGCGACGTCCACGCCGGCGCATTGGCACCCGCCGGCCGGCACCCGCTTTTCGATCATCCTTTCGGTCGCCCCTGCGACCGTCACGACGCCCGCGCAGGCCGTCGATCTCGACCTGTTCGACATCCGCACGACGACGGTGGCGGCGTTGAAGAAGCAGGGCAAACACGTCATCTGCTACATGAGCGCCGGAAGCTGGGAGAACTGGCGGCCGGACGCCAAGGACTTCCCGCCCTCGGTGCGCGGCAAGCCGCTGTCCGGCTGGGCGGGCGAGCGCTGGCTCGACATCCGTCAATTGTCGGTGCTGGCCGCGCCCATGCGCGCGCGGCTCGACCTGTGCAAGAGCAAGGGCTTCACCGCCGTCGATCCCGACAATGTCGACGGTTATGAAACCAATACCGGCTTTCCGCTCACCAAGGCCGACGCCGTCACCTATCTGCGCTTTCTCGCGAGCGAAGCCCACAAGCGCGGGCTCGCCATCGGCTTGAAGAACGCCACCGAGATCGCGCCCAGCCTGTTGAGTACCGTCGACTTCGCAGTGACCGAGGATTGCTTCAAGCAAGGCTGGTGCGCGGTCTCGAAGAATTTCATCGCCCGCAACAAGCCGGTCTTCGCCATCGAATATACCGACAACGGCATCTCGTTTCCGGCGTTCTGCGCGCAGGCGAAGAAGCTCGGCCTGTCGCCGCTGCTCAAGACGCGCGACCTTAGAGTGTGGGAGAAGCGCTGCCCGTGATGGCGGCGCTAAAGTAAGTTGCGGTCAGGTTGATCCGTCATTGCGAGCCCGAGCGAAGCAAGGGCGAAGCAATCCAGGAGCCGGATGCTCGGTCCTGGATTGCTTCGTCGCCCTTTCAGGGCTCCTCGCAATGACGGACCTGATCCCGTCTCCTTCGGGACAGGCGCTAACGCCGCTCCGGCGTTTGAATATGCTCCGGACGCACGCCAAGCCCGATGATGCGCGCGGGAAAGCGCCGCAAGACCGGAAACCAGTTGAACAACTTCGCCGCAAAAGGCGGCTTCGGGCGTTCGCGGCCGGTGAGGACGCGCGACAGCAGGCGGTTCTGGATCTGTACCTGCAGCCATTGGATGACGCGCATCGGCAGCGTGCGCCGTTCCTGCACCGCCTCCAAAATGTCGTCGGTCACGCGCCGCTCTTTCAACGGCGCCGCCAGGATATTGGCGGCCGCGACCGCATCTTGAATGGCCAGATTGATGCCGACGCCGCCGATCGGCGACATGGCATGCGCGGCGTCACCAATGCACAGCAGACCAGGTTTGTGCCAGCGCCGCAGCCGGTCGATCGCGACCGTCAACAGCTTCACATCGTCCCAGCTTTTGATTTCGCTTAAGCGATCGCGCAGGAACGGCGACATCGACGCAATGTTGTCGAGAAAGGCCGGCAATCCCTTCGCCTTCACTGTGTCGATGCCGCCTTTCGGGATCACGTAGGCGCATTGCCAGTAGTCGTTGCGGTTGAGCATGACCAGCATCATGCCCGCTTCCATGTGGCCGAAGGTTTCCGCGCTATCGCCTTCCTTGCGCGAGATGCGGAACCAGAGAATGTCCATCGGCGCGCCGATGTCCTCGACCTGAAAACCGGCGCGTTCGCGCAGCGTGGAGTGCCGGCCGTCGCAGCCCACCACGAGGTCGGCGCGGATATCCAGATCG
>DASZQT010000431.1:0-16472 GCA_035549515.1 Pseudolabrys sp. | reverse complement strand
CGAACCACATCGCGACATCGACGATGCGGCGCAGGTGACCGGTTCGAGATCGTGCTTCCGAGTATTGCACGCGATTAATCCTCAGGCCTGGTCCGCGCAGACGAAAAGACGGCGCGTCCGGTCATCACTCTGGCGCCGCCGTCGCCCACCGCGCGACCGGCAGATGCGCGGTACGCACCGGACCGTAGCGTCTCGCGCAAAACGAATTACGTTCTCTATAGCGGAACATATGATCCGTATAACGAATTGAAGCGGGTTTGGCGCTCCCTGTCAATCGCCAGCACGCCAGCAACGGCACCACGCGAATCCTGCGACAAATACAAGTAAGAATACGGTTTCGTGCGCCTCGGTCTGTATTCGCTCTGTATTTTTGAAGTTGAGCGACAGACAATCGCAATGCGCGTCGCAGCGGTCCGCGCTGCGTCCGCCCTGCTCTTCGAGGGCACGAGAGCGCCGGCCGTGGCCAGCCACGGCCGCGACGGCGCTCAGCGGCGCGGCACGTCGAGATTGAACAGTTTCGCGGCGTTGAGCCCGAGGATGTTGCGCTGCGCCTGCTCGCTCAGGAACGGCAGCCGCGAAATGACCGACGGCGTGTCGAAATCGAAGTGCGGCCAATCCGAGGAGTACAGGAGCTGCGTCTCGGCATTGATCATCTCGAGGGTGAGTTGCGTCGCCTTCAGATTGGTCATTTCCATCGGCTGGCTCGAATACCAGCAGTTCTCGCGCATGTAGTCGCTCGGCAGGCGCTTGAGCAGCGGCGCCTCCGACGTTCGCATCAGATACTGTTCGTCGAGCCGCTGCATCAGAAACGGCACCCAGGCGAGCCCGCTCTCGACCCACAGGCTCTTGAGCTTCGGGAAGCGCACCGGAATGCCGTTGAGAACCCAGTTCGTCATGTGCACCATATTGCACCAGACGAACCCGAGCGCATGCATCCCGAGAAAGCGGTTCATCGTCGCCAACGACGGATCGTTCCAGTGGTAACCGGCGTGGAAGGCTATCGGCAGGCCACGCTCCTCCAACATCGCGTAAAGCCGCATGTAGTCGTTATGGTAGACCGGCTTGTAGCGTGCGCTGGTGACGCAGAAGCCGATGATGCCGTCGCAATCGCCGAAGTCCTCGACCATCTTGATCGCCGCCTGCGGCGAGTTGAATGGCAGGTAGGCGAAGGATTTGAAACGCCTGTCGGCCGGAAGAATGGTCTCGACAAGCCAACGCGTATAGGCGCGGCCGAGCGTGACCTCCATGTCGACCTGCGGATGCATGCCGAGTTGCAACATCGGCGTCGGGAAGAGCACGATGTAATCGAGACACAAGCCTTCGACGGCCCGCCGCGTCAAAGTCACGTCGCGATGAACGCTTTTATCGTCGATTTTCTCGCGCAAATCGAGCTGATGCGGGATGCGCCCGCCGACATCCTGGTAGCGCAGGCCGAGATCCGCATTGAGTCCATAAGGTGGCGCCCCGACGCGCTCCTTCTGGAAACGGACAGCCTGATCGCGGATTACCGGATCTTCGATGAACTGCACGACTTCGGCCCAGGAAATACTTTCCATGTGGTGGGCATCGATGTCGACGATGAACCAGTCGTTGATGCCGTGGCGCACCGCCTCGTGGCGCGCGTGGGCGAGAATATCGCGCGTGTCCGAATAGATGCCGATCTCGTCGACGGGCCTAGCCTGACTCACCTTCGCGTCCATGGAATTTCTCCCTACATAGCCGATCGATTGTTATCGCGCCGGTGACCGGGCACAACTATTCGTCGGGCCGGCGGCGATACCAGAGTCCGAGCTCCATCGGTCCGAGCCGCATCGCGCGCAGCAATTCGGCGACGGCCGACAACACTTCCGTCGCGGTTATATGGCGGTCGCCCGGTCCAAGCAGCGGTCGGAACGTGCGCTCCTCGCCGTCCGCCTTCGCGACATAGAGCTTGACCACCGCCGTCATCAGCCGTTGCACCGCCTCATCGCTGACGAGCGCAGCCTCGCCTTCCTTGATCGCGCGCTCACTATCCTGCCAAATTCGCTCGGACGCCGCCTCGATCCAACTGTACGGATTGTTGCTTTTGTCGTCGCGATCAGAGGCGGACATAGACATCCTTGTCGCGCACGAACACGTCCACGGGGCGCAGCCGCAGATTGGGATGGCCTGAATTCCGACCGGTCTTCACATTGTACTCGTAGCCGTGCCACGGACAGACAATGTGCAAATCCTCGTCGGAATAATGCATGAGATCGCTGGTCTGATATTCGCCGAGCGGCTGCAGCACCTTGGGAAAGAGCCGGCCCTGGCACACCGGTCCGCCTTGGTGGGCGCAGCGGTTCTCCCAGGCGAAGATTTCGTCGCCGACACGAAATACACCGACTTCTTTGCCGTTATACTCGAATACTCGCTTGCCTTTGTCTGGAATTTCTTCGAAGTGAGCGACAAATACTTCCTGCACGTTTTCCTCCAGCCAGCGAATTCGCGTCTCTGTCGCGCCGTATTGCGCGCTTGATACTGCCGCGCGGCACAGCGAGTCAATTGACTCGTCTCTTTCGGACGCTATAATTTCCGTAATATGGATCAGATGTTCTGTTCAAGAGAACATGAATTGAAGCCCTAGCCGATGCCTGCCCAAGCCGGAGCAAGCGGCCTGCCGCACATGAGCGGCGGCGCGCTGAGAATGCACCCGATCTGCCGTATGCCGCCCGTTTCCCCGAGTTCCGTTCCACACATCCGTCGCCACGAGGTCACTCAATGAATCCCGGCTCGTTCGTCACCGGCAACATGGACTACATCCGCCGTCCCTTTGTCGCCAACATCAAGCCCGGCCACCGCGTCCTCATTCTGAGCGACTTCTCGCATGATCCGCGCGTCTGGCAGGTGGTTCAGTCAATCTGCGCCGAGCTTGGCGCCGAGACGACCGTGGCACTGTTCGAACGCCGCCCGGCCGACTACTACGATCCGCCATCCGCCGTCTGCGAAGCGATGATGAAATCGGACTTCAACGTCCTTCTTGCATCTACCGGCATGCTGCACAGCCACGCCAACTTCACCGCCATGGCCGCCGGCATCCCGGCGATCTGCATGGATGGCGGCATGCAGCTCGAATGGTTCCAGTCCGGCGCGGTCACCGACGATATGAAGCAGATCGCGGTCCGCAAGCACTACGTCGCGAAGAATGTGTTCGGCCCGAACGCGCGCGAATGCCGGGTGACATCGACATTCGGCACCGACTTCACCTACAGCGTGGCGAACCGCATCACGCAGCCGCCGCTGCCGAACGACAAGTTCGACCCTTACAAGATCATCAACTTCGCCAAAGACGAGAACCGGCCGGGCAACAATCTGCTCTACTATTTGTTCCCGACCGGCGAATTCAACGTCGCGCCGGTCGAGGGCTCAGCCAACGGCAAGCTCATCATCGACTTGACCATGCATCACATTGGTCGGCTGCTCACCCCGATCGAGCTGACCGTGGAAAGCGGCCGCGTGACCAAGATCGACGGCGGACCGGAGGCGCGCATCCTGCGCGACTATCTCGACGTCTATGGTGACGAGAACGCCTTTATGTGCCCGGCGGAGGCGTCGGTCGGGGTCAACGCCAAAGCGGTGGTGCGCGGCATCCAGCGCGAGGACAAGAACATCATGGGCACGCTGCACTTCGGCCTCGGCACCAATGTCGATGTCGGCGGATCGGTGAAATCGAAGATCCACATGGACGGTGTCATCCTGCATCCCACGCTCTATGTCGATGGCGTGAAAAGGATCGATCACGGCAAGATTCTGGTTCCGATCGAGGGCTAAGGCCAGAACCGCCGGTCGCAGGCGACCGTCTACCCCTCATTGCGATTGCACAACGTTCTCGGATAAACAGTGTTTTCCAGAAACGCCATGACCATCGGCTCAGACGGCCGGCCTAGCAAGCGGCCGACTGAGCCCGGCATGAAGGGCAATCGTCCAAAGATGAAAAAACACGGCAGCCGAAACCCGCTTGCGCGGTCGTTTCAAATCCTGCGCTACCTGCTGCGTAGCAGTGAGGACGCGATCGGCGTGCGCCGGATCGCCGCCGATCTGAAAATGGCGCCGAGTAGCGTACACCGTCTGCTCGCCGGTCTCGTCGAAGAGGGCCTCGTCAAACAGGTCGACGAGGCGGGGCATTACGCGGTCGGCCTTGAGATGGTGCGCCTGGCGCATATGGCCGAACATCGCCTGCCGCTGCACAAGGTCGCGCTGCCCCATCTGCGCGAACTGGTCGCCGCGACCAATGAGACGGCGCTGGTCGGCGCCTATGACCCGCTGCGGCACGAGATGATGTTCGTCGCCGTCGCGGAGTCGAACCAGCCCCTGCGCTACGTCAACAGAGTGTGGGAATGGATGCCGATCTATGCCGGCGCCAGCGGGCTGGCGATCATGGCGTTCCTGCCGGAATCCGAACGGCGCGAGATCATCACGCGCACCCGCCTGACGCCGGTCACCGATCGCACCATCACCGAGCCGTACAAGCTCGAGCATCAACTCGAGCTGATCCGCGAGCGGCGCTACGCCTGCTCCGTGGGCCAGCGAACGCCGGGCGCGGTCGCGATCGGCGCACCGATCTTCGGACCGAGCGGCGATGTGGTCGGCGATGCAATCATCACCCTGCCCGAGCAGCGCTTCGACCCGGCAAGCGAGAAGCACCTCGCCCGCCACGTCACGACCTGCGCGGACCGCATTACGCGGCAGATGGGCGGCGTCAAGCCGCCAATGCCGGCCAGCAAGATGGAGGAAGTCGGCTAATCGCGCCGCCGGGTCGCTGGCCCGGATTGCGCCCGCTTGGCCGCAAACCGATGACTGAAACGACCCCCGTCACATATGATCTCGATCACGAGGTGATCGGCGACGGGCCGACCATCGTCTTCCTGCATCCGATCGCCATGCGCGGCGCGTTCTGGCGGCCGGTGGCAACTCTTCTAAAGGACCGCTTCCGCGCCGTTCTAGTCGACCTGCGCGGCCACGGCACCAATCCACGCCCGCAAGAGCCATTCTCCCTCGACGATCTCGCGGCGGATGTCATCAGGCTGGTGCGCGCCAAGGGCTGGAACCCGGCCGCTTTCGTCGGCTGCTCACTCGGTGGCATGGTGGCGCAGGGCGTCGCCGTGCACGCGCCGGAGCTAGTGTCCGGCCTCGTCATCGCCAATTCGACGCATCGCATGACGCCGCAAGGCGTCGAAGTCATGAGCAATCGCGCCCAGCAAGCACTGAACAACTTCGCCTCCGCCGTTGAATCCGACCTCCTGCGCTGGTTTTCGCCGGACTTCAGCAAAGCGCATCCCGAGACCGTCGACCAGGCTCGGCAATGGGCGCTTGCGAATGCACCGCGCGTCGTAGCCAACGGCTGGCGCGCAATTGCCGGACTGAATTATGAGTCACGGCTCGCAAATGTCCGGCAGCCGGTGCTCGCGATGACCGGCAGTCTCGATCCGGCCTCTCCGCCGGCGCAAACACAAGCCATTGCACAGGCGTTCCCGAACGGACGCTTTCTCGAACTGACCGGGGCCGGCCACTTTGCGCCATTGGAGCAGCCCGAAGCCTTCGCCAACGCGGTGCGGTCGCTGGCCGAGAAGCGTTGACCCACGATCAACAACAACAATGCAGCAGCACGTAGTGTGAGGAGATGCCATGACAGCCAAGCTCAAGGTGGCGATCATTGGAGCCGGCATGGGCGGACTGACCGCCGCCGCGATCCTGGCCCGCAAGGGCATCGACGCGAACGTCTATGAACAGGCGACCGAGTTCACCCGGATCGGTTCCGGCATCCAAATGAGTCCGAACGCGATGAAGGTGCTGCGGGGGATCGGGCTCGAGGATGGACTGCGCGCGATCGCGTTCCGGCCCGAACATCAGCTCAGCCGTGACTGGGACACTGGCCACATCAATCTGGACTATCCATTCGGCGATACCGCCGAGAGGCGCTATGGCGCTCCCTACCTGCTCATGCATCGCGGCGATTTGCACGCCCTGCTTGCCACCGTCGTTCCCGCCGAGCGTATCCATCGTGGCAAGAAACTCGTGTCGCTGACGCAAATCGACAATGGCGCGCGTCTCGGCTTTGAAGACGGTACCGCGGTGGAGGCCGATGCCGTGATTGCGGCCGATGGCGTGCACTCGTTTGTTCGGGAGCAGCTCTTCGGCCGCGAGAACCCGACCTACTCAGGCCGGGTCGCCTATCGCACCACTTTTCCGGCCTCGCTCTTGAAGGCGCCGATCGACGACTGCACTAAATGGTGGGGAAAGGACCGGCACATCGTCATCTACTACACCACGCGCGCGAAGGACGAGGTCTATTTCGTGACCTCCGTGCCGGAGCCGGCCTGGACGCAAGAGTCGTGGTCGCTGAAAGCGAGTACGGATGCATTGCGCCAGGCCTTCGTCGGATTTCACCCGACGGTCACGGACGTGCTTGCCGTCTGCCCTCAGGTAAACAAGTGGGCGATCTTCGAGCGCGAGCCGATGCCGAGTTGGACCAAGGGCAATGTCGTGCTCATCGGTGACGCCTGCCACCCGATGACGCCGTATATGGCGCAAGGCGCTGCCACGGCGATGGAGGACGCGGCCGTGCTGTCGCGCTGCCTCGAGGGCGTCGACCGCGCCGGCGTGAATGCGGCGTTCAAGATGTTCGAGGCGGCGCGCAAGGAACGCACCGCGCAGATCCAGCTCGTCTCGCATCAGAACATCTGGCTGCATCGCAGCGGCGATACCGACTGGGTGTTCGCCTACGACGCCTGGAAGACGCCACTCGGCGAGACCCGCGTCGCCAGCGCAGGCTGAGAACGCGCGGCCGCGCGCGTCGTCACAAGACTGCGGATCGACCCGACATTGTGGAAACCTTGACAAGCCGCGGGCCGGTCCGAATACTTAAATACAGAACGGCTGTTCTTTTTAAGAGAACATCAGACCAAAAAGACAAGAAAAGCGCGAAGAGCAAGAAGAGGAAGCACCCTTGGGAGTGCGATTGAAGGGCAAGACCGCCATCGTCACCGGCGGCGCGCAAGGTATCGGCGCCGCTTACGCCAAGGCCCTGGCCGCCGAGGGCGCGAAAGTGTGCATCACCGACGTCGGCGACGGCGGCGCCGTGCGCGACGCCATCGTCGCCAACGGCGGCGAGGCCATCGCGGTCAAGGCCGACGTCACCGATCCGGCTTCGGTGCGTGCCGTGGTCGAAGAGACGGTGAAGGCGTTCGGTGGTCTCGACATCCTGATCAACAATGCCGCGGTGTTCGGCAAGCTCTCGATCGGGCCGTTCACCGATATTACGTCCGCCGAGTGGGACCAGGTCGCCACGGTTAACGTGCGCGGGGTATTCGAATGCTGCAAGGCGGCGGTGCCGGAGATACGCAAACGTGGCGGCGGCCGGATCGTCAACGTCGCCTCCGCGACGGTCTTCAAAGGCGCGCCGCTGCTTCTGCATTACGTCGCCTCCAAAGGCGCGGTCGTGGCGCTGACGCGCGCTCTCGCGCGCGAGGTCGGCTCCGACAACATCACCGTCAACTGTATCGCGCCGGGGCTGGTGATCAGCGAAAACATTGCCGCTAACCCGTCCTACGGTCATGAGTTCATCGCCGCCAACACCGCGACGCGTGCGCTCAAGCGCGAGGCCGCGCCCGGCGATATGATCGGACCGATGGTCTTCCTGTGTTCGGACGAGAGCGCGTTCATGACCGGCCAGACCGTCGTCGTCGACGGCGGCTCTGTGATGCACTGAAGCGGGGGGCGCGACCATGGACATGTGCATCGAACCGGCGCGGCATTGGATCGGCGGCCACTGGGCGCAATCAACGGGCGCGGACGTGGCCGAGAGCCTCGATCCGTCAACCGGGCTGCCGATCGGGCGCTTTGCGGCCGGCGGCGCAGCCGAGGCAGCCGATGCCATCGCGGCGGCGCGCGATGCATTCGAACGCTCCGACTGGTCGCAAAATCCTCGCCGGCGACAGGACGCGCTTCTCGCCTGGGCGGCCGGGCTCGAAGCCCGCCGCGCCGAGATCGCCGAACTGCTCACCCGCGAGAGCGGCAAGATCCTGCGCCAGGCTGACGGCGAAGTGGCCGCCGCCATTTCCGAGATCCGTTACTATGCGGGCCAAGCGCGCGCCATTCGCGGCAATGCGCAGGAGATCGAGCCGGGCGCCTTCTCGACCATCTACCGTGAGGCAGCCGGCGTCGCCGGCATCATTGTGCCGTGGAACGGCCCGGTGCTGCTGCTTATCCGCTCGCTCGCGCCCGCACTTGCCGCCGGCTGCACCGCAGTCGTCAAGCCGGCGGCGCAGACTGCGCTCGTCACCGTCGCGGTTCTCGAGCAACTTGGTGCGGTCAAAGCCTTGCCGCCAGGCGCGGCCAATCTAGTAATCGAGACCGGCTACGCGGCCGGCGAGACGATCGTCGCGTCGCCCGAAGTCGACGTGGTGAGTTTCACCGGCTCAACCGCCACCGGGCAGAAGATCATGGTCGCGGCCGCACCGACGATGAAGAAGCTGTCCCTCGAACTCGGCGGCAAGTCGTGTTGCCTCGTGTTTGAGGACGCCGACGTCGCCGCTGTCGCGCCGATGCTGGCGGCGGCGGCGACCATCATCTCCGGCCAGCAATGCACGGCCGCACGGCGCGTGCTCGTTCATGCCTCGCGTGCCGAGGAGATGAAGGCAGCGCTGCGCCAGGCGCTCGGCAGCCTTGTTGTCGGTCCCGGCCTGGATAGCCGCAGCCATATGGGTCCGCTGATCGACCGCGCGGCCCGCGACCGCGTCGAGGACCGCATGCGCGCCGCGATCGAGAGCTGCGATGAGGTGCTGTTGCGGCCGTCACGCCCGGGCGAATTGCCCGCGGCGGGCGCATTTCTGACACCGGCGCTGATCGCGCATTCCGATGCGGATGCCTTCTTCTGCCAGGAAGAAATTTTCGGCCCGCTGGTGGTCGTCGAGACCTTCGAGAGCGAGGCGGAAGCGGTTGCCAAAACCAACAACACGGTCTTCGGTCTCGCCGCCAGCGTCTGGACCAACGACGGCGCGCGCGCCTTGCGCGTCGCGCGCGCGCTGCGCAATGGCACCGTCTGGATCAATGATCACAATCGCCTCTTCGCGGAAGCGGAGATGGGAGGCTACAAGCGCAGCGGGCTCGGCCGACTGCACGGGCAGGATGCGCTCCTCGATTTCACTGAACAAAAACACGTCTACCAGAACGTCGGAACTGTCAGCCGCGACTGACGTCCGTCGCCGCGCCGAAGCGTTGCATGGAGGATATTCTGCTGTGATACACATGCCCCCTCCCCTGCCCAATGCACCGGTGATCGACGTCGATCCATTCGATGAGGCCGTACTGCTCGCGCCAGAGCCGTTCCAGGAGACGCTGCGCGATGCCGGCGAGTTCGCATGGCTCTCGGCATACGGCATCTGGGCGACCGGCCGTTGCGACCATGTCGCCGACATCCTGCGCGATTGGCAGACCTATTCGTCGGAAGGCGGCGTCGGCCTTGCGAATTTCCATAAGGAAAAGCCTTGGCGGCCGCCGAGCCTCGTGCTCGAACACGATCCGCCCGCGCACACACGCGCGCGCGCCGTGCTGATGCGCGGCCTGACGCCTGTGGCGCTGCGCCGCCTGCGCGACAGTTTCGCGCGCGAGGCGAAGAAGCAGGTGAGCCGGCTGCTCGACATGGGCCGCTTCGACGCCATCCGCGAACTGGCCGAAGGATATCCGCTTAAGGTGTTCGGCGATGCCGTTGGCATCAACCCCGAGGATCGCCATTATCTTCTCGACTACGGCAACATGTCGTTCAACGCGATGGGGCCGCGCAACGCGCTCTGCCTAAAATCGATGGAGAGGCAGGACGAGATCGTCGCCTGGATCATGGCGCAATGCGCGCGCGACGCGCTCGACCCGGACGGACTTGGCATGATTATGTACGCGGCCGCCGACGAGGGCGCAGTGACGGAGGACGAGGCCGGAATGCTGGTGCGCTCGTTCCTGTCAGCCGGGGTCGACACGACCGTCCGTGCCGTTGGCGGCGCGCTCGACGCGATGGCCCGCAATCCCGAGCAATGGCAGATGTTGCGCGCCGATCCCTCGCTCGCGCGCGTGGCCGTCGAGGAAGCGATCCGCTATGCCTCGCCGTTCCAGACGGTATTCCGTACGACATCGGTACCGGTGGATAAACAAGGCCTGCGCATCGGTGCCGGCGAGAAGATCATGCTCTCGATCGGCGCCGCCAATCACGACCCGCGCAAATGGGAGCGGCCGGACGAATACGATATCAGGCGCAAGACGATCGGCCATGTCGGGTTTGGCGCCGGCATCCACACCTGTGCCGGGCAAATGCTCGCCCGCATTGAGATGGAAGCGCTGTTCGACGAACTCGCTCGCCAGGTCTCGTCCATCGAACTCGACGGCGAAAAGACTTACGCGCTGAACAACACCACCCGCGGGCTCAGCCGACTGCCTCTGCGCGTTCAATGAGAAGCTGCCTCGGCTCGCAAGCGGTCAAGAGTGACCCAATCGCAAGGAAGGCGTCCGACCGAGGCTGCAAACATTGGTGGCGGACGCAGTGTTAGTCGAACCGGTCTTCAGGGCCAATTTCCCTGCTAACAGGGAAAAGAACAGGAATCTTTCCGCAAACGGCGGCAGAAGGCCAATTCGGTGGCCTAAATCAGCAATAATTGCTGTGGCTTACGGCCGCATTCCCTGCGCGATGAAGCAGGGAAGACTCAGCGACCTGCTGGCTGCACTGAGAGGCTCTCCACGCGTCAACGCAACTCGCCTTCGTCCTGCTCCACGTCGGGAATGGCGGCGCGAAGACGGCGTTCCAGTTCGATCGTGTCGGCGGCCAGCGCGTCGCGCGGCCGCGGCAGATCGATCGTCAAGTCGAGCACAACTTTGCCCGGATTGGCCTTCAGGACCAAAACGCGGTCGGCGAGAAAGACAGCCTCGCTGACATTGTGCGTAATATAGACGACCGTCGTCTGCGTCTCTTTCCACACTTTCTCGATCAGGCTCATCAGCTTTTCGCGGGTCAGAGCGTCGAGCGCGCCAAGCGGCTCGTCCATCAAAAGCACGCTGGGATCGTAAGCGAGCGCACGCGCGATCGCGACGCGCTGCTTCATGCCGCCCGAAAGCTGATGCGGATAGAGGTCGGCCGCCCCGCCAAGGCCCACCTGTTGCAGACATTGCAGCGAACGGCGCGCGCGTTCGGGGGCCGGCACGTCGAGCGCCTCGAGCGAAAATTCGACATTGCGGCGCGCGGTTCGCCACGGAAAAAGCGCGTATTCCTGGAACACGACGCCGCACCGCAAGGCGTGCGCGTTCGGCGCGCTGTCGCCTATCATGATCGAGCCGCCCATCGTGACGTCGCGGCTGCTCGGCCCGATAAACCCGGCGATGGCGTTCAGCAGCGTGGATTTGCCCGAGCCGCTCGGTCCGATGATGGCGACGAACTGCCCGCGCGGAATGGTGAGGCTGATGTCGCGCAGGACCTCCTTGCTCTGGAACCACAGTGAAAAATCCGCGATCGACAGGACGGCCGGGACCGCGCCGGTTGCGGCGCTCGTTTGGCCGGGGCTCGCTTGCAGCGTTGCAAAAGTCACCTGCGGCTCCTCACGAATTATTACCAACGCCCCAGCGCCCAATAGTCCGCGCTTCCAGCGGCGCGAAGATCAGCTTGTCGAAGATCATCGACAGCGCCATGATGACCAAAAGCATGCTCAAGATGACGTCCATCTGCACGTAGTCCTTGGCCTCGAACATTCGCACGCCTAGGCCGGTGGACGAAACCGCAAAGAACTCCGCGCCGATTGCCGCGCGCCACGCCAGCGCGAGGCCCTGACGCAGGCCGATGATGATCGATGGCAGCGAGGCCGGCAGCAGCACCTTGCGGAAGAGCTCGAGCCCCGTGATGTTGACCGACTGAGCGACACGCAGCATTTGCGGCTCGATGCCCCGGCTGCCGCTCCAAGTATTGACGGCGATCGGCAGGGCGGACGCCAGCGCGATCAGGGAGACGGCGGCCTGAAGCGTCAGCCCCATCCACAAGACGAACAAAGGGACGAGCACGAGCACCGGGATCGGCAGCAGGAAATTGATGATCGGGCCGAACAGGTCCTCCATCAATCGCGATCGTCCCATGGCGAGGCCAAGCGGCACCGCGACCACGATGCCGATTGCATAGCCGAGCGTCATCTTCCAGAGTGTCGCCAACGTCTCGTTGAACAACTCGCCGCTGGCAAGCATGCTGCCAAGGCGCTGGAACACCGTCAGCAGCGAGGGGAACAGCAGGCGGTTGAAGCCTGCGAGCCGGGCGGTCGCCTCCCAGATCAAGGCGAGCGCCAGCACGAAGAGCACGAAGGCAAGGTTGCTCTTGGCCGCGTCGGACCAGAACCGCCGCCCGTCGGCTGACGGGCGCGCGGTCTCCGGCCGCTTCGGCGTGTCGAGTGCGTGCGCCATGAGAGCGGCCGACTACGGCTCCATCGCCTTGCGCGCGAGATCCAAGCGGATCAGCTTCTTCCAATCCGGCGCCTGCTTGATTTTGCCGGTCTTGATCAGCAGCGATGCGACATTGTTCAGGTAGGCGCGCATGTCGGCCTCGGAAACCTGGACGTCGAGATCGACCGTGTTCCACGCCATCTGCACGACCTGGCGATCGAGCTTGATGCCCTGCTTGGCCAGTCCGGCGACGATGTCGTCGATCGCGGCGTCCGGATTAGCCTTGATCCACTTCACCGCCTTGTAATAGCCGCGCAAGGCGTTGACGACGACGTCCGGGTGCTTTTCGACGAAGTCGCTGCGGAAAACGATGAAGGCGGGGATGGGGTCGAACTCCATCATCGACTGCAGGCGCACGGCCACTTTCTGCTGGACGGCGATGGAAATGAACGGCTCGACGCTCGCCGCCGCATCCACGCGGCCGCCGGCGACGGCGGCGGGCATGCTGCCCATGTTCATGTTGACGAGCTGCACGTCGTTCGGCGTCAGGCCGAAATGCGGCAGCACGTAGTTGCGAATGTCGAGCGCCGTGGTCGTGCCTTCCTGAATCGCGAGCTTCTTGCCTTTCAGGTCCGCCACGCTTTTGATGCTCGAATTCGGCGGCACGATAATCGCGGTCGTGTCGCCGACCCGGTTGGCGACGGCGGCGATGACGAAGTCGCCGGTCCTTCCGCCGGTGATGGTCGGGGTCGTCGCCATCGAGCCGGCGTCGGCCGAGCCGGCGAGGATCGCCTGCAGGACGTCGCTGCCGGCGACGAAGCCTTTCGAATCGACCGGCACGCCCCAGAGGCCGCGCGCCTCGGTAACCATCAGCGAGCCGCCCGCAATCGACGTCTGATAGGCGAAGCGGATTTTCACGTCTTCCGCGTTCGCCAGCCCGCAACTCGCGCCCAGCAGCAGCATCGCGCCAAAGATCGACGCAATCCGCGTTCCTGCCTCTTTGCTCATGCGTTTCCTCTCCCGTTCAGGTCCGGATTTTTCGGGTTCACCGCGACAAGCCCCATCGTTGCAGCATGCGACGTTCGAGCCGTTCGAAAAACAGCCGCTCCGTCAGAAAGGCGAAACAGGCGATAGCCAGAACGCCGACCAGCATCGATGGCGTATCGAGAAACACGAGGCCTTTGGTGACCAGCACGCCCAGGCCGGTGCTTGCGCCGGCCAGCAATTCGCCGGCGACGAGACCGTGCCAGCCGCGCGCAAAGCCAAGGCGCACGCCGGACAATATGAGCGCGAAGGCGGCCGGCAGGATTACTTTGTAGAAGCGGCGCGCGCCGCGGATATTCACGGAATCGGCCACGCGGATGTAGACTCTGTCGACGTTGCGGATGCCGGTCCAGGTGTTGATGGCGATGGGAACGGTGGCGACGAACACGACCAGCGCGATGGTCGCCGGACTGCCCAGCCCGAACCACAGCATGAACAATGGCGTCCAGGCCACCGCCGGCGTCGCGAGCAATGCCGACAGCAGGCGAACCGCCATCTGCTCTGCGAATCCCAAGCGCGTCACGAAAAGTCCCAGGCCCACGCCGAGCACAACGGCGATGGCAAAGCCGGCGAACAGGCGGCCGAGGCTCGCACCGATCGAGTCGAGCAGCACGCTGTTGCCGGCCAGTTCGACGAACCTCTGGCCGATCGCCTGCAGCGGCGGCATGAACACCGGCTTGAACAGCCCGCTTTCCGCCACCACCTGCCAGACGGTCAGTAGGAGCACCGGCAAGGCCAAGCGCCGCAGTCCAACGATTTGGCGGGGCCAGCGACGCGCCGCCACCGGACCGGCTGCTCTGGCCGGACCGGCGATGTCAGCACGTGCCGAAAGCGCGTCGTTCTCAATCGAAGACATGACTGGTCGCGATCGGACGTGCCGACCGCTCCTCTGCCGCGACTTCCTCCCACGGACCCGTTGTCGGATCCGGCGCCGGCGCGCGCAAAACAACGCGCCGGCTTTTCGTTCTCAATGCATTCCTAGGCGGTCACGGGTCTTGCCTTGTGAGCCGCCCGCAGCCGGACGTCTCACGCGGTCTTGGCCAAAGTCGGCTTCGGCCGATCGACGCCGAGCGTCTGCCACACGTCGTCGATGCGCTTGGCGATCTCGCCGGAAATGGTGTCCGCGAAATCCTTCGCGCGCTCGAGCGTCGCCCAGGTGGGATCGCCGTACCAGCCGTCCTTCGACAAATCGAGCACGTTGGTCACGAAACCGTAGATCTCATAGGAACGACGCATGGCGTCGAGCGCTTCCGCCTTTTCGGTCCGCTGCGGCGGCGTGATCTTCTCGGGGTGATACAGCTTCGGATCGTGCGCGATGACCGCCAGGGTCTCGATGCTGCCCGCGTGCGTGAGGCGCCCGCCCTCCGGTGCGTAGATGCGCTGGGCGACGAAATGGGCATGCGCGATGACGAACTTCACGCCGTGCTTGAATTGCAGCTCCATGCAGACGGCGTTGAGCGACGGCTGATGCGCCTCGTGCCAATTGACCATGATGAACAACTTGACGCCGCTGTTCATCAGCTCGGTCACGATATCGGTGATCAGCCCTTCGAACGTGCTGCGGCTGAGCGAAATCGAACCGGGCAATCCGACATGCGGATAGGTGATGCCGTAGGGGCCGAACGGCACGAACAGGCAGCCGAGCTTTTCGGCGAGCGACTTCGCCACCACTTCGACAGCGAACACGTCGGTGCCGCAGGGTAGGTGTTTGCCGTGCTGCTCGACACTGCCGAACGGGATCACCGCCACCGGCATGCGATCGATGACCGCGCGCACCTCCTCGCTCGGCATATTCAGCAATTCAAAAGCCGCCATGAAATCCCCCCGTGTTCGACCTTTCTGGCAGCGCGAGACGCCGCCTTGGCGCGACTCGTCCAACGAGGCTTTCGGCCGATACCGCGCGAGTATGACAGCTCGCCGATTTTATGGCAATCGATTGTCAAAGGCCGGGGGAGGAAATGAGGTCTATTTCTTGAACAATCGTGCGGATTATCACCGGATAAGAATATGTCGGCTTGTCGTTTTGGCAATCGATTGCCAAGAGCGGCGATTCAGACCGTCACGGCGCGGGGCGGAGGCGGCGCGGTGGATTTCCGCACGATCAGCGTCGCCGCCAAGCCGATGGTCATGGCCTCGTTTTCCGCGCCGGCGAACCGCTCGATCATCAGACGCGCGGCGCGCACCCCGATCTCGTAAAGCGGATGCCGCACAGTCGTCAGCGGCGGGCTCAAACGGTCGACCATTGCGACGTCGTTATAGCCCACGATTGAAACGTCCTTGGGAATCCGGATGTGTTTGCTCTTGAACACATCGTAGCAGCCGATCGCCAGCAGGTCGTTCGCCGCGATCAGGGCGGTGAACGGAACCTTGCGGCTGAGCAGGTCGCCGGCCATCGCGGCGCCCAGTTCGGTTCCGACCGGCCCTTTGAACCGATCGGCGGAAACGACAGCCGCCGGATCGAAATCGAGCCCGCTCTCCTTCATCGCTGCAATGAAAGCCTCGCGGCGGTCGAAGCCGTTCGACACCGCGTCGGTGCCGGCCAAGTGGGCGATACGGCGATGTCCGAGCTCCGCCAAGTGCTGCACCGCAAGCCGGATGCCTTTGTGGTCGTCGCCGCGCACCAGCGGCACCGCAAGATCGTCCATGCTGCGGTTCAACAGCACGATCGGAATCTTGGCCGCGAGCAGCATCCGCAGCGGCGAATATTTGCTGGTCGCCGTCGCCAGAAAAAGACCGTCGACGCGCTGATCCAGCATGGCGGAAACGAGTTCGACTTCGCGCTGCGGATAATTGTCGGTGCTCGCGAGCAACAGCGAAATGCCGCTCGGACGCAGCACATCTTCCAGTCCGCGCACCATCGGCGGATAGGCCGGGTTGGAAATATCGGGGATGAGCAGGCCGACCGACGAACTGCGATCCATGCGCAGCGCGCGGGCGACACGATTAGGTCGATAGCCCAGTTCCTTGGCTGCGCTGGAGACACGGGCAACGATCTCGGCGCTGACGCGTTC
>DASZQT010000430.1:0-7955 GCA_035549515.1 Pseudolabrys sp. | reverse complement strand
TCGGCGCCGACCACGAGCGCGGCGCGCAGGGTCTCGCCGCTGGCGAGCGAGACCGTGACGCCGTCCGGATCGGGCGCGACCTCGCGCACCTCGTCCTCGATCAGCCGCAGGCCGGGCAGGGCGCGGGCGCGCGTCTCCAGGGCCTCGACCAGATAGCGGTTTTCGATGTTGTAGCCGAAGGCGTCGAGCCCAATCTCGCCGCAGTCGAATTTGACTTCGGGTGCGCGCCAGAGCCGGCCGGTGTCGTCGACTAGCCGCATGAGCCTGAGCGGCGCCGCGCGATCGGCGCAGAGTTCCCAGACGCGGAGCGTTTCCAGCGCAGTGACCGAACCGCCGAGCAGGGCGGTGGTGCGGTTGTCGGGCTTGGCCGGGCGCTTTCCCACCAGAACCGTCGGGATGCCGCCCTCGGCCAGCGCAATCGCCGCCGTCAGGCCGGCGGGGCCGCCACCCACAACGATGGCGGTGCCTGAGGCTTCGTCTTTGTCCGGCATCAAATCGCCTCGCTCACTTTGAGCCTAAACGCACCAGTGCGGATTGCGATCGGATGGGATCGCCCAGTCCACCGCTCATTCCCGCGAAAGCGGGAATCCAGTTGGGCCGCGCCGCCCTGGGTCCCCGCTTTCGCGGGGACGAACGGAGGTTGGGGCGACCCAATCGCAACTCGCCCTAGCATGGCCGGGTGCGGGCCGGAAACCATAGCGGTCAAGCCCGGATACCGCCGATCCTGCCGATGCGCTAAAGGTGACCCATGGCCGACGTGACCGACCGCCGCCTGATCCATCTCTCCGCCGCCGCCGGCCGGCTCGGGGCGGTGCTCGCGCGGCCAAAGGTGCTGGCTGTCGGCTGCGTGGTGGCGATCGCGGGGCTGGGCTGGCTCTATCTCGGTCTCATGATCGGCCATATGGGTGGGTCGGCTGCCGATCTCGGCCCCGGCATGGGCGCGCTCGACCTGCTGCCGCGCGCCATCAACGCGATTTGCAGCCCGACCTTCGGCCTCGGCATGCCGCATGGCGCGTGGGGGCCGACCGGATTCGCGGTGGTCGGGCTGATGTGGGTGGCGATGACGTTGGCGATGATGTTGCCGACGGCGGGCCCGATGATCTTCACCTATGCCGAGATCGCCGACACCGCCGCCCAGAAGGGCGAGCGCATCGTGTCGCCCTTCGTGCTGGCGGCCGGCTATACCGTGGTCTGGCTCGGCTTCGCGGTGCTGGCGACGCTGGCGCAATTTGCTTTGACGCGGCTCGCGCTCATCGACGACGGCATGGCCTCGGCGAGCGGACTGTTCTCGGGCGCGATCCTGGTCGGCGCCGGGTTCTATCAGTTCTCCGCGCTCAAGCATGCCTGTCTCATGCAGTGCCGGCAGCCGTTCCCATTCTTCTTCTCCAATTGGGCCACGACGACGCGCGGCGTGTTCCGGCTCGGCGTCAAGCAGGGCATTTTCTGCTTCGGCTGCTGCTGGGCCATGATGCTCGTGATGTTTTCCGTCGGAATCATGAACGTGATCTGGATGGCGGGGCTCGGCATGGTGATGACGATCGAGAAGATCGGCACCGGCAAACGTTTCACGCATGGCGTCGGCATCCTGCTGATCTTGGCGGGTGCGGCCTTCATCGTGACATCGGTTATCGCGCATTGGCCGGTGCGCTGAACCAACTCGAATGCAAGAAAAGCCGGGAGCGAGACCTTGACCGAAGCGTGGACATTGAAAGGCGAGATGACGCTGTCGTGCAATTGCACGGTATTCTGCCCATGCGTTTTGTCGCTCGGCGAACACCCGCCGACCGAGGGCCGCTGCCAGACCTGGGCCGGCATCCGCATCGACGACGGGCATTTCGACACCGTCGACCTTTCCGGCATCAATGTCGGGCTGATGATGGACCTGCCTGGCATCATGGCGCGCGGCAACTGGACCGCGGCTTTGTTCGTCGACGACAAGGCGCCGATCCAGGCGGTGAAGGGCCTGACGCGCATCTTCACTGGCCGCGTCGGCGGCACCACGCATCTGTTGTCGATCCTGGTCGGCCAATTCCTCGGCGTTCATCAGGTGCCGATCAGCTATCAGACCGAGGGCAATACCCGCATCGTCAGTCTCGACAAATATGGCGGTGGCGCGGTGACGCCGGTGCGCGGCAATAACCGCGACGAGGGCGTCGTTATCCGCAATTCCGAATATTGGATCGGGCCGGACGTGATCGTGGCGAAGTCGGACAAATCGCGCTTCCGCGGTTTCGGCCGCAATTGGAATCTGGCCGGCCGCTCGGCCGAGATCGTCAAGCTCGACTGGGGCAACGAGCGGGCGTGATGGCCGCACGCATCCGCGCCTTCGCCATCCATATCCTGACCGCGAGCGGGGCGGCGCTGGCGCTGCTTGCGCTGATCTTCGCGACCGGCGGGCATTGGGAGGCGATGTTCTTCTGCCTCGGCTTTGCGCTGATCGTCGACGGCGTCGACGGTCCGCTGGCGCGTGAATTCCAGGTGGCGGAACTGTTGCCGCGCTGGTCGGGCGAGACGCTCGACCTCGTGGTCGATTTCACGACCTATGTCTTCGTGCCGGCCTATGCCATCGCCGCCAGCGGCCTGCTGCCGCCGGTGCTGGCGATCCCGTCCGGCGTCGTCGTGGTAATCGCGGGCGCGATCTATTTCGCCGACCGCGAGATGAAGACCGCCGACAATTTCTTCCGCGGCTTTCCGGCCGTCTGGAATCTCGCGGCCTTCTATCTCTACGTCTTGCAGCCGTCGCCCTGGCTGGCGGCCCTGATGATCGTCGTGCTCGCGGTGCTGAGCTTCGTGCCGCTCAAATTCGTGCATCCGCTGCGCGTGCGCCATCTGCGCCCGCTCAATATCGCCTTGCTGGCGCTCTGGGCGGTGCTCGCCTTCGTGGCGCTGGTGCTGCGTCTCGAGCCCGGACCGTTCGTGACCGTGCCGCTGGTTCTGATCGCGCTCTATTTCTTCGCCGCCGGCCTGTTGCGCGCACCCGCCTGATCTGCTGGTCTCTGCCGCAATCACAACGATCGAGGGAGTGAACCATGCCGCGACCCGTTCTTCTCATTGCCGGCGGCAGCCGAGGCATCGGTGCCGCGACCGCGCGGCTCGCCGGTGAGCGCGGCTATGACGTGGCGGTGAACTATGTCAGCAACGCACAGGCGGCGGCCGCGGTTGCTGCCGATGTCGAGCGGGCCGGCGGCAAGGCGGTCGCCCTGCAGGGTGACATGGCCAAGGAAGCCGACATCGAGCGGGTGTTCGATGCGACTGCCGCCGCGCTCGGACCTGTCACTCATTTCGTGCACAGCGCCGGGATCGCCGGCAAGAACTCCCGGTTGGTCGACGCCAGCGCCGAAACCTTGCGCGACGTGGTCGATGTCAATCTCATGGGCGCGCTTCTGTGCGCGCGGGCAGCGGCGCGCCGGATGTCGACCGCGCGCGGCGGCCCCGGCGGGGCGATCGTGCTGCTGTCGTCGATTGCCTCGCTGACCAGCGGCGCGGGCGAATATGTGTTCTATGCGGCCGCCAAGGGCGCGGTCGACGTGCTCACGCTCGGGCTCGCGCGCGAACTGGCCAAGGAGGGCGTGCGCGTGAATGCCGTGCGGCCGGGACCGACCGACACCGAGATCCACGAGCCGGGCCGGCTGGCCCGCATCACGCCGCTATTGCCGATGGGCCGGCCGGGGGAGCCGAACGAGATCGCCGAACCCATCCTGTTCCTGCTCTCGGACGCTGCTTCCTATGTCAGCGGCAGCGTGCTCAATGTCGCGGGGGCGCGCTAGCGCTGCGGCTGGCGCGGGGCGCCTTGCGCTCGGCCGGCGCCTGCCTATGATCGCGGCCGAATCCTTCCACAACAATCCAGGCTCGTTTTAAAGGGGTGAAACATGGTCGCGGCAGTGCGCGTTCACAAACACGGCGGTCCGGAAGTCCTCACCTACGAGGACGTCGAAATTCCCGCGCCCGGCCAGGGCCAGATCAAGATCAAGCAGTATGCCTGCGGCATCAACTTCATCGACACCTACTTCCGCAGCGGACTCTACCCGTCTCCCGTCGGGATGCCGTTCATTGCCGGCAATGAGAGCGCGGGCGAGGTGATCGCTGTCGGCCCCGGCGTCACCGAAGTGAAGCTCGGCGACCGCGTTGCTTATGTGGGACCGCTTGGCGGCTATGCGGGTGAGCGCCTCATCCCGGCGGCGCGCGCGGTCAAGCTGCCCGACAATATCAGCTACGAGCAGGCCGCCGGCATGATGCTCAAGGGCATGACCGTGCAGTACCTGGTCAACCGCACCTACAAAGTGCAGAAGGGCGACACCGTGCTGATGCACGCGGCCGCCGGCGGCGTCGGCCTCATCCTGTGCCAATGGGCGAGCCATCTCGGCGCCACCGTGATCGGCACCGTCGGCTCCAAGGAGAAGGGCGAACTCGCCAAGGCGAACGGCTGCCAGCACGTGATCCATTACCGCGACGAGAACTTCGTCGAGCGCGTGAAAGAGATCACCGGCGGCAAACTATGCGACGTGGTCTATGACGGCATCGGCAACAGTACGTTCCCGGCCTCGCTCGACTGCATCCGCCCGCTCGGCATGTTCGTCAGCTTCGGTTCGGCCTCGGGCCCGATCAAGGCTTTCGACATCAACATCCTGCAGTTCAAGGGCTCGCTGTTCGCGACGCGCCCGACGCTCAACCACTACGCCGCCAAGACGGAAGACCTGCATGCGATCGCCAACGACCTCATCGACAAGGTGGGCTCCGGCGCGGTGAAGATTCCGGTCAACCAGAGCTATCCGCTCGCGGACGCCGCCAAGGCGCACATCGATCTGGAAAGCCGCGAAACGACGGGATCGTCGATTTTGATTCCGTAAGTTGGGCGCTATACGTTGCGAATGAAATGTCGCGACAAACGACAAGCTGTCATGGCCGGGCTCGACCCGGCCATCTCGCTTAGAGCGGCACCGTGCCTCAATGAGCGGGATCGCCGGGATAAGGGCGTTTACGCCCGTCTTCGACGCGCTATGGCCGGAGATGACAAGGCGAGGACGCGACCCGCACCATGACCCCCTGGGGACGCCTCGCCACCTTCGGCCTTGCCGTCATCGCGCTGATGGCCGGGCAATTGAGTGCGCTGCTCGTGCTCACGCTGGTGTACGGCCCGCCCGGCGGACAGACCGAGCTCGCTGGCGATGGTGTGGCCATAACCCTGATCATCGCCGTGTCGACGCCGGTGGAAGTGGCGCTGCTGGTTCAGTTCGCGCGCCGCACCGGCGCCGGCGCCGCCGAGTATCTCGGCTGGGTATGGCCACGTCGCGGACAGGTCGTGTTTGGTGTGCTCGCGCTCGCCGGCTTCATCGTGGTGAGCAACCTGGTGAGCACATTGTTCGGGCGCAGCGTCGTGACCGACTTCCAGATTGAGATTTACCGGACGGCGCGCGCGCAAGGCATGCTGCCCTTGTTGTGGCTGGCGGTCGCCGTGCTGACGCCGATCGGCGAGGAGACCTTGTTCCGCGGCTTTCTGTTCCGCGGTTTCCTGCGCGCGCCGCGCGATGCGTGGCCGACCATTGTTGCAACGTCCCTGCTGTTCGCGCTGATCCATGTGCAATACGATTGGTTCGTGATTGGGCAGGTGTTCGTGGCGGGGCTGCTGCTCGGCTGGATGCGCTGGGCGACCGGCTCGACCGTGCTCACCATGCTGCTGCACGGGCTGATCAATATCGAGGGCATGCTGGAGACCGCGCTGCTGCACGGGTGAAGCGGCGCGTCACAGCAGCGACGCGATGCGCGCGAAGGCCGGATGCTGCGTGAGCCCGCCAGGCAGACGCGGAAGGCCGATGACCCCCACGCTTTGCGAGAAGCGCGCGATGCTCTCGACCGTGTCCTCGAGCGGGACGGTGTCGCGCTCGCTTTCGCTCACCACGATGGCCGCCAGTGTGAGCCGGCGCTGCGAAAGTACGTCGAGCGCGGTGAGCGTGTGCGAGATGGTGCCAAGATAGCCACCCACCACCAGGATGACGGGTATACCGAGCGCCGCCATCCAGTCGAGCACCGTGCGCGTGCCGTCGAGCGGGACCATGATGCCGCCGACGCCTTCGATGAACAGCATGCCGGTTGCGCCGTCGATCGCTCGGCGGCTGAAACCGACCAGTTCGTCGAACTCAACGCTGCGGCCTTCGCGCGCGGCGGCAATATCCGGTGACAAGGGCGCGCGGAAGCGCCAAGGCGCCATGGCCGCGATCTCGTCGGCCGAAACCGGTCGGGCGAGCGCGCGCAGCAGCACGGCCGGATCGCTGGTTTCGACCACGGAGGAGTCGTAGCCGCTCACCACCGGTTTGAGCGCCTGCACCGCCTGACCTGCTTCGCGCAGATAGCGGATCAGCCCGGCGGTGACGAAGGTCTTGCCGATATCGGTGCCGGTGGAGGTGACGAAATAGGCGGCCACGGATCAAGCCAATATTTTGTTGCGGACGAGGTCGGCCAGGCGCTCGATTTCGTCGACCGGATGCTGGGCGGTGAATGTGAGCCGCAGGCGCGCGGTGCCGGCCGGCACGGTCGGTGGGCGTATGGCGGCGGCGAGAAAGCCGGCGTCGGAGAGCATGCGCGAGGCGGACAGCGCCGCTTCCGCTTCGCCGAGCACAATCGGCACAATGGGGCTTTCGGCGTCCGGCAGGCCGACCCTCCGCGTGAACAGGCGCGCCTTTTCGACCGGAAGCGCTGCGTAGTCCGGCTCGCGCTCGATCAAATCGAGCGCCGCGATGGCGGCGGCAACCGCCGAGGGCGGCAGGCCGGTGGAATAGATGAGCGTGCGGGCGCGATTGCGCATCAGGTCGATCACCGGCGCGGACGCGCACAGATAGCCGCCATAGGCGCCGATCGCCTTCGACAGCGTGCCCATCTGCAACGGCACCGGGATGTGCGCATTCCCGACAAAGCTCGAGCCACGGCCGCCCCCGACCACGCCGATGCCATGGGCGTCGTCGGTCATCAGCCAGGCGTCGTGTTCGTCGGCAACGCCGAGCAGCGCGGCGATGGGCGCGAGGTCGCCATCCATCGAGAATACGCCGTCGGTGACAACCAGCGCATGGTCGTGCGCGGCGCGCTGCGCACTGAGCAGTTCGTGCAGATGCCCGACATCGTTGTGGCGGAACGGGATCACCTTGCCGCGCGACAATTGCGCGCCGGCGAAGATGCAGGCATGCGCCAGTTCGTCGACCAGCACCAGCCCGTCGCGCCCGATCAGCACCGGGATGATGCCGGAATTGGCCAGATAGCCGGAGCCGAACACGACGGATGCCTCGGTTTGCTTGACGCGGGCAAGGCGCGTCTCCAGTTCGGCATAGAGCGGGTGATTGCCGGTGACCAGCCGCGAGGCGCCCGAACCCGCGCCATGGCGCTCGATGGCGGCGATGGCCGCCTGCTTGATTGCCGGGTGCTGGGTCAGGTTGAGATAGTCGTTGCAGGAAAACGACAGCAGCCGCCGGCCGCTGCGCTCGACCCAGATGCCGTCCTCACGGACGGTCTCGGTGAGCGCACGGCGCAGGTGCGCGTCCGTGAGAGCGTCGAGTTTGGCTTGCGCAAAGGCATCGAGCGAGGGCATCAGAGGGTCTCAAGGTCCACAGGACGGATAGGACGCGCCGCATGCCGGAGGATACCAGCAAAAAAGAGGCGGCGCCGGGCTGGTACCGGGAAGGCTTCTCGCACATCTGGCTGCCCTATGCCCAGATGAAGACGGCGAACCCGCCGCTGGCGGTTGCGCGCACGCAAGGCTCGCGCATCGTGCTGGCCGACGGGCGCGAGCTGATCGACGGCATCGCGAGCTGGTGGACCGCCTGCCACGGCTATAACCAGCCGCACATCGGTGAGGCGGTCGCGCGGCAGCTTGCGGTGATGCCGCATGTGATGTTCGGCGGGCTCGTGCATGAGCAGGCTTTGACCCTGGCGCGCCGGGTCTGCGCGCTGTTGCCCGGCGACCTCGACCG
>DASZQT010000429.1:0-24347 GCA_035549515.1 Pseudolabrys sp. | reverse complement strand
TTAAATTTCAGCGTGTCTTTTACTGAATCCCCAGCACCACGATGCTGGAATCGCAGTCGGGCGAAACGACGAGCAGCATGGCGAGCTTCTTGCCCGCCTGCTTGAGCTTGGCGATTCGGGCCTCGAACTCGGCCGGCGAGTTCGGCTCGATGCCGGTGATCACCACGCCTTTGACGCTGTCCTTGATGTTGTTCTTCTTGCGCAGCTCGGCCGTCAGCCCCGACAAATTAAGGCCCAGCGTCTTCTTCACCGGCGAGGCCGCGTCCGGCGCGGTCTCCTTCGGCGTCAACGCCGCTTCCTTCTTTTCGGCATCCTCGAGCCGGCCGAGCTTGACCGTCTTGATCTCCTCCTTGCCCTTGCGGACGACGACGACCTCGACATCCTTGCCGACCGGCGTATCCGCGACGATGCGCGGCAGGTCGCGCATCTCCTTCACGTCCTTGCCGTCGAACTTGACGATGACGTCGCCCGGTTCGATGCCGGCGGGCTTGGCCGGACCCTTGTCGTCGACGCCCGCAACCAACGCGCCGCGCGCAGGCTTGAGGTTCAGGCTCTCGGCGATCTCGTCGGTGACCTGCTGGATCTTGACGCCCAGCCAGCCGCGGCGGATTTCGCCGAACTGCTGGAGCTGCGAGGTGACGGTCGCCACCACCTTGGACGGCACGGCGAAACCGATACCGATCGAGCCGCCGGAGGGCGAGATGATGGCGGTGTTGACGCCGATGACCTCGCCGTTGAGGTTGAACAGCGGACCGCCCGAATTGCCGCGATTGATGGCGGCGTCGGTCTGGATGTAGTTGTCGTAAGGTCCGGACTGGATGTCGCGATTGCGCGCCGAGACGATGCCGGCGGTGACGGTGCCGCCGAGCGAGAACGGGTTGCCGATCGCGATCACCCATTCGCCCAGCCGCAGCTTGTCGGAATCGCCGAACTTCACCGACTTGAGCGGGTGATCGGCATTGACCTTGAGCAGTGCGAGGTCGGTTTTGGTGTCGCGGCCGACGATGGTGGCCTTGAGGTTGGTGCCGTCGTTGAGGATGACGTTGACCTCGTCTGCGTCGGCGATGACGTGGTTGTTGGTCACCACCAGGCCGGACGGGTCGATGATGAAGCCGGAACCGAGCGAATTGACCCGCCGGGGCACCGACGGGGTCTGATTCTCGCCTTGCTGGCCATTCTTGCCGTTCTGCCCGCGCCGGTTTTTGAAGAATTCCTCGAAAAACTCCTCGAAGGGCGACCCGGGCGGCAATTGCGGCATGGCATTGCTGCTCATGTCGACCGACTGCTTGGTGGAAACGTTGACCACCGCGTCGATGACCTGTTCGGCCACGTCGGCGATGCCTTCCGGGCCGCGCGCCTGCGCAGGGGCGGTGAAAACCGGCCAAGCGATGGCGCCGGCAACGAGAACCGCCAGCACGCTACGGCCAGAGGTCAAGCGAGGAAAAATTGCGCCCATGGGCGTCGAATCTCCTGGGAAAGGGGCTTGAAGGAAAGTGGCCCTGTCTTCGCGGCGATTCAAGGGCGGCACTCTGCTTACCGCCCCCGAAAAGCGGGCCGGAACAGCACGAGAGGTCCGCTAGCCCAGAACGCCCCGCACCAGGGCCACCAGGATCAGCCCGACCACGGCCGAGCCGATCCCGATCAGACGCAGGCTCGGTTCAGGCGTTTCCAGCACGCTCTGCATCGCGCGCTTGGCCGGGCCCGGAAAGGCCGCGAAAATCAGGCCCTCGATAACGAAGACCAGTCCAAGCGCGGCCAGAAAGTCGGTCATGCCGGCCGCGCTCGCGTTTGTGGATTACCGGGCCGATCCGGAGGTGCTTGCCGGCGCCGGGGCGGCCGGAGCCGCCGCCGGTGGGGTCGCCCCGCCGCGCAGCTTGCCCGACGGATCGTTGAAGTAGCGGAAGAAGCTGCTGTCCGGCTTGAGCAGGAGCCGGGTGTCGCCGGCCTTCAGCCCGGCTTCATAGGCCTGCATCGAGCGATAGAAGGCGAAGAAGTCGGGATCCTTGTTGAAGGCCTCGGCGAAGATCTGGTTGCGCTTGGCATCGCCGTCGCCGCGGATCTGCTCGGCCTGCGACTGCGCCTCAGCCACCAGCACCGTCACCTCGCGATCGGCGCGCGAACGGATTTCCTGGGCGCGCTGGGCACCCTGGGCGCGGAACTCGGCCGCCTCGCGCTGACGCTCCGTCTGCATGCGCTGATAGACCGCCTGGCTGTTCTGCTCGGGCAGATCGGCGCGGCGAATACGCACGTCGACCACCTCGATGCCGTAGGCGGCGGCCTCGCGATCCGTGAGTTCACGGATGCGCGACATCAGGTCGGCGCGCTGGTCGCGCACCACATGGGTGAAAGTCACCTCACCGAGCACGCGGCGCAGCGCCGAGTTGAGCAGGATCGAAAGCTGCGAATTGGCGCCCGAGATCGAGCCGAGCGTCTGGTAGAAGCGCAGCGGGTCCTTGATGCGGTAGCGCGCGAAGGCATCGACCACCAGCCGCTTCTGGTCGGAGGCGATCACTTCCTGCGGCGGCGCTTCCAAGTCGAGGATGCGCTTGTCGATATAGACCACGCTGTCGATGAAGGGCGCCTTTACGTTGAGGCCGGGCTCGCTCACCACGCGCACCGGCTGACCGAGCCGGATCACGAGCGCCTGCTGGGTCTGGGACACCGTGAACAGCGAAGAATAGCCAATAATCAGCGCCGCCACGGCGAGGACGACGAGCAGGCCGCCGACGAAATTGAGCCTCATGGCCGGCCTCCCGATTGCGCCGACGAGCGCGGTTGCGGCTGGGCCTGCGGATGCGCCTTGCCGAACTCATCGAGCGAGAGATAGGGCACTACGCTCTGCCCGCCGACCGGGGTATCGATGATGATCTTGTTGGTCGGGCCAAGCACGCGTTCCATGGTCTCCAGATACATGCGCTCGCGCGTCACGTCGGGCGCCTTTTTGTACTGCTCGTAGATCTTGAGGAAGCGCGAGGTCTGGCCGGTGGCTTCCGCGACGGTCTGCTGGCGATAGGCTTCGGCCGCCTGCGTGATTTGCGCCACTTTGCCACGCGCTTCCGGCACGACGCGATTGGCGTAGGTCTGCGCTTCGTTGACCGCACGTTCGAGGTCGGCGCGCGCCGCCTGCACGTCACGGAAGGCGTCGATCACCTGCTGCGGCGGATCGACCTTCTGCATCTGCACCTGCTGCACCAGGATGCCGGCGTTATAGGAATCGAGCGTCTTCTGCATCAGGTCCTGCACCGCCGTCTCGATGGTCTGGCGCGCGCCGGTGAGGATCGGCTGGATTTCTGAGCGGCCGATCACCTCGCGCATGGCGCTTTCGGCCACCGCCTTCACCGTGCCTTCCGGATTCTGGATGTTGAACAGGAACTCGCCGACGCCGGTCGGCTTCACCTTCCACAGCACCGAGAAATCGACATCGACGATGTTCTCGTCGCCGGTCAGCATGAGGCTCTCTTCCGGCACGTCGCGCACGGTCGAGCCACGCCGCAGGTCGTCGACCACGCGCATGCCGATGTCGATCTTGTTGACGCGCAGCGCCTTGGGCGTGAGCACGGTCTCGATCGGGTAAGGCAGGTGGTAATTCAGGCCGGGCTGCACCTCGCGCACTTCCTTGCCGAAGCGCAGCACCACGCCGAGTTCGTCCGGCTCCACGCGGAAGAAGCCCGAGAAGCCCCAAAGCGCGACCGCCGCGACCGCGAGCAGCGCGAAGCCGCGCCCGCCCAGACTGCCGCCTGGCAGAAAGTGGCGCAGGCGGTCCTGGCCGCGGCGGAGCATTTCCTCCAGATCCGGTGGTGTCGGTCCCGATGACTGCGGTCCGGAGCCCCAGGGGCCCTTGCCCCCGCCCGAGCCCCACGGGCCGCCGCCCTGATTGGTCCATGGCATTGTCAGATTTCTCCCGGCGCCGGCGCTCTTGAAAGCCCGGCCGCCTTTTGTCGGCATGGGTTATAGGGGAGGCAAAGCCCCGTTACAACGCGCCGTCATGCCGCGCTTGCACGCGCCCTATTGCGGTAAACATATCGTCAATATGGCCATTGCAGGGCCTTCGCGCCATGGCGGCGCGCCGGGGCGGACAGGTTCGCCGGTATCAAGCCACGCGCTCATAGGTCAGTGTGGTGAAGTCGCAGTCGTCATGCGGGCCGCGTGCGTGACGCTCGCGCGCAACTTCGCGCCACAGCCTGGCATCGATCGGTGGAAAAGAGACGTCGCCCTCGGGCGACGCATGCACCAGGGTGACTTCCAGCCGGTCGGCATCGGCGAGTGTGGCGGCGAAAATGTCGCTGCCACCGATCACCATGATCTCGTTCGTCCCGCGCTGCCCGGCATCGGCGCGCGCCAGCGCGAAGGCGGCGGCAAGGTCGGGGACGAAGAGCACGCCGGGCACGGCCAGATCGGCCTGACGGGTTACCACGATGTTGGTGCGCTGGGGCAGCGGCTTGCCGATCGACTGGTAGGTCTTGCGCCCCATGATGACCGGCTTGTCGAGCGTGAGCCGCTTGAAGTGTTGCAGGTCGGAGCGCAGGTGCCAGGGCAGCTTCCCGCCGCGTCCGATGATGCCGTTCTCGCCGACGGCGACGACCAGAACGATCTTCGTGCCGTTTTTCATGACGCCGTCCCGCCCGCGAAGTTTGCGAGCGCGGCGCCCGACAGCCGGCAGATTTTCCACTCGTCCATGACCTGCGCGCCGACCGATCGGTAGAACGCAATCGAGGGCGCGTTCCAGTCGAGCACCGCCCATTCGAAGCGCGCGAGATCGCGTTCGACGCAATGCTGCGCGAGGCGTTGCATCAGCGCCTTGCCGATGCCTTTGCCGCGATAGGCCGGCCGCACGAACAGGTCCTCCAGATAAATGCCGTGGCGGCCTCGGAAGGTCGAGAAGTTCAGGAACCAGACCGCGAACCCGGCGGGCGCGCCCTCCCATTCCGCGATGTCGCAGAAGAGCTTCGGCTCGGGTGCAAATAGCGCCTCGGCAATCGCCTCCGGCGTGGCGTCGATTTCGTGTGTCAGCTTTTCGTAGTCCGCGAGCTCGCGCACCAGCGTGAAGACGAGATCGATGTCGGAAGGCCGCGCGGGGCGGATGGTGAGGCTCAAACCGCCACCTCGGCCTTGATGTGCGGATGCGCGTCGTAGTTCTCGATCGCGAAGTCCTCGTAGCGGAATCCGAAAATATCCGTCACCGCCGGATTGATATGCATGATCGGCAGCGGCTTGGGCATGCGCGAGAGCTGCAGGCGCGCCTGCTCGAGATGGTTCAAGTAGAGATGCGCGTCGCCGAAGGTGTGGACGAACTCGCCGGGCTTCAGCCCCGTCACCTGCGCCACCATCATGGTGAGCAAAGCATAAGAGGCGATATTGAAAGGCACGCCGAGGAACACGTCGGCCGAGCGTTGATAGAGCTGGCACGATAGCCGGCCATCGGCGACATAGAACTGGAACAGGCAGTGGCAGGGCGGCAGCGCCATCTTGTCGACATCGGCCGGATTCCAAGCGGTGACGATCAGCCGGCGCGAATCCGGATTGCGCCTGATCATGTCGATCAGTTTGGCGATCTGGTCGATGGTCTGGCCGTCGCGCGCCGGCCATGAGCGCCACTGGTGTCCGTAAACCGGGCCGAGGTCGCCGCGCTCGTCGGCCCACTCGTCCCAGATGCGAACGCCGTGCTCCTGCAAATATCTGACGTTGGTATCGCCGGCGAGAAACCACAGCAATTCGTAGACGATCGATTTCAGGTGCAGCTTCTTGGTGGTGGTGAGCGGGAAGCCTTCGCTCAGATCGAAGCGCATCTGGTGGCCGAACACCGAACGCGTGCCGGTGCCGGTGCGGTCGCGCTTCTCGACCCCGCGATCGAGGATGAACTGCATCAGGTCGAGATATTGGCGCATGGCTTCAACTGCCCGTTCGATTCGAAGGCAAGATGGGCAAGTTTGCCCTCCCCGGCAACCGGTCGAAGCCCCCTTATCAACGGTAGAAGACCGAGCGTCGCACCACCTAGGCCGACTTATTGCTGCTAAAAGCGCGCTGCTCATGGCGGCGCGCTATCGACCGCATGCGCTGTCGGCGCCAGACCGCGGTTACAGCGTTTTTATGATGGGCGTTGCCGACTTAACGCCCGCCCACACCGGCCGCCGCATAACAATTCCCCCAATCTTTACAATGGACCGGGGGAATGCCTCATGCTGTCGATCATATCCGGGGCGGTTGTGTTCGGCGCCGGCGGCGCCGGGCTGTGGTACTTCACGCCGCGCGGCGGCAAGACCCACCCGCTCGCCGACGCACCGCTGCTCGATTCGCTGATCCCGATCGGCATCGTGACGGCGCTCGCCATCGGCGTCGCGCTGGTGGTGTCCGGCGCCGTCTCGTTCTGAGGCGCGCTATTCCACGAACACCTCGTCGCGGCGCTTGCGGATCATCGGCAGCGCGGCGATTGCCAAGAGCACCAGCGCGACCAGGATCAGGCCGGCCGAGATCGGCCGGGTGACGAACACCGTGGGGTCGCCGCGCGCGATCAGCATGGCGCGGCGCAGGTTCTCCTCCATCAACGGCCCGAGAACGAAAGCGAGCACCAGCGGCGCCGGCTCGAAGTCGTGCTTGACCAGCCAATAGCCGAACAGGCCGAACATCGCGGCGATGATGACGTCGGTCGACGAATTGTTGATCGAGTAGATGCCGATGCAGCAGAACACAATGATGGACGGGAACAACAACCGGTACGGCACCCGCAAGAGGCTCACCCAGACGCCCACCAACGGCAAGTTGATGATCACCAACATCAAATTGCCCAGCCACATCGAGGCGATCATGCCCCAGAACAATTCGGGCTGCTTGGTCATCACCTGCGGGCCGGGGATGATGCCGTGGATGGTCATGGCGCCGACCATCAAGGCCATCACCGCATTGGGCGGAATGCCCAGCGTCAACAGCGGGATGAACGAGGTCTGCGCGGCGGCATTATTGGCCGATTCCGGCGCCGCCACGCCCTCGATGGCGCCGCGGCCGAAACGTTCGGGATGCTTGGAGATGCGCTTCTCGAAGGTATAGGCCGCGAACGAGGCCACCACCGCGCCGCCGCCCGGCAGGATGCCCAGGATCGAGCCCAGGATGGTGCCGCGCGCGATCGCGCCCGAGGAATCGATCAGGTCCTGCTTTGTCGGCATCAGGCCCTTGATCTTGCTCTGCACGATGTCGCGGCTCTCCTGCGACATTTCCAGATTGCGGATGATCTCGGCGAAGCCAAACACGCCCATCGCCACGTTCGCGAAGCCGATGCCGTCCGAGAGCTCCGCCAGGTCGAAGGTCATGCGGCCGGCGCCGGTTTCCAGATCCGAGCCGACCATCGACAGCATCAGGCCGAGCAGGATCATGGCGATGGCCTTGAGCACCGAGCCCTTGGCCAGCACCACCGCGAAGATCAATCCGAGCACCATCAGCGCGAAATATTCGGCCGGTCCGAACAAGAGCGCGACCGCGGTGAGCGGCCCGCCGAGCGCCGCCACCAGCACGGTCGAGACGCAGCCGGCGATGAACGAGCCGATGGCGGCAATCGAGAGCGCCGCGCCCGCCCTGCCCTGGCGCGCCATCTGGTGGCCGTCGAGACAGGTGACCACCGAGGTGGCCTCGCCCGGAATATTCACCAGCACCGAGGTGGTCGAGCCGCCATATTGGGCGCCGTAATAGATGCCGGCGAGCATGATCAGCGCGCCGACCGGCGGCAGCCCGAAGGTGATCGGCAGCAGCATGGCGACCGTCGCCACCGTGCCGATGCCGGGCAATACGCCCACCAGCGTGCCGACCAGCGCGCCGAGCAGGCAGAAGCCGATATTGTAAGGATGGGCGGCGACCGAAAAGCCGAGCCACAAATTTGCGAAGAGATCAGTCATGACCGGTCCACCTCAAACCCAAGGCCAGAGCTGGAACGGCAGACCCAGCAGATAGACGAACAGCAGGACGCAGAAGACCGTCATGGCGACCGCCGCCAGCAGGCTCTCGATCCAGCGCATCTCGCTCGATCCCATGATCGAGACCATGAAGGCGATGAAAGTAGCCGGCACCAGCCCGAGCGCCGGGAGCTGCACCGGCAGGCCGATATATTCCAGGCTGGCGCCACGGATCAGCAGTGCGAACAAGAGAATGGCGCCGACCACATAGGCCGGCCCCTTGAGCGCGAAGCTCTCGATCGGCGGTCCGTCGATGAGCAATCCGCTGAGCGCCACGAAGGCGCCGACGATGGCAAGCAAACTCGCGAACATGCGCGGCGCGGTGCCCGGGCCGAAGGCGAAGCCGGCCTGGCCGGGCAGATCGCCCGAGGCCCAGATCGCCAAAATCGCCAGCGCGATCAGCGCCAGCCCGCCAAAAAAGTCGCGTGGGCCACGGACCTTGAACTGAAACCTGCCCCAACGCGGCGATGCCTTGGCACCGTCGGACATCTCCCCATCTCCTACTACTTTTGTCTTATATAACTCAGCAAGTATTTGATCGGTAGCATATCTTTTTGGACTGAAGGAGAGGCTTGGGGTGCGACAATCCGGCACTGTGGGAGATTTGGGTTCCCAGGCTCATGGCATGGGAAAGCGGCGCCGCAGACGCGCGATCCGGCGGTCAGCCCGGTCAGGATCGGTTGTCGCGATAAACAGCGTGGCGGCCGTCGCACAAACGGCCGCCGAGGCCGGTTGCGGCGCGACCGGCGCGGCCTAAAGCCAGCCGCTCAGGCCGACCACGCCGGCGCCCGCGAACAGCCAGAGCGGATTGACGCGGGTGGCGAAGGCGATCACGGCTGTGATTGCGGTGATCGCGGCGGCATAGACATTGCGGTCGGCCACGTTCACCAGGAGGAAGGCGGTCGCGCCGATCATGCCGATCGATACCGGCACCAGCCCGCGCTGCACCGCGACGCGCCAGGGCGCATGCTTGAAACGATCCCACACGCGCGACACGACATAGGCGAGCGCGCAGGTCGGTCCGCACATCGCGACTGTGGCGACGGCGGCGCCGAGAAGTCCCGCAACGTGATAGCCGATCAGCGTGACGATGATCACGTTCGGCCCGGGCGACATTTGCGAGATGGCGAAGGAATCGGCGAACTGCCGATCGCTCATCCAGCCCATCACATCGACGGCGACGCGGTGCATTTCGGGGATCGCCGACTGCGCGCCGCCGATGGCGAACAGCGACAAAGCCGCGAAATAGCCGGCGAGCGCGAGAATGGGATTGCTGCTCATCGTTTCACCAGCCGGTACCAGGCGAGCGCGATCGAAACCGGCGCCAGGCCGAGGAAAACATAGGGCAGCGGCCAGCGCACGATGGCGACGCCGGCAAAAGCCACGAGCGCCACCAAGGGCGGCCAATCGAGCCGCTTGAACAGCGGCGCCCCCATCTTGGCGACCATCGCGATCAACAGGCCGGCGGCGGCGGCCACCACGCCGGAGAGGATGCGGCCGAGCACCTGCAAATCGCCGAAATGCGCATAAAGCGCCGCCAGCACCACGATGATGACGAGCGGCGGTCCCATCAGCCCGGCGAACGCGACCGCCGCGCCGGCCGCGCCGCCGAAACGTGCGCCGAACACGACGGAGAAATTGACAACGTTCGGCCCGGGCAGGAACTGCGACAGCGCGAAGGCTTCGTTGAACTCCTCGGCCGTCATCCAGCGCTTGCGCTCGACGATCATGCGCCGCGCCCAGGGCAGCGCGCCGCCGAAGCCGGAAATCGCGACCTGTGCAAAGGCAACGAACAGCTCAGGCAGCGTCGGCCTCTCGGCCGCCATGGCAACCGGAGCTTCGCTTGCGGAGGATACGGCGGTGGTTCCTGCGGAATCGGACATGCGGCGAGAAGGATTACAGCGTGGCCGCAAGCCCGACTAGCGGGGGTGCTCGCGGCGAGGCGATGCGCGTGGCGAATGCCTTCCGTTGAGCCAAGCCCGAAAAAGGCATGGCCCCATCACGCAAATGTTAGTGGGCAGCTTACGGGAATGCCGCTTCAACCGCGCGCCGGCTCTTTAGCCTTTGCGCGGGCGCTACGCCCACCGGGGATGGGGCAATACATGCGGCGCATAAAGTCGATTCGGCATGCGGCGGCGGCCGCCGCCGTCGGGATCGTATTATCCGCGACGATCGAGGTTCATGCGCAGGACGCGGACGGCGCGTCGGACCTCACAATCGTCACCGCCGATCCGAGCGAGCAAGGCGACGGCACCATGGGTCCGGACGCCGCCGCCGCACGGCTGCACGGTCCGCTGCCATTCAACTCGGCCGCCGTCGCGCGCAAAGCCGCCGCCGATCGCGCTTACGACAACGCCGCGCGCGCGGGCGCGCTGCGGCCCGCGTCGGCCAGCGAACTCGAGGCTGCCGGCCAATCGCCGACGCCGTCAGCGCCGGTCGTCGTCGGCGGCCTGAATTTCGCCGGCTACCAAGGCGGGACGACCAATACCAACTCCGCGCCACCCGACAACGAAGGGGCTATCGGTCCGACGCGTTACATCCAGACCATCAACACCGCGGTCCGGATCTACAATCGTTCGAACGGCGCGGCGATCGCCAGCGGTTCGCTCAATCAATTGGCGCACAACGGCTCGGGCATTAACAGCTTCGACCCGCAGATCATCTGGGACCCGACGACCAACCGCTTCTATTACGCAATGGATTCTATATTTTCGTCGACCGACAACCGGATTTCATTCGGCTTCAGCAAGACTTCGTCGCCGGCCAACGTGACCACCGACTGGTGTCACTATCGTCTCTCCTACGGGCGGCCTTTCCCCGACTATCCCAAGCTGGGCGACAGCCGCTATTTCATCATCCTCGGCGTGAACGTCTTCGCCAACAATGGCACCGGAGGCTTCGTCGGTTCCGACATCGTCGCCATCAGCAAGCCGATCAACGGCGCCATCACGGCCTGCCCCGCAGGGACCAGCCTCAAGCGCGGCAAAAAAGCCAACATCAAGGACACCGGCAACAAACAGGTGTTCACCCCGGTGCCGGCCAACCAGATCGACACCATCGGTACTGGATACGTGGTGGCCGTCAGTGGCGACCTGCCTTCGAACAAATTGTGGTTCTTCAACGTGACGCGCCATCCCACGACCGGTGCGCCGGTTTTCGGCAATGCCCGCGGCGTCACCGTGAGCGCCTATAACACGCCGCCCAGCGCACGCCAGCCGACCTTCACCCAGGTGCTCGATACACTCGACGGTCGCAATACCCAGGCCATCCAGGCGCGCAACCCCAGCCGTTCGGGCGCGGTCTATTCGTTCTGGACCCAGCACACCATCGCCAGTGCCTCGGTCTCGGGCGTGCGCTGGTACGAGATCAACCCGGCTCCCACCACGCCCGTCGTGCTGCGCTCGGGCACGATCGCGACGTCGAATACGTTTTTGTTCAACGCGGCGATTTCGCCCGACCGCAAGGTCCACGCCTCCTCGACGGGCTTCGGCAGAAACTTCGTTATCAATTATAATGCCGCGAGCCGCGTCAACAGCATCAGTCCGCGCATCGTCGCGGCATCGAGCGTCAACGGCGCGTCCCTCTCGTACCTGATCGTCAAGAATGGCGTCAGCGGATATCGCGATTTCACTTGTCCGAAAGGCGGCGACGTCTGTCGCTGGGGTGACTATGCCGCAGCGACGCCGGATCCGGCACCGACGACGACGGGGCGCGGCGTGGTCTGGGGGACAAACCAGTATTCCGGCCTCGCCAATCCTCCCGCCGGCGGCGTCAACTGGCGTACCCAGATTTTCGCGCTGCAGCCCTGAACGACTAGCGAAACGGGGCGCGACAGGACCGGCTCGAAGGTCCAGGAAAGGCGCGTTCCGGCCTTTATTCCTTAACGGCCAGCGCCTATATTCACTTCTGCCGGGGCGACCCGGCTATGGCGATAAACGGCCGTCGTAATAAACCCATCGGACCCGGGGGCAGTACCCGGCGCCTCCACCAAAGCCTCTTCATCTCGCCCGCACGAGAGTTGACACGAGAGGTTTCGGCGGGGGCGAAACAGGATCGACGAGGGCGTAAAGGGCGGACTTTTGCTCGGCATGGTTCCGCCGTTATCGGGCCATTCCATAGTTGCCAACGACAACTATGCTCCGGTTGCTCAGGCTGCGTAAGGCAGTTTGAAAGACCGACTTAAAGCCCTGACGGGTTAAGCTCCGTCAGGCGGGGTTCGGAGGCACCTGGCAACAGAAGCCTCCACTTCCCGCACGGTAAAAGAACTGTTCCTGCAATCCGTAGAAACACTGCCGCGTTTGCACGGCGATTGTGCATCTCGCCGCGCGCGGGAACTTTTGCGCGCGTTTATCGTGCAAATCCGGAGCGGAGTACCGCAATCGGCGCGCCGCGACAGATTGTCATTGAAGTGGCGCATTTACGTATTTTTATTTCGATACGGTTTGAACTAACGTTCGGGAATGTCGCAACGTGCAGCGTCGATCGGACATCATCGGTGGAATTGTCCTGCTCGCCGCTCTGCAGCTTGCGTGCATTACGCACGCGGCGGCAGGCGATGGGGGTCGTGACGGTCAAACCGTTATTATTCAGACGGAGCATGGTCCGGTTAAGGGCAAGATCGTGCAGCCGGAATCGAGCAAGGAGAAGCCCGGGGACGTCGGCAAGCGGGTCCATACGCCGCTTGAAGTCATCATTCCCGACAAGCCGATAGAGCCGCCCGTTCCGCGTTCCGACAAAGGCAACTGATTTTCACGTGCGTCCGCGAATTGCGCGGACGAGATTGCAAAGGGGAGGCTTCCAAATGCAGAACCGCCACGCTCTCGCGGCGATCGCCGCGGGCATCGCCGCGCTAACGTTCAGTGGTCCGGGCTTTGCCGCGGATCATAGCGACCTGGTCAGCTACGGCGCTTTGCGCGCAAAACCCATCGAGGTGATTCCGCATGTCGGGACCATCGTCATTCCGGAATCCAGCATCGAGCACGCGGGCGACATCGGGCTGCGCGCGCACACGCACAGCCGCGTGCTGATCCCGGCCCAGCCGGTCGAGCCGCCGGAGGCCGGCACGGTCTCGAATTCCACCAGTCCGCTGCTGACCACCACCGAAACGCCGGCTTCGCTCGCCTGCGTCTATCGGCTCGTCGCCCAGACCTATGGCTGCAACCCGACCAAGGTGAGCAAGGTCGCCGCCGGCGGCTCGAAGGCGATCGCGATTGTCGACGCCTACCACAACAAAACGGCGCTCAACGACCTCAAGACGTTCTCCACGCACTTCAAGCTGCCGGCGCCGAACCTGACGGTGGTCTATTGCTCCTCGACCACCTGCACCGGCGTGACCAAGCCGCCGCCGGCCTGCCAAACCTCCGATCAATGCGGCTGGGCGCTCGAAATCGCGCTCGATCTCGATGCCGCGCATGCCATGGCGCCGCATGCCAAGCTCTATCTGGTGGAGGCGAATTCGAACTCCTACGTCGACCTCATGCGCGCCGAGGATCGCGCGGCGCAGCTCGTTGCAGCGGCCGGCGGCGGACAGGTGACCAATAGCTGGGGCGGCAGCGACTTCAAGCAAGAGACGAGTTACGATTCGCATTTCGTGAAGAACAAAGTTGTGTTCTTCGCTTCGACCGGCGACCACAAGTGCTCGGGCGCGCCGACCTGCCCGGACGTCGAATATCCTTCGGTGTCGCCGAACGTGGTCGGCGTCGGCGGGACCACCATCAACCGGACCAACGCCAAGGCGTTCAGCTCGGAATCGGCCTGGATCTATGGCGGCGGCGGGCTGAGCAAGTATGAGAAGCGCCCGAGCTATCAGAACAAGGTGCAGAACCGCGTCGGCGCCCATCGCGGCGCGCCGGACGTTTCGGCCGATGCCGATCCGGCCTCGGGCATGTGGGTCCGTTGCTCCACAGCGGCCTGCGGCGGCAGCAGCGCTTGGTACATCGTCGGCGGCACCAGCCTGGCCTCGCCGCTGATCGCCGGCATCACCAACAATGCCGGGCACTTCCGCGCCTCCTCGGCGGCGGAACTCACCACGATCTACAACGAGCTCGGCGGCGCCCGCTTCAACGACATCACCAGCGGCAAGTGTGGCAACGGGACCAACGGTGCTTTGGTCCCGGCGATCACCGGCTGGGATCGCTGCACCGGCGTCGGCACGCCGAAGGGCAAGGCCGGCCTGTGAGGCTCACGGCGGGCGCGCGGCCCGCGTGACCCGATCGGATATCGGATTTGGGGGGCCTCGGGGTCCCCCTTTTCTTTTTGAGAACCGCCGGCGCGCGCCACTTCCGGTTTGCGCATTCGATTTCCATCTTAGGGTGGCGCGCCGCAGCCGGGACAGGGATGCCTTTCGGCGCGAGGCGCGCTAGCATCGCCCGATTCCATCAAGACTCACGAATCCAGAACCGATGGCCGACCATATCCGTTACGACCTGCTCACCCAAAAAGCCTTGCGCGGCGTCGTGCGCGACGTGCTCGCCGAGGCCGGCCGCAAGGGCCTCGCCGGCGATCATCATTTCCTGATCACATTCGATACGACGGCCGAGGGCGTGCGCATATCGGAGCGGTTGCGCGCGCAATATCCGGAGCAGATGACCATCGTCCTGCAGCACCAGTTCTGGGACCTGACGGTCGATGAGCGCGGCTTCGAGGTCGGGCTCTCATTCGGCGGCGTGCCCGAAAAGCTCGCGGTGCCGTTCGCGGCGGTCAAAGGCTTCTTCGATCCATCCGTGCAGTTCGGGTTGCAGTTCGAGGAGATCAGCGAAGGCGAGGCGGAGCCTGCCCCGGCAACGGAAGCGACCGCGGCCAAGCCGGCGAGCAAGAAACGGCTGCCGCCTGCCGCCGTTCCGGCCGCAACCGCGCCGGCGTCGGCGCCGGCGGGAACGGTTTCCACCGCCGAAGCGGAACCGTCCGACAAACCGGAAAAGCCGGACGCGCCGAGCACTGGCGGCGAGGTTGTTCGCCTCGACCGCTTCCGCAAGAAATAACTGCGCGACGCGAGCGAGCGGGCTACGAGCCGAACGCCGTCTTGAGTCGGGTCGCGAGGTTCGACGAGATATAAGGCACCGTGAACAGGATCCGCACCGGCGCGCTGTCGACAAAGTCGATGGCCGGAGGATTCGAGGTCGAAACGCCGAAATTCTCGATCTCCGCCGCCCACAAGCGGCTCGGCTTGAGGAAATACATGCGAACCGTATAGGACTCGCCGGTAGCGAGCGGGTTCAGATAGGTGTTCAGGCTCAAGCCCCAGGTCGAGGTCGTGCCGCCGCCGCCCATGAGCGAGAAGTTGAGCTCGGCGCCAACCATCGCATAGCCGCCGACTTTTTCACCGACACCGAAGACGTCCAGCCCGCCCGAGGTGCCGACGCCCACATAGGCGCTCGCATTGACATAGTAGCCGCCGGCCGCCGTGAACTGCGAAGTGTCCTGGAATTCGCTTTCCTGCATTCCTGTCTGCGAAATCGAGAACTCGAGATAGGACAAATTGCCCGCTTCCCCGAAGCATTTGGCGCCGAAGGCCTTGTCGATGGCGCCGAGATAGTTGCCGCCTGTATAGAACGAAGCGAAGTTCGCGCCGCCGATGACGAAGCGTTTCTGCTGCGTGTTGCTCAGGTTGTTGAACAGCGTCTTCATCTGGGCATTGATCGCGCTCGGCTGATAGCTGAGCAGATTGCCGGGCGTGTAGCAGTAGGTGTTGTATTGGCCGCCGACGGCCACGGGACTCTGGCTGCCGCTGATGCGCAGCATGCCGACCAGAGGCACGCTGGCGCCGTAGACCGGCGAATTGTTGCGGGCCACAAATACGCTGACGTCCTGCGACAAGGTCGGATAGCCGCGCCCGAACAGAGCGGCATTCGGCGACATGTCGAAGACCTGGTTGTTGCCCGGACTGCCCGCGGTCGAGGGCACGCCTTTGCTGCTGACGATGAAGCTCGTGGCGTTGTATTTCGACCGCATCGAATCGAGCACGGCGCGCGCACCCACCGCCGCCGACGCCTCGGATACGATGCCGACGCCGGTATCGACCGTGGTCCCGCCCTTGATGCCGAAAGCGACGCCGCCTTCGATCTGCACCTCGGTCTCGCTCTGGTTGCCGACCAGATATTGATACGCGCAGGCCTGCCAGTCGGTCGTTCCGTCCGGACTGGAATTGTCCCACACCGACGCGTCCGGAATGGGATAGGGAAACGCGTCGCCGATTAGTGACAGCGCGATCTGCTGCGCATTGCTCGGCGTGGCCGTGGAGTATTCCGGGATCGCGACCGAAGTCCCGTAGAAGCGGGTCAGGGCTTGCGCCTGCGATTGCGAACTGCTTGTTGCCGACGCCGAGGCGACCATCATCACCTGCTTCTGCAGCGTGCAATTCTTGAAATATTGCGGCGGCTTGTTGGTGCCGGGCGGCGGCAATTTGCAAGGCGAGGTTCCTTGCGTGCTCGGCAGCGGCACGAACGCGGCGCACGGGCGCTCGCCGACGGCGAAAGCCTGTCCGTTCGCGGGCCTGATCGCCCGAAACTGCACCCACTGCGGCTGGTTCAGACCGGGCGTGCCCTTGTTGACGCTGTTCGGCTGCAGCCAAGCCGCCATGACCTGGCCGGTGCTGAAGGACGAACCGCCATTGTAGCCGTAAAGCGCCAGGATCGCCCCGGCCGGATCGCGCGTGAGAAAAACCCCGCGCGCCGCGTCGCCCGAATCGTCGCCGATGCCGGTCACCGGGATCGGCTTCTGTTTGATCCAGGCCGGCGGCTTTGTTTCGCCCTTCTTCTGGCCGCTCGGCAGGTAGAACGGCAGGCAGCGCTCGTTCACGGTCCAGGCGAACGACTTGGCTTGGTGATTGCCGTAGCAGGCGACGAGTTGATAGTAGATCAACGTCGGCTGCGTCGAATTGCCGGTGCTCTTACGGCTCTGGCCTTGCGTGAACCAGGCTGCGCTGACGGCAGAGAAATTGTCGACGATCGAGCCGTTGTTATCGAGTGGCATCGCCGCATAGACGCCCTTCCAGACATCGGTCGGTTGAAAGTCGCCCGGGGTCAGCAGGCAGGTCACGAATAGCGTGGCGCCTTTGTTCAGCGTCTTGTCGTTGTGCGTGTAGCCCTTCGGCGCGCCGGCCACGAACTGCAGCGCGATCGCCTTGCCGTCGGGTGTGATGCAGGCCGAAAGATCGGACTTCACCCCCTTGAACGGAACCTTCGTGCCCGGCTGCGGCGGCTCCGGCGCCGCCCCGATTGTGGCGACCGCGCTCTGTGTCCCATCGACCCGGCTGCGCATGACCGCGAGTGGGCCGCTGGTGTCGGACCAGAACAGATAGGTGTAGTCGCCAATGGCAATGAGCGCCGGCGCCGACGCGGTTTGAAATTTGAGCTGGCCCGCCGCGTTCGCGAACATTTGTTTGACGGACATCGCCGTCCAGTTGATCGTGCTGCGCGTCGCCGAATTGACGAATTCGCGCAGGTCGGCCGTTGCGATGTTGAGGTTGTCGCTGCCGTCGGCGAAGGCGTAACGGACGAACCCGCCGGCATAGGAAATCGCGCCGTTGCCGCCCTGCTGGCAGCCGGCGATGTTGATTACATTGCTATCGAGCGAGGTCATGACCGAAAGCCCTCTATGGTTGTGGTATGATACTACACACTCATAAAGTGCATCGTCGAGGGGAAATCCATCGGGCGTAATTCCTGCGTTAGTGTCCGGACGGCGGCTGGGATAAAGGCCGCGCAATCGCGCAAAAGGCGCAAAAAGAGAGCGCCGAAGAGTGAGCAACCGCATGCCCAAAACCCGCACCGAGAGCGATGCCTTCGGACCGCTCGACATCCCCGCCGACAAATTGTGGGGCGCGCAGACCCAGCGCTCGCTGCAAAATTTCCGCATCGGAAGCGAGACCATGCCGATCGAAATCGTGCATGCGCTCGGGCTGATCAAGCGCGCGGCGGCCGAGGTCAATCGCGATCTCGGTTCGCTCGACCGCCGGCGCGCCGGCGCCATCGTCGCGGCCGCGCAGGACATCGCCGACGGCAAGCTCGACCAACACTTTCCGCTCAAGGTATGGCAGACCGGCTCGGGCACCCAGAGCAACATGAATGTCAATGAGGTGATCGCCAATGTCGCCAATGTGGCGCTCGGCGGCGCGCTCGGCTCGAAGACGCCGGTGCACCCGAACGACCACGTCAATATGAGCCAGTCGTCAAACGACTCGATCCCGACCGCGATGCATATCGCGGCCGCGCGTGCGATCGAGCATCGGCTCAGGCCGGCGCTCATGCATATGCAGCAGGCGCTTGACGCCAAGGCCAAGGAGTTTGCCAAGATCGTCAAGATCGGCCGCACCCATACGATGGATGCAACTCCGATTACGCTCGGCCAGGAATTCTCCGGCTATGCTGCGCAGGTAAAATCGGCACTGGCGCGGCTCGCGCTCGCGCAGCGGGAGCTTTATCCGCTGGCGCAGGGCGGCACCGCGGTCGGCACCGGGCTCAATGCGAAGCCGCGCTTCGCGAAGGATTTTGCGCGGCGGATCGCGCAACTCACCAAGCTGCCCTTCGTGAGCGCGCCCAACAAATTCGAGCACATGGCGGCGCACGATGCCTATGTCTTCGTGCACGGTGCGATCAATGCCGCCGCCACCGCGCTGTTCAAGATCGCCAACGACATCCGCCTGCTCGGCTCCGGTCCGCGCTCCGGGCTCGGGGAATTGATCCTGCCGTCGAACGAACTCGGCTCATCGATCATGCCGGGCAAGACCAACCCGACGCAGAGCGAAGCGCTCACCATGGTGTGCTGCCAGGTGTTCGGCAACAACACGACGATCACCACCGCCGGCAGCCAGGGCCATTTCGAGCTCAACGTCTACAAGCCGCTGATGGCCTACGCCATGATGCAGTCGATCGGCCTGATGGCCGACGCGGTCAATTCCTTCACCGACAATTGCGTCGTGGGGATCAAGGCGAATGAACCGCGCATCCGTGAATTGCTCGAGCGCTCGCTGATGCTGGTGACCGCGCTCTCGCCCAAGATCGGCTACGACAAGGCCGCCGAGGTCGCCAAAGCGGCGCACGCACGCGGCACCACGCTGCGCGAAGAAGCCTTGCGGCTCGGCTATGTCTCGGCCGACGAGTTCGACCGCCTGGTGCGGCCGGAGCGCATGACCCGTCCGCGCTAGGCGCCGCCGCAACGCCGGCGGCTTGTGACGTCTTCGTCGCGGCGCCGCAGCACAAATTTCTCGTGGACGGCATTGTGGCGCCGGTAATGCGCTGCTTCGCGTTTTCACCTGCGCGGCGGGGCGAAGCCCAATCGCCGGAAAGCCAAGAGCACGTTACCTTAAGTCGTTGATAATAATCTATGACGTATTGCAAACGTTTTGCGCGCGCCGCGATGGTACAATAATACTTGACTGCGGTATCAATTCTCACGATACGGACCACTGCCGCAACGTTTCATGTCCACTGTTTCTGTGTCATCGATAGTATTTCTTTGCACAAGGAAGAATATACCACTCTTAAGACAGCATTACCGTCGCCAATATAGTGCTCTTTTCCACAGGTATTAGCTAACGGTTGCTCCCTAGTCTATTAGCATCAACTAAGCGTGTATTGAATCCACCTCTCAACCGCCCTCAATGTAACAGGTGCAATCTTACGGAGTCGTGCGCAAAAGCGACCGAAGCGGTTCTCCCCAGGGGTATCCGCTTCAGGGGTTGCAAGACACAAAGGGGTCTCTTGAGGACCCGGGCAACATGTATCCGGTTACCTACCGACGAGGAATGCGAATGGCCGAGCTGATTAACCTTCGAACCGTCCGCAAGCGGGCCCAGCGGCAAAAAGACGATGAACGCGCGAGCGCCAATCGCCTTGCCCATGGCCAGCCCAAGCGGCTGCGTGAGCTGGAGGGTGAGAAGCAGGCCAAGGCCAGTCGCGATCTCGATGCACACCGGATCGATAGAGGAGACGGACGATGAAATCGCCGGTGGTCAAACGCTCGATCGTCATTGCAGGTCACAAAACCAGCGTCAGTCTTGAGGACGCGTTTTGGAAAGGCCTCAAAGAGATCGCAGGCAACCGAGAGATGACCCTGTCGGATCTTGTGGCTGCAATCGATACGGACCGGCGGCACGGCAACCTGTCGTCCGCCATCCGACTGTTCGTACTGGATCACTACCGCACCCACATGGCCGAAGAGCGCGGCGCCCAGACGGCCACGCGCGAGGGGCCGGGTCCGCGTCAGGCCACGTCAGGGATGCGGGTCGACTGACGCTTCCGGCCGCACCGCCCCGGCCGGGTGGGGCGGCGGTCCGATATCGAGCGGCGGCGGCAAGGCTGGCGCCCGCGCGCCGGGCAGCGACGGAATAGATGGGACCCACAGCGGCGGCTGCACCGGTGGGAAAATCGGTGCAGGGGAGTTCGGCTCCGCGGCGGCGCCTTGTCGGCTGGCGGGCGCTGCCGGCGGCGGCACAGGAGCAGCAGGGACGACGGCCGGCGGTGGCGCCGGCGGCGCGGCCTGCTCGATGGCGCGCAACCGTTTGGCCTGATTGTCCACCGCGCGCAGGGTGAGCCACCCCGACAGGGCGGTAAGGTCGATGCTGCGCACTGGCGCCGCCACCGGACCCTTCAACGCCATGTAGATATCAGGCCTATTGCCAGCGGCGTCGGTCGCGCCCGACAGCACCAGCCGTGCATCGACCAGCCCGTCGGTAAGATCGAGATTGCCGGTCACGTTCATGTCAGAGTCGCCGGCCTTGGCGTCGAAATCGTGCAGCCGCACCTGCCCGGCGCCGATCATGAGCGCGCCGCGCGCGTTCTTCACCGCGAGTTGTCCGCTCTCGAGCGCGCGACGCACGACGCCGGATATGCGCTCGGGATCGACCGCCAAGCCCTCGTCGACCGCATGGGTGACGGCGTCGAAGGCGCGCGGATTGAGTCCGGCCAGTTGTGCATCGCTGAGCGCGATCTCGCCTTTGCCTTTCAGCGCGCCGATCAAGGCCACCGGGCTCAGGCCGGAACCTTCCATCTCGGCCGAGACATCGAGCTTGCCGGTGATTGCCGGGCGCGGCCCCGAACCCAGGAGGCTGGCGACATCGGCGCCCGCGAGGGAGAACTTGGCATTCGCCTGTAAACCGTCTTCCGCCCGATGGAACGCCAGCCGGCCGCCCAGCCGGCCGCCCGCGAGCAAGCCGTGGATGTCATCCGCCGCGATTTCGCGCTCATTGAAACGCAGCGTGGCGCGGAAATCGCGCGCCACTTGCTGCGGCAGCAGATCGGCGCGTTGTGCCTTGAGCGCGACCTGACCGGAGACCAGGCCGAAGGCGCCCTTCCCGAACGGCTCGCTCGACCACGACCAGGCCCTGTCGGCGCCGATATTGCCGGCAGGCATGCCGATGGCGGTCGCCACCAGGCCGGCGCCGTCAATCGTGTCGGCATCGAGATCGCCGGTAAGGCGGCGCTCGGCGCCGAGCGTGAGCGCGAGTTTGCCGCGCAGATGCGCGCCGGCCACGGTGGCGTCGATGTCGTTGAAGGCGAGTTCGTCGCCTTTGAGCGCAACGTCGGAGGCATAACTCACCGGCAGCGCCTGCGCCCCAGCGCCCGCGCGCAAGGGCGCGGCATCGGCCTGTGCAATGCGCGCGCGCAACATCGCGGCGGGCTTGTCGGCAAACGGGCTTGCGCTTCCATCGATGCTGGCATCCAAACCGCCGGCGGCGAGGTGGCCATTCACGTGCAGCATGCCGCGCGGCGCGCCGCTTGCCTCGAAGGTCAGGCTGCCCGGTGCATTGGCCACCGCCACCACACGGTCGAGGCCGAGCATCGCGGTCAGCAGTCGGCCATCGTCGGCCGCGAATTTGCCGGTGGCGCGGATGTCGGTTGCGGTGAGCGCGCCGGTATCGACCTTGCCCTGCCCGTTGAGCGCGACCCGCACCTGGCCCAGGCTGCCGTCGATCACCACGCGTCCCTGGGTCGCGGAAGCCGCGCCATCGACGGTCAGTTGCGCATGCAGTTTGGCCGGCGCCATGGTGGCCGCGCGCGGCTCGATCAGCTTGACCGTCTCCGGCGCGAAGCGCGCCAACAGCGCCAGCACGGGCTTCGGATCGGGCGCGGTCAGATCGACCCCGATGCTGCCCTGCGGCGCCGGCGGCCCGGTGGTGATGCGTCCGCTCGCCGAAAACGCGGTACCGCCGAGGTCGGCGACCGCGAGGCGGTCAATGCGCAAGCCATCGCCGTCGATCTTGAGCCGCGCGCTGGCATTGTGTGCGGTAAAGCCGCCGATGCTGGCCTGCCCGATGTCGGCCGCGATGGTCATCTGCTGCGGGCGCTCGATCTTGGAGCCGGCAATGAGCGCCTGACCGAAGGCGAGCGCCGCGTCGACATCAAGCTCCGGCGCATTGAGCTCGGCATCGAGCCGCGTCGGCTGCTGGCCGAGCTTGAAGTCATAGACCAGCCGGCCGGTGACGCTCTTGCGCTCGAACTCGGCCCGCAAGCGCTCGATTGCGATGCGCTCGCTGCCGAGTGTGATGTCGCCGCGCAGGCTCAACGGCCGCAGGTCGCCCTGCGCCGCTTCGCCGCGCCCTTCCAGCCAGGCCGCCAGCGCCTTGGGCTCGCGCGCGTCAAGCTCGGTCGGTCCGGTGAAGGCCACCGTCCCGTCGCCGACCGCGAGCCGGCCGCTCAGCCGCACCTGAGTGAAGCCGGGCGCGCGGAATTCGAGGCGGTCGAGATTCCAGCCGCCGGCGTCGGAGCTGATGTCGCCGCGGAAATTCTGCACGGTGCCGCCGCCGAGCGTGACCTGATCGACACCGATGCCGACCGTGATCGGGAACGGCGGCCGGAACGCGCCGCCGCCACCCGCGATGAGCTGGCGCAGCGCCGCCGCAGGCGGCACGCGGGCGCCCTCGCCGCTCGCGAGCATGCGGTCGAGATCGATCTGGCGGCCCGACAGCACGCCGTTGAAGCGCGGATGCGCACCGAAGCTGAACTCGGCATCGCCGGTCAGCTTGAGCCCCTGCTCTTCCGAGCCGTAGAGGAAATCCAGGTTCTGAATCAGCGCCGATTGCGGCGTCGCCTGCACCTTGCCGCTTACACGCCATGGCTGCGTGATTTGGGCGCCGGCGCGCGCGGTGAGCCCGACCGGGCGGGTCAGATTGACCGTGCCCTCGAAGCGCGGACCCTGCTCTTTCAGCGTCAGCGCGCCGTCCGCTTCAATGGCGAGCGGCCGGCTGACCGGATCGACATTCAAGCGCAGCCGCATCACGCCATCGTCGCCATAGCGGCCGGCGGAGAGACGATAAGGGTAAAGCTCGCCGCCGATGGTGACCGCGCCCTCGCCCTTGAACGGACCGACGAGCGAGCGGGCTTCGCCGTTGAACCAGAAACCGGACAACGTGACGCTCGAGCCGCTCACCGCATCGGTGAGCGTGACGGTGCCGTCCTCGATGCCGAGCCGGTCGATGCTGAGAGCATCGGGATCGAAGGCGACCGCGATATTGGGCGCGCGGATGTGGCCGGCGGCATCGATGCCGAGGTTGATGCTGGGGGCGGCCAGATGCATCTCGTCGGCGCGCCATTCGCCACGCATGAGCGGACCGAGCGCGAATTCGATGGCGAGCGACTGGGCGCGGATCTTGTCGGAGCCCTGCCCGACCTCGACATCGTGCAAATTCAGCCGCGGCGAGGGCAGCAGGCGGGCGTCGATGGCGCCGGTCACCCGCACCGGCACGCCGATCAGATGACTGGCCTCGGCCTCGAACAGCGAGCGGTAAGTTCCCCAATCGATCAGCAGCGGTCCGACCAGCGCCGTCACCAGCGCCAGGATCAAAGCGATCGCCAATCCGAGCAGCGTCGTCTGCAATGCCTTACTCCAGCGCGGCCCACCTCAGGCCACGCCCCATGCCCCGGTTTTTTGAATGTACGCCATCTTTGGGCGCGATTGGCGGCAAATATGTGATGCAATTCGCGTGACAAGAGCGCGCGCTCTCTCGAAATAATGCGACCGTGCCTTCTTATCCCTCCCCCGCTTGCGGGGGAGGGTGCCGCCGAAGACGGCGGGTGGGGGTATTCGCGATTGAGAGTAAACCCACCGATCGCGCGTTCCGCGCGATCGACCCTCCCCTTGCAGGGGAGGGATAAGAGAGATCACGGCGCGCGCGATCGCCGTCTCACCGATTCAAATATCGAACAGCCGCGCGTGATCGCCCGTGTTCTTTGTCGGGCGCCGGGCACGCCCCTATTCCCCTGGCCCTCTCGACAGGAGAGGGAATGGCGCGCCGAAGAGGCGCTACCAGTTATTTTGTGCGCACCTTCGTGGTCGAAGGTGCGGCGCCTCTCGGCGCGCCACGGTGGCGTCTTGACCAGCGACGGGCCGCGCTTCCGAAGGAGCCCGAAGGCTCATCATCGTCAGCCAGCTCCTGGCGGCGGGTCATAGTGCCCGCGAGCGGAGCCCCGGCGC
>DASZQT010000428.1:0-1692 GCA_035549515.1 Pseudolabrys sp. | reverse complement strand
TCGCCCATTTCGCCCTTCGGCACTTCGCGGCCGTCGTCGCCAATGAGCTTGATCTCGTAGCCGGGCACGGCCTTGCCGGTGGTGCCGTACTTGGTCGCGCCGGGACGGTTGGTGAGATAGATGTGCAGCATCTCGGTGGTGCCGAGGCCGTCGGAAATTTCGACGCCATAGCGCTCATGCCAGCGCCGCGCGATCTCCTCCGGCAAAGCCTCGCCGGCGGAAAGGCAGCGCGTGATCTTCACTTCGTCGCGGCGCGGCGCATTCGGGCTCGCCAAAAAACCGGCGTAGAAAGTCGGCACCGCAAAAAACATCGTCACCGGATAGTTGCGCAACAGCGCCGCCACGCCGTCCGGCGTCGGCCGCTCCGGATTGAGGATGACGGTGGCGCCGGCCATCAGCGGGAAGGTCAGCGCATTGCCGAGACCGTAGGCGAAGAACAGCTTGGCCACCGAATAGACGACGTCGCTCTCCTTCAAGCCCGCCACCGGCGTGCCGTAGAGATCGCCGGTAAGCTTGAGGCTGGCATGCACATGCACCGCGCCTTTCGGCTTGCCGGTGGAGCCCGACGTGTAGAGCCAGAACGCCATGTCGTCGCAGACGGTCGGCGCGGTGTAGTCCTCCGGCTCGTCGGCGCCGATCACATCCTCGAACAGCCGATAGCCGTGCGGATTGCTGCCCGACACGATGACGTGCTCGAGATCGGGGCATTCCGCGATCAGCTTCTCGAAGCGCGGAAACAGTGCCTCCGACACCACCAGGCATTTGGCCCGGCTGTCGGAGAGCATGTAGCCGTAATCGTCCTCGGTGAGCAGCGTGTTGACCGGCACGGCGATGACGCCGGCCTTCAGGCAACCGAGGAAGGCGACCGGCCAGTCGACGGTATCGAGCATGGCCATCAGCACGCGCTCCTCGCGCCTGATGCCTAAGCCCCGCAAAGCCGCGCCGAAGCGCGCCACGCGATCGGCCAGTTCGGCATAGGTGAGCGTGCGGTGGCCATCGGTATAGGCCGGCTTGCCGGCGCGCCCGGCCTTGAGATTGCGCTCCAGCACATCGGCCGCGAAGTTGTAGTCGCGCGGGACTTCGCCCAACATATCGACCGTATCTGCCGGCGCGACGCGCGCCTCGGCGACACCTGACATTTGTTTTTTCCTCCCAAGAGAACCCGCATTATGCCCCGGGGCCCGGGGGGTGGAAAGCGCAGCATATTTCGGAGGGGCCGGACGATTGCCGCGTGCTTTCTTATCCCTCCCCCGCTTGCGGGAGAAAGTGGACGCGAGCGATAGCGAGCGTTCGGGTGGGGGCATTCGCGATTGAAAGTAAACGCCACCCGACTCCGCGCTCCGCGCGGAGCCACCCACCCCTTGCAGGGGAGGGATAAGAAAGAAGCCAACGCCGCGCGCGGCGGGCCTGCCCGCTTCGCGCCAACACAAGCGTCATCGCCCGCATTTTTTGTCAGGCGCCGGGTACGCCCCTATTCCCTCGACCCTCTCGACAGGAGAGGGAATGGCGCGCCGAAGAGGCGCTGCCAGTAATGTTGTACGCACCTTCTCATCGAAGGTGCGGCGCCTCTCGGCGCGCCACGGTGGCGTCTTGACCAGCGACGGGCCGCGCTTCCGAAGGAGCCCGAAGGCTCATCATCGTCAGCCAGCTCCTGGCGGCGGGTCATAGTGCCCGCGAGCGGAGCCCCGGCGC
>DASZQT010000427.1:0-19461 GCA_035549515.1 Pseudolabrys sp. | reverse complement strand
TCGGCATGTCCGAGTCGCGCGTCACGTCGCGGAACACCTTGCCATAGCTCTTGCTCGGATCGTCGTCGTGGAAGAAGCGATGCAGGAACGAGGTGTGCACCGGATCGATGCCCACTTCCAGCGACTGCAGCCAGTTGCAGTCGATCAGCCCCTTGAATGCGAAGGTGTGGCTGTCGGGCGCGATGAAGCAGTCGAAATGCGAGAACGGCGGCGGCTCGCCCGGCCCCAGATAGGCGAACAGGATGCCGTTCTTCTCAACGACTGGGTAGGCCTTCTGCTTGATGTTGGAGCAGAGGTTGCTTTCGGGCGGCTCGGCCGGCGTCTCCAGGCATTTGCCGTTCACATCGAACAGCCAGCCGTGAAACGGGCAGCGCAGGCCGCCATCCTCGAGCCGGCCGAAGGCGAGATCGGTGCCGCGATGCGGGCAATGGCGGCCAACCAGGCCGTAGCGGCCCTGGTCGTCCTTGAAGATCACCAGGTCTTCGCCAAACAGCCGGATCGGCTTGATCGGGCGGTTGCCGGCAAGTTCTTCGGTGAGTGCGGCCGGCTGCCAATAGCGCCGCATCAGGGTGCCGGCCGGTGTGCCGGGGCCGGTCAAGGTGATGAGATCGTTCTGCTCCTGGCTGAGCATGGCGGACATTTCTCCAAAGAGACGCAGTATGGAGAAAGTCTATACCGGGATCGCGCGCGGCTGGAAGGCGCGCCGCGCGCCAGCTTCCGCTCGTCCCCGCGGAAGCGGGGACCCAGCCTTTGCCCAATAAAAGAACTGGATTCCCGCTTTCGCGGGAATGAGCGGTGGACTGGGGCGATTCCGCTCAATTGCAAAACGCTCGGGGCAAACGAAACGGCCGGCACAACGGCCGGCCGTTCAATAAGCGATGCGGAGCCCTATGCTCAGCCGGCGTAGCGGCTGGCCCAGCCGGCATCCAGGCGGCGACGCCACGCGGTCTGGCGCAAGCCCAGCAAGCGTTGCGCCGTCGTCTTTGCCTGGGCACGGCTGTCGGCCGCGCAGGTGCGGTATTCGAGATCGGAGACGCGCGCCGCCGCCGGCTGCCGCCCGAACAGGCGCGCGAACGTGCCGACACCGCCATTGACCTTCAACTGGCCGAGGGCATGCGCGACGCTGCCGGCGTGGCCGAACGCGATCACGCGGCCGGTGAGCGTGTGCCGCACCTCGTAGACGCCCGGACCGATCGGGGCCTCGACATGGTCCCCACTCTGCGCGTCCGGGAAACGCTTCCAACCGCTCCAGGTTTGCACCATCGGAAATACCTCAAACTTTGCGTCAAGCGTGCCCGCGAAAACGCCGTTGGTAACCAAAGGTTCCCGCAGGTCAACCGGAACTGTTGATAAAGGCGCTTTGGCCGACGTGTTTTGACGGCGGTCAAGAACACGGATCCGTGAAGAGAGGACCGGTATCAGTGGCCGGGCAGCACGAGGATTTTGGGTTTGCTCGGCAGGCTGGTCTTTGAGACCACCAGTGATGGTATCTCGGCAAACTCCACGTCCCACTCCTGGCGCGCGCGCGATAAAAAACGATCGAGCGTGTAGGCGCTGAAATAGTGCATCGGGATCATCAGCGGCGCCTTCAGCGATTTCAGCACCTCGATCATGCCATCGAGGTCGAGCGTATAGCTGCCATCCACCGGCACCAGCACGACATCGACGCGGCCGATCTCGTTGAGCTGCTGCTGCGTCAGCGTGTGATGCAGATGGCCGAGATGCGCGATGCATAAATTGGCCAATTCGAAAATGAAAATGGAATTGCCGTGGCGCTCGGTGCCGCCGTCCCAGGTGCGGATATTGGTGGGCACGTTGCGCACACGCACGTCCTTGTAGGACAGATCGATGCGCGCCGGCTTTTCATCCTCGGCCCAACCGCGCAGCACGTATTTAATGCCAGGGTCGGGGTGATCGGTGTAGTGCGTGGTGTGGGCGTGATTCATCGTCACGATGTCGGGCAGCACCGAGGGCCGGACATAGTCGTTGTAGTCGGTGGCGATGCGGACGAGCTGCGGGCTTTCGATCAGGAAGGTGGCGTGGCCGACGAAGGTCAGGCGCACCTCGTCGGCTTTCAGCACAGCAAGCCGAAAAGCGGCGGGCTGCGCGACGGGCGGCCGCGCGGCGATCAGGCCGGGGCAGCTTTCGGTCATTTCCGGCTTGGGTGGAGGTGGCGTCGGCGCGGCGCCTTGCGCCAAGGCCGTGCCCATACAGGCAACGGTCACCGCTGCCGCCACGAGGACTTTCAGCACCACACCGCGCATGATGTCATCCGCACCGAACCGGCACCGCAATTCTGGCACGGTTTGCCGACCCTCGCCATCGGCCTCACGCACAAATGAAAAGCGGCGCCGGAAGGGCGCCGCCGAGCTATTCGTATGGGGCTGATGGGTTTTAGTACTGCTCGAAATAGCGGCGGTCGCGCTGCGACACGATGATGCCGCGCGGCGTCACCACCACCCAGCGGCCGTCTTCGCGCTTGATGTCGGACACGCGGCCAAGACCGGGCACCGGCACGCCCAGCACGACCTGGTAGATCTCGCCGCGCGTTTCGATCAAAGCGTAGCCGTCATGCGCGGTTTGCAAGGTCCAGTTCGGCACCACCGAGCGATGCGGCGCCGGCGGGTTCTCGATTGCCGCCATCTGCTGCGGCAGGCGCGGCGGCGGGACCGGCACTGCTGCGGTTGCCGGCGGCGCCACGGTGGGCACGGACGCAGGCGTGGGCACCGCGGACGTGGTGCGCGGCGCGGAAATCGAACCGGTGATCTCGGCGCGCTCGTGCGCCAGCCGTTCGCTGATCTTGGCGATCTGGCTGCGCGAGGATTTGTTGGCGGTCTCGACGCTGGTCTTCAGCGTGGCGACTTCATGCGAGAGCTGCGCGATTGATTTCTGCATCGCCTGGCGCTCGGCAACGCTCGCAACGTCCACCGTCGGCGCCGCCGGCTTGCCGAAGCCGCCACCGGCCACGGCGCCGATCACCGCGCCGAGCGCGGCCGCCAGCGCGACCGAAGCCGCCAGCATGGCGTTGCGCTTGCCGCGCGGGCCGAGGGCGAAGCTCGAACGTGCGCTCGGCGTGGGCGCGATCGGGGATTCGTCGGCGAAGGGTATCGCGGCATCGAGCCTGGGCTCGACCACCGGTTCAGGCGCGGCCGACACTTCCGGCGCGGCCGGCGAGATCGACGGCGCTTCGACTTCCGGCAGTTCGCTTTTTGCTTCCACCGGCGCGGCGGCTTCGGCGGCCTCGACCGGGGCGGCGGTCTCGCTCGCCTCGACCGGCGGGGCTGTTTCGGCGGCTTCCACCGGCGTCGCCGACGCTTCCGCCGGCTCCGTCAGCTTGGGCGCGTCATTGGGAGTTGCCGCGGGCTCACCGCTCGCCTTTTCGGGCTGCTCGTGCTCGTGCTCGGCCATGGCCGTATCCTCGCGATTGGCTGTTCACCAATCGCTAACCGTGTTCGGGTTACCAATTGGTTACCGAGCCCGCGGGCCACACTCACACGGTCAAGCCGTTCTCGGCCGCGCGCGCTTGCAGCGAGACCGCAGGCCGCGCGCCGATGTGCTGGATCACTTCCGCCGCTGCCAGGCCGCCGAGGCGGGCGGCGGTCTTGTGATCCTTGCCGCGCGCGAGCCCGACCAGGAAACCGGCCGCGAACAGGTCGCCCGCGCCGGTGACGTCCGCCACCTGCTCGACCGGCTCGGCCGGCACCGCGACGATCTCGTCCTTGCTTATGACCGCGCAACCCTTCTCGCTGCGCGTCACCACCGCGAGCTTGGCATCCTTCTGCAGCGCCATGGCGGCCACCGCGAAGTCCGCCGTCTCGTACAGGCTGCGCAGCTCGTGCTCGTTGGCGAACACGATGTCGACCGTGCCCTTGCGGATGAGATCGAGGAATTCGGCACGATAGCGGTCGACGCAGAACGCATCCGACAAAGTGAGCGCAACCTGGCGGCCGGCCTTGTGCGCGATGCCCGCCGCCTTCACGAAGGCCTCCTTCGCGTGCGGCGGATCCCACAAATAGCCTTCCAGATAGGTCACGGCCGCGGCGGCGATCTGCGCCTCGTCGATGTCGTTCGGGTGCAGGTCCTGCGCGGCGCCGAGATAGGTGTTCATGGTGCGCTCGCCGTCCGGCGTCACCATGATGTAGCAGCGCGCGGTCGAGGGCCCATCGGAGGCCGGCGGCGTGTCGAAGGCGACGCGCGCGGCGCGGATGTCGTGCGCGAAGGCGCGGCCGAGCTCGTCGTCCTTGACCTTGCCGACGAAGGCGGCGCGCGCGCCGAAGCTCGCCACGCCGACGATGGTGTTGGCGGCCGAGCCGCCCGAGGCTTCCACCGCCGGGCCCATGGCCTCGTAGATCGCGGAGGCGCGCGCCTCGTCGATCAGCGCCATGCCGCCTTTGTGCATGCCCTGCGCCACCAGGAAGTCGTCCTCGGCGCGGGCGATCACGTCGACGATGGCGTTGCCGATGCCGAGTACGTCGTAGCGGAGTGCGGTCATGGAAGGTCCTTTTGCGGGTCAAGGCGCGTGAAAGCGCGCGGCACTATATCGATTGGCTTATCCGAGGCAATGTTGGGCATTGTCGCGCCGCGAACGGGCGAAGGCCCAACGGCGCGTGCGACCGTCGCGGTCGCGAGGCCGATCAGTGCGGGGGCGGCAGCCTTTTCAGCACTTCCAGGCTCCACCACAGGAAGTAGCCGCCGATCAGAATGCCGAGCGCCACTTTCACCAATTGTACGATCAGTTCGTCTTTGCTCATCGAAGACCCGCGTGCCGCGCCCCGGCGATTCCGTCTGACCAAGAGCGTTTTCGATTGGGTGGAATCATCCCATCCACCGTTCATTCCCGCGACAGCGGGAATCCAGTTCTTTTGTTTGGCAAAGACCGGGTCCCCGCTTCCGCAGGGACGAACGGAAGGTGGTTCGACCCAACCGCCATTCGCTCTAGCATTCATCGCGGGCAGGAACAAATCGAGCCTTTCCGGCATGCGGCCCCGGCCGCGAACCCCTTGCCGAACGGCCGCCCGGCGTGGCATGGGTCGCCCACCCAAGCGAAAGAGGACGAGCGATGGCGTTCAAGGAGCGCGTGTTTTCGGGCGTGCAGCCGACCGGTAACCTGCACCTCGGCAATTATCTCGGCGCGATCACGAAGTTCGTTGCGCTGCAGGATAACTACGACTGCATCTATTGCGTCGTCGACATGCACGCGATCACCGTCTGGCAGGACCCGGCCGAACTCATGCATGCGACGCGCGAGGTGACCGCTGCGTTCCTGGCCTGCGGCATCGACCCCAAGAAACACATCGTCTTCAACCAGAGCCAGGTGTCCGGCCATGCCGAGCTTGCCTGGGTGTTCAATTGCGTCGCGCGCCTCGGCTGGCTCAACCGCATGACGCAGTTCAAGGAGAAGGCCGGCAAGGATCGCGAGAACGTGTCGGTCGGCCTCTATGCCTATCCGACGCTGATGGCGGCCGACATTCTGTTGTATCGCGCCACGCACGTGCCGGTGGGCGAAGACCAGAAGCAGCATCTCGAACTGTCGCGCGACGTCGCGCAGAAGTTCAACAACGACTATGCGCCCTCGATCCACGCGCACGGATTCGGCGATGCCTTCTTCCCGCTGCCGGAGCCGATCATCCAGGGCCCGGCAACGCGCGTGATGTCGCTGCGCGACGGCGCAAAGAAAATGTCGAAGTCGGAACCGTCGGATTATTCGCGCATCAACCTGACCGACGACGCCGACGCCATCGCGCAGAAGATCCGCAAGGCGAAGACCGATCCGGAACCGCTGCCGAGCGAGGAAAAAGGCCTGGAGCCGCGCCCGGAAGCCGACAATCTGGTCGGCATCTACGCGGCCCTCAACGAAGTCAGCAAAGCGCAAGTGCTAAGCGAGTTCGGCGGTGCACAGTTCTCCACCTTCAAATCGGCGCTGGTCGATCTCGCGGTCGCCAAGCTCGGGCCGATCGGCGGCGAGATGAAGCGTCTGGTGCAGGACCCCGTGCATATCGATTCGATTCTGGCCGAGGGCTCGGAGCGCGCGCAGGCGATCGCGGCTGAAACCATGAAGGCGGTAAAAGACATCGTCGGTTTCGTGCGGCGGTAATTTCGTTTCGTTTGCGGCCTCCCGCGTGGCAAAGGATTTCGCGCTCGGTTGTGCGTGTACGAGCGCCCGGCTTGCCCGCGCGGCGGCAGGCGTGGCACCATCCCAGCAACGTGTGCGTTAATCTTCGTGCATGTGATCGGGGGCGACCATGAGCACCAAGCGGCGCAGCTACGAGAGCGGGCACAATCGCAAATACCTCGTCGTCATCGACGACACCGAGGAGTGCGATCGCGCGGTCTATTGGGCGGCCAAGCGCGCCAGCCGCACCGGATCGCAACTCATCATGCTGCGCGTGATCGAGCCGGGCGAGCGCAATCAGCAATGGCTCGGCGTCGCCGACATCATGAAGGCCGAGCAGATGGAAGCGACCAATGCCGCGCTCGACAAGTTTGCCGCGCGCGCGCATGAGATCGCGCATGTGACGCCGGAGCGGGTGATCCGCGAGGGCGATCCGGCCGAGGAGATCCTCAAGCTGATCGACGAGGATGCCGACATCGGCATCCTGGTGCTGGCGGCCGGCATCGGCAAGGAAGGTCCCGGGCCGCTGGTGACCGGCCTGTGCAAGAACGCCAGCAGCTTCCCCATTCCGGTCGCCATCGTGCCCGGTCATCTCGGCGACGAGGACCTGGAGGCGATGGCCTGAGGCTTGCGGGCGATCCAAGCTACTCCGAGGGCCGCGCCGATCTCGCACCACTGGGTATTGCTGCAATGTCGCGCGCGGAACGATTGCTCGACCTGGTGCAAATTCTTCGCCGCCACCGTCACCCGGTCAGCGGCGGCGCGCTCGCGCGCGAACTCGGCATCAGCTTGCGCACGCTCTATCGCGACGTCGCGACCCTGCAGGGCCAGGGCGCGCAGATCGACGGTGAGCCGGGCCTCGGCTACGTGCTGCGGCCGGGCTTCATGCTGCCGCCGCTGATGTTCTCCGAGGAAGAGATCGAAGCGCTCGTGCTCGGCTCGCGCTGGGTGGCCGAGCGCGGCGATTCCCGCCTGGCGGAGGCCGCGCGCGATGCCTTGGCGAAGATCGCCGCCGTGCTGCCGGGCGACCTGCGCGAGGCGCTCGACACGTCGACCTTGCTGGTGCCGCCAGATGTGGGGGCCGTCGCCGGCGATGCCGAACTGGCGACGATCCGGCGCGCGATCCGCGCCGAACGCAAGATCGACATCGCCTATCGCGACGGCGCCGAAGATGAATCAAAGCGGCGCATTTGGCCCTTCGCCATCGGCTTTTTCGAGCGCAGCCGCATCGTGGCCGCTTGGTGCGAACTGCGCCAGGACTTCCGCCATTTCCGCACCGATCGGATCGTCGCGCTGGCGGCCACCGATCAGCGTTATCCCCGGCGGCGGCAGGCCCTGCTGAAGGAATGGCGCAAAGTGGAAGGCATCCGCCCGCAAGAAGGGGCCAGATGACTGCTGCCAAAAACTGACAGTAAGAGCGCTTAGACAGGTCTCCCCGCAACCGGAGAACCTGCCATGCCCTCGGCCTTGCCCGACTTCCGTCTCATCGTGCTCTATGTCGACGACCCCGCGGTCAGCGCGGCCTTCTATGCCGACCTGTTCGGCCGGCCGCCGGTCGAATCCACCGCCAACTTCGCCATGTTCGCCATGCCGCCGGTCATGCTCGGCCTGTGGTCGCGGCGGGAGGTTGCCCCGTCCGCAAGCGGCACGTCCGGCGCCATGGAGATCGACTTCGGCATGGCGGACGCCGGCGCGGTCGACGCCTGCCATGCCGACTGGAAGGCACGCGGCCTGCGCATCGCGCAAGAGCCGACCGAAATGGACTTCGGCTACACCTTCGTAGCGCTCGACCCCGACGGCCACCGCCTGCGCGTCATGGCCGCGAAACCGCAATAACCGCTGCCCAGCGGCGGCCCCGGCGCCCGGGCTCCCCGGCGCCGGGGCCGGGGCCGGGCAATGGATTGACCTGCTCGCGCAAAAACACCATGTATTCAAGGTGTCCACCGGGCCTTGAACCCGGTTGCGATAGGAGAGGTTGATGTTCATCCAGACCGAAGCCACGCCCAATCCCGCCACCTTGAAGTTCCTGCCCGGCCGCGCCGTGCTCGAAACCGGCACGCTCGACATGGCGACGCGCGAGGCCGCGGCGCAGTCGCCGCTGGCGACGCGCCTGTTCGATGTGCCCAATGTCGGCGGTGTCTTTTTCGGGGCCGATTTCATCTCGGTGACCAAGACCGGCGGCGAATGGCAGCAGCTCAAGCCGGCCATTCTCGGCGCCATCATGGAGCACTTCATGAGCGGCGCGCCGATCGTGTCCGACGAAGGCAAGGCCGCGGACGACGAGTTCTTCGAGGAAAACGACGCCGAGACGGTCGCCATCATCAAGGACCTGATCGAGCAGCGCGTGCGCCCGGCGGTGGCCGGCGACGGCGGCGATATTACCTTCAAGGGCTACAAGGAAGGCGTGGTCTACCTGCACATGAAGGGCGCCTGCTCGGGCTGCCCGTCCTCGACCGCCACGCTCAAGCACGGCATCCAGAACCTGCTGCGCCATTTCGTGCCGGAAGTGCAGGAAGTGCGGCCGGTGTGATCGCCGGGTAAAGCTCCAATGGACGTCATGCCCGGCCTTGTGCCGGGCACGTCTTGCAGCCTTGCCAAACACAAAAGACGTGGATGGCCGGGACAAGCCCGGCCATGACGCGCTAAATAAGTCCATGCGCATCTTCGCCATAGACACCGCGCTGGAGGCCTGCTCGGTCGCGGTGCTCGACACCAAGCTCGGGGCCATGGTGGCGCAGGAATCGCGCGCGATGACGCGTGGGCACGCGGAAGCCTTGATGCCGATGATCAAGCGCGTCATCGACGCCGCGCGGCTCGACTTCGCCGAGATCGATCGCATCGCGGTCACCACGGGGCCGGGCAGCTTCACCGGTCTGCGCGTCGGCATCGCCGCCGCGCGCGGGATCGCGCTCGCCGCCGGCAAGCCGGCCGTCGGGCTCTCGACGCTGGCGGCCTTCGCCGCGCCCTTCATCGCCGCCGACGACACCATCCCGATCGTCGCGGCGATCGATGCCCGCCACGACCACGTCTATCTGCAGGTGGTCGGCCCGCGCGGCCGCACGCTGTTCGCGCCGCGCCTGACGCCGATGCGCGAGGCGCTGCGGGTCGCCTCCGCGAGCGGCGCGCCGCGGGTGGTCGGCAACGCCGCCGACCTGCTGGCCGCGCGCTGGCCCGCCGGCGAGCGGCCGCCCAGCGTGCTCGAACAGCGCGGCGCGCCCGACATCGGCTGGGTCGCGCGCCTGGGCGCCGCCGCGTCAGATACCGGCGCACCGCCCAAGCCGCTCTATCTGCGCGCGCCCGATGCGCAGCCGCAGGACGCGGCGCAACTGGCGCGGCGATGATCGATTTTTTCGGTAGTTTGTTCGCGCGCGGCACACCCACGCTGGCGGAAGCAGGCCACCGCGATGCCGGCGCCATTGCCGCGCTGCATGCGGCCTCGTTCCGGCGCGGCTGGAGCGAGCAGGAGGTCGAGCAGCTCCTGATCGACCGCCAGGTGATCGCGCATCGCGCCACGGTCGGCTCGAAGCTCACCGGCTTCATCATGTCGCGGCGGGCCGCCGACGAAGCGGAAATCCTTTCGGTCGCAATTGCAAAAAGCCACCGCGGCCGCGGGCTCGGCCGCGAACTCCTGACCTTGCATCTGCGCCGGCTGGCCGCCTTAGGCACGCGCGCGGTATTCCTGGAAGTCGACGAGACCAATACCCCCGCGATAAGGCTTTATGACCGCGCCGGTTTTCGTGGAGTGGGACGCAGGCCGCACTACTACCCGACCGCCGACGGCAAGCCGGCGGCCGCGTTGGTCTTTCGCCGCGACCTCGCCTGATGGCGCATAGACAACAGGCGCGCTCGATATGGTAAAAGGAACGCGCCTGAAGACGATCAAGATCGAACAGCCCCGAGTTGAGATGACGAACGAAGACAAGAGCGCCAACGACCGCAAGAACATCGAAGCTCTGTGCGCCGCCAAGGGCATGCGCATGACCGAGCAGAGGCGCACCATCGCGCGCGTGCTGGAGCAATCCGACGATCATCCCGACGTCGAGGAATTGTATCGCCGCTGCGCCAAGGTGGACGACCGCATCTCCATTTCGACGGTCTATCGCACCATGCGGCTGTTCGAGGACGCCGGCATCATCGAGCGGCACGATTTCCGTGACGGCCGCGCACGTTATGAAACGCTGTCGGAGACGCACCACGACCATCTCATAAATCTACGCAGCGGCGAAGTGATCGAATTCCAGTCGGAGGAAATCGAGCGGCTGCAGGCCGAAGTCGCGCGCAAGCTCGGCTATAAGCTGGTCGACCACCGGCTCGAGCTCTACGCCGTGCCGCTCACCGACGAGAAGAAGTAAGCGCACCCATGGCGCGAATACTTCGCCACACCCTCCGCTCGTTCCCGCGAAAGCGGGAATCCAGTTCGGCGGGTGTCACGCGGAATGATTTCAGCGCTGGGTCCCCGTCGCAAGTCGGCTATAGCCGACTTGCGCACCATACGTGGCAGACATCGGGTATATCCGATGCCTGCGCGCGGGGACGAGCGGGCGGGTACTGATGCTGCGCGCTTTGTTCATCGCGGTGTTCTTCTTCACGATGACGCCGCTGTTGATCTCGATACAGTGGCTGCTCGGCAAGCTCGGCCTGCCCGGCTGGGGCTTCATCTGCTCGAACTATTACCGCGTGCTGGCGGCGCTCTTGCGCATCCGCGTGCGCATCGTTGGCGCGCCGGTGCGCAACCGCACGGTGCTGTTCGTGTCCAATCACGTATCGTGGGCCGATATCGTGGCGATCGGCTCGCTGCAGCCGGTGGCTTTCGTGGCCAAACGCGAGGTTGCAAGCTGGCCGCTGGTCGGCATCACCGCCAAGATGCAGCGCACGGTGTTTGTCGACCGCACGCGTCGCCATCAGGCGGCCGACGCGGTGGCGCAAATCGTCGACCGGCTGAAAGGCGGCACGCCGGTGGTGCTGTTCGCGGAAGGCACATCGAGCGACGGCAACCGCGTGCTGCCGTTCCGCTCGGCCTTGCTCGGCGTGGTCGAGGCGGCCGCCGCGCATGGTGGCGAGCCGGGCCATATCCTCATTCAACCGATGTCGATCTGCTACACGACCCAGCATGGCATCGCCATGAACCGTCATCAAAGGCCATTGGTAGCGTGGTATGGCGATCTCGATTTCATGCCGCATATCAAGGCGCTGATCGAGCGTGGCGCGGTCGATGCGGTCGTGAGCTATGGCGAGCCGATCCCGGCCGACGGCGGCATCAGCCGCAAGGAACTCACGCGCCGGCTGGAATCGGAAGTGCGCCGTATGACCGCGAGCGCCTTGCGCGGTCGATCCCTGACGCGCGCTGCCGCGCCGGTGGAACCCGCCGCCGCGGTCGAAAACACGCCGGCCGCCGCGCCCGCGCAATGACAACCGGCGAGACAGGGGACAATCGCGCCCGCGCGCGGTAAATTGGCGTTGGAGAATGAATCGAGCGGCAAATTGAGCGGCAAATTGAGCGGAATGAGCAATACGCGCAAAGTCCACGTCAAGAGCTTCGGTTGCCAGATGAACGTCTACGATTCCAATCGTATGGCGGACACCTTGGCGCCCGCGGGCTATGCCGAGACCGCGCACCCCGAGGACGCCGACCTCGTCATCCTCAACACCTGCAACATCCGCGAGAAGGCAGCCGACAAGGTCTATTCCGAGATCGGCCGCATCCGCGTGATGAAGGAGGAAGCCGCCGCCAAAGGACGCAAGATGGTGATCGCGGTCGCCGGCTGCGTGGCGCAAGCCGAGGGCGAAGAGATCGTGCGCCGCGCCAAGGCGGTCGATGTCGTGGTCGGCTCGCAGAATTATCACCGCCTGCCCGACATGATCGCGCGCGCCGAGCGCGGCGAGCAGGTGGTCGATACCGAATTCCCGGCCGAGGACCGCTTCGACGTGCTGGCCCCGCCGAAACACGAGGTCATCGCGCGGCGCGGCGTTTCGGCATTCGTGACGGTGCAGGAAGGCTGCGACAAGTTCTGCACTTTTTGCGTGGTGCCCTATACGCGCGGCGCCGAAATCTCGCGCCCCGTGGCCAAGATCGTTACGGAGGTCGAGCGGCTGGCAAACGCCGGCGTGCGCGAAGTCACGCTGATCGGGCAAAACGTGAACGGCTATCACGGCCTGGGCGACGACGGCGCGCCGGCAAGTCTCGGCAAACTGCTGCGCCGGCTGGCGCGGGTGCCGGGCATCGCGCGGCTGCGCTACACCACCAGCCACCCGAACGACATGGACGACGACCTCATCGCCGCGCACAGCGATCTGCCGGCGCTGATGCCCTATGTGCATCTGCCGGTACAGTCAGGCTCCGACCGTATCCTGGCCGCGATGAACCGAAGGCACACCCGCGCGGCCTATCTCGACATCATCGCGCGCTTGCGCCGAGCGCGGCCCGATCTCGCTTTCACCTCGGATTTCATCGTCGGTTTCCCGGGCGAAACCGAACAGGATTTCCGCGACACCCTCGACCTGGTGGAACAGGTCGGCTTCGCCGGCGCCTATACCTTCGCCTATTCGCCGCGCCCCGGCACGCCGGCGGCGGAAATGGAGGACCAGGTTCCGTCGGAGCTGAAATCCGAGCGTTTACAGCGGCTTCAGGCCCTGGTCACCCGCCTTTGGCAGGGTTTCAACGCCAGTTTCGCCGGCCGCACCGTTGACGTGCTGCTGGAAAAGCCTGGCAAGCTCCCTGGGCAACTGGTCGGCCGGACCCCATATTTGCAGACAGTACAGGTGATGGCGCCGCGCTCGCTGATCGGGGAGGTGGTGAGGGTCACCGTGACGGATATCGGCAGCAACACCCTGTTCGGCACCCTGCTGGAACAGGCCGGCGCGCCCGCGCTGGTTGCATCAGGAGCTGAGAGCTAAACTTGCGCACCCCGGATGCCGCGATCCCGCCCGCCGCCGCCTCGGAGGAGACGGCGACCACGCAGGTCGTGCTGGCCTTTGACGACAACAAGCTCGCCTCGCTGCTGTTCGGGCAATACGGACAGAATCTCGCTTTGATCGAGCGCCGTCTCGGCGTGGTGGCGGACTCGCGCGGCAATCACGTCACGCTGGAAGGCTCGCGCGGCGCCTGCGAACAGGCCCGCCGCGTGCTCGAAAGTCTCTACGAGCAGGCCAAGCGCGGCGGCGATCTCTCGCAGGGCGATGTCGAGGGCGCCATCCGCCAAGCGATCGCGCAGGGTTCGCTGTTCGATTACGAGCCGGGCAGCACGCGCGCCGTCTTCGAGGAAATCAACTTGCGCAAGCGCCCGGTGCGCGCCCGCACCGCCGCGCAGGACGCTTATATCCGCGCGCTCAAGCGCCATTCGCTGGTGTTCGGCACCGGCCCCGCCGGCACCGGAAAGACCTGGCTCGCGGTGGCGCAAGCCGTGCAGATGTTCGAGCGCAAGGAGGTCGACCGCATCATCCTCTCGCGGCCGGCGGTGGAAGCCGGCGAACGGCTCGGCTTCCTGCCGGGCGACCTGCGCGAAAAGGTCGATCCTTATCTGCGGCCGATCTACGACGCGCTGCACGACCTGATGGACATGCGCATCGTCGAGCGCGCGCTCGAGGCCGGCGACATCGAAATCGCGCCGCTCGCCTTCATGCGCGGACGCACGCTATCGAATGCCTGCGTCATTCTCGACGAAGCACAGAACACCACATCCATGCAGATGAAAATGTTCTTGACCCGCCTGGGCGAGAACAGCCGCATGATCGTCACCGGCGATCCGAGCCAGGTCGACCTGCCGAGCGGACAGACCTCCGGCCTGGCGGAAGCGGTCAGGCTGCTCGCCGGCATCGAGGGCGTCGGCCATGTCGCCTTCGGCCATGAGGACGTGATCCGCCACGAGCTGGTGGCGCGCATCGTGGCCGCTTACGACCGCGTCACGCCGGCGCCTCCGCGCGAGAGCAAAAAATGAGCGAGGCGCTTGATATCGGCGTCCAAGTCGGCGTCCAAGTCGACGTCCAACTCGACGTCCAAGTGCAATCGCCGCTCTGGGACTCCGAGCCGGCGGCCATCGACACCGTGCACGCGGCCATCGCCGCCGCCGCCAAGACAGCGCCCGCCACCGGCGAGATGAGCGTGGCGCTGACCGACGATGCCGCCGTGCGCACGCTCAACCGCGACTGGCGCGGCATCGACAAGCCGACCAATGTGCTGTCGTTTCCGGCTTCCGCGCCCAAGATCAAGGGCATGCCCGCGCTGCTCGGCGACGTGATCGTCGCTTACGAGACGCTGGCGCGCGAAGCGGCCGAGGAAAACAAACCGGTCCTTCATCATCTCGCCCATCTCGTGGTGCATGGCTATCTCCACCTCTTGGGCTACGATCACCAGACTGATTCTGAGGCCGAAGCGATGGAAGGGATCGAGCGCGAGATTCTCGCGCGCCTGAACATCGCCGATCCTTATCGCGACTACGCGCCGGGCGAAATCTGACCGTCATGCCAGACAGCGACCCAGGTTCGAGTTCCGCCGGCCCCTCTTACGAGCCGCGCCTTCTGCCGGTGCCGGTGCCTCCGCCGCGCGAAAACGGCGAGGGCTGGTTCACGCGCACCATCCGCGCGCTGTTCGGCTGGAAGCCGAGCACCATCCGCGCCGATCTCAAGGATGTGCTCGACGTCATGACGCCGAGCGAATCCGGCTTCTCGCCCGAAGAAAGCCGGATGCTCAAGAACATCCTCGGTCTGCACGAGCGGCGGGTCGGCGACGTGATGGTGCCGCGTGCCGCTATCATTGCCGTGCAACAGGACATCCAGCTCGGCGAGCTGGTGCGCGTGTTCGAGGGCGCCGGCCATTCGCGCCTGGTCGTTTATAACGACACGCTCGACGATCCGATCGGCATGGTGCACATCCGCGATCTCATCGCCTATATGACCGCGCGCGCGGCGGTCGATCCCGACAAGAACGCCAAGCGCAAGAAGCCGTTGCCGGCCGGGCTCGACTTCAAGGCGATCAATCTGGCGACGCCGTTGTCGTCGGCCAAGATCGTGCGCGAGATCCTGTTCGTGCCGCCCTCGATGCGGGCGATCGATCTGCTCGCACGCATGCAGGCGACGCGCATTCATCTCGCGCTGGTGGTCGACGAATATGGCGGCAGCGACGGGCTGATCTCGATCGAGGACATCGTCGAGCAGATCGTCGGCGAGATCGCCGACGAGCACGACGAAGAGAACGCCGACGTGGTACGCCAGCCCGACGGCTCCTACATCGCCGACGCGCGCGCCAAGCTCGAACACGTGGTGTCGATCGTCGGCCACGATTTCGATATCGGCGAAGCGGCCGAGGAGGTCGACACGCTCGGCGGCTATCTGGTGACGCGCGCCGGGCGATTGCCGCTGCGCGGCGAATTGATTCCGGGGCCGGGCCTGCTCGAATTCGAAGTGCTCGACGCCGACCCGCGCCGCGTCAAGCGCGTGCGCATCGTGCGGCTGAAGGAAAAGCGTGAGAAGCCGCGCGAAAAGCGCGCGCGTGGCGAGCCCGACGCCGTGCTCGCGGGCACGACGCCGCCGATCTTGCCGGTCGACGAAGGCGGCAGTAGTGGTGGCGGCTCACCGACGACGCTGCCCCGCCCGTGACCCTCACCCGTATCGCCACCCGCTGCGCCCATGCGGTCGTGCTCGCCTTCGGCTGGCGGCGCGCGCTGATCGCCTTCCTGGCCGGCGCCGCCTCCGCGCTGGCCATGGCGCCGATCAATGCCTGGCCAATTCTCTTCTTCACCTTCCCGGTGCTGGTGTGGCTGGTCGATGGCTCCGCCGGGGGACGCCGCAGCGCAGCCTGGGCCGCCGCCGGCGCCGGCTGGTGCTTCGGGTTCGGCTATTTCCTCGTGGGCCTGTACTGGATCGGCTATGCCTTCCTGGTCGACGCCAAAACCTTCGGCTGGCTGCTGCCGGTCGCTGTCGCCGGGTTGCCGGCCTATCTCGCGATTTTCACCGCGTTGGGCTTAGCGGCGGCACGCTTGCTCTGGGTGCGCGGGCCGGAGCGCGTGCTCGCGCTCGCTGCCGCGCTCACCGTCGCCGAATGGCTGCGCGGCCATGTGCTGACCGGCTTTCCCTGGAACACGTTCGGCTACGCGCTGAGCGAGCCGTTGGCGCTGGCGCAGAGCGTGACATTGGTGGGCGTCTGGGGACTGACGTTTTTGGCGGTGGCGATTTTTGCCAGCCCCGCCGTGCTCGCCGACGACAAAGTCGACACGCCGCATCCTTATCGCGCGCCCGTAATCGGCCTCGCGATTCTCGTGGGCTTGACGGCGTATGGCGCGTTGCGGCTCGCGGCGCATCCGACCGAATTCGTCAGCGGCGTGAAGCTGCGCATCATGCAGCCCAATCTGCAGCAGGATGTAAAATTCAACTATTCCGCTAAGAGCGAGGTAATGGCGCGCTATCTGCGCCTGTCCGATCGGGCCACCGGGCCGGGCTCGAACGGCGCGCACGACTTCACGCATTTGATCTGGCCGGAAGCGGCGTTTCCGTTTTTCCTGACGCGTGAGCCGGACGCGCTGGCTGAGATCGCGGCGCTGTTGAAGCCGTCAACCGAACTGATTACCGGCGCGGTGCGCGCCGGCAGCGTCACCGAGGCCGGGCGAGTCAAGGACGCGTACAATTCCATCTATGTGATCGACGGCGACGGCTCGATCCGCGCCGTCTATGACAAAGTTCATCTGGTGCCGTTTGGCGAATACCTGCCATTCCAAAGGCTCCTGGAAAGCCTCGGCCTGCAGCAACTTACCAAGGTGGCGGGCGGGTTTTCCGCCGGCAACCGCCGGCGCCGCATCGACGTGGCGGGCGCGCCGCCGATGTTGCCGTTGATCTGCTACGAGGCGGTGTTTCCGGGCGAGGCGGTGCCCAAGGGCGAGCGTCCGGGCTGGCTGGTGAATGTCACCAATGACGGCTGGTTCGGGATAAGCTCGGGCCCTTATCAGCATTTGCAGCAGGCACGCATGCTCGCGATTGCAGAGGGCCTGCCACTCGTGCGCGCCGCCAACACTGGGATTTCGGCGGTGATCGACCCGGTCGGCCGCATCGTGAAGTCGCTGCCGCTGGGCGTGGAAGGCGTGCTCGACGCGCCGCTGCCGCGTGCAAGCGACCCCACTATTTATGTGCAGTTCGGCAACTACCTCTTGATTCTATTCTTGGTCGCCAGTCTGCTTATGGTCGGTCGCAAGCGGATTCGTCTTTAGATTGAATTTGTATTTGACTTGAGTCGTAAGTTGTTTTCGACGCGAATATAAACGCCTGCGGCAAAATATGCGAAAAAGACCATAAAACATGCTGAAATTGCCGAAAATACTGTCTAATTTTCATGTTTCTTTGACGTTGAATACCAATTGCTGGAAATTCACTGATTGCAAGGGCGCCATAAGTTGTGACATTACGCTTCACAATGGAGGCATAGGAGAAATTTATGGCTAAGAAGGCACCCAATCCGATCGACAAGCACGTGGGGTCGCGCGTGCGCATGCGCCGGATGATGTTGGGTATGAGTCAGGAAAAACTTGGCGACGCGCTCGGTCTCACCTTCCAGCAAGTGCAAAAATACGAAAAGGGCACCAACCGTATCGGTGCCAGCCGGCTGCAACAGATCGCGCACATCCTCCAGGTGCCGGTCTCGTTCTTCTTCGAGGGCGCGCCGCATGCGCCGGGTCAACCGGGCGGAATGGCCGAAGCGCCTTCGCCGGCTTATGTCTCCGACTTCCTCGCCACCTCGGATGGACTGTCGCTCACCAAATCGTTCATGCGCATCAAGAACAGCAAGCTGCGCCGGCGCATCGTCGACCTCGTGGAACAAATCGCGGGCGAGGATTGACGCCGCGAGCTTCGGTCCCACTTTGCCCGCATTATCGGCCCACTTTGCCCGCATCTTGACCTCGCCTGCGGCCACTGCAAGAAACGTCCGAATGTCCACACGACGCGGCCCGGAAAGCCGCGCCACGGGAGGGAGTTTCGACGGTGGCTCACACCAATTTCCTGTTCACGAGTGAATCGGTTTCCGAAGGTCATCCGGACAAGGTCTGCGATCAGATTTCGGACGCGGTGCTCGACGCGTTTCTCGAGAACGATGTCAAGCTCGGCATCTCCGACGATAGCCTTGTTAATACCCGTCTCGGCTGCGAGACGCTCGCCACCACCAACAAGATCGTCATCGCCGGCGAAGGCCGCGGCCAGTCCCCGCTGTTCCACAAGCATGGCGACAAGGCGGTGGTCGACCGCGAGCTGATCGCCAAGATCGCGCGCGACGTGGTCAAGGACATCGGCTACGACCAGGACGGCTTCTCCTTTTACGGCGCCGATGTCGAAGTGCTGCTGCACGGCCAGTCGCCCGACATCGCCATGGGCGTCGATGCCAAGAAGCACGCCAGCGGCGAGGAAGAGGGCGCCGGCGACCAGGGCATGATGTTCGGCTTCGCCTGCACCGAGAGCGAGGTCTACGAAAAGAACTCGTTCATGCCGGCGCCGATCTATTTCGCGCACAAGATCCTGAAGGTGCTGTCGGACAAGCGCCGCTCCGGCCAGCTCCACGACCTGCAGCCCGACGCCAAGAGCCAGGTCACCGTGCGCTATGTCGACCGCAAGCCGGTCGGCTGCACCAAGGTGGTGGTGTCCACGCAGCACACCGCCGAAAGCCGCAACGGCAACAAATACACGCCCGGCCTGATCAAGGAGATGATCTCGGACGCGGTTGCCTCGGCCCTGCCGGACGGTTGGATGCCGAGCGACACCAAGGACTTCCTGGTCAACCCGACCGGCAACTTCGTCGTCGGCGGCCCCGATGGCGACTGCGGCCTCACCGGGCGCAAGATCATCGTCGACACTTACGGCGGCTACGCCCCGCATGGCGGCGGCGCCTTCTCCGGCAAGGACCCGACCAAGGTCGACCGTTCGGCCGCTTATGCCGCGCGCTACCTCGCCAAGAACGTGGTCGCGGCCGGAGTCGCCGAGCGCTGCACCATCCAGATCGCCTACGCCATCGGCGTTGCCGATCCGATGTCGGTTCTGGTCGATACCCATGGCACCGGCTTGGTGCCGGAGAGCAAGCTGGAGGAAGTGCTGCCGCAGCTCTTCCGCCTGACGCCGACCAATATCCGGCGCTCGCTCAAGCTCAACCGCCCGATCTACCGGCGCACCGCGGCCTATGGCCATTTCGGCCGCGCGCCCGAGGATGACGGCGGCTTCTCCTGGGAGAAGACCGACCTCGCCGCCGCGATCAAGAGCGCGGTGCAGTAAGCCTTTTCGCGACCCTTTCGGGTTTCGACGAATGGCCGGCCCGCAAGGCCGGCCATTCGCTTTTCTATTGTCAGGGCCAGGGCCGACGGGGCATCCAATCGCGCCATGAGCGA
>DASZQT010000426.1:0-3381 GCA_035549515.1 Pseudolabrys sp. | reverse complement strand
GGTCCTCCCCCCTGTCATTGCCGGGCTTGACCCGGCAATCCATCTCTTCGCGAAGAAGATGGACCCCCGGGTCGAGCCCGGGGGTGACGAGTCAGAGTTTTTGGAGCGAATGAACGACAGCACACAGAAGACAAGCTGGTGGAAGCGCCTGAGTGGCGGCCTCAAGCGCACCTCCTCGCAGCTCGGTTCCGCCATTACGAGCCTGGTCACCAAGCGCAAGCTCGACGCCTCGACGCTGGAGGAACTCGAAAACGAACTGATCCGCGCCGATTTCGGCATCGATATCGCCGACCGCACCGTCGCCGCGCTGCGCCAGGGGCGCTACGAGAAAGGCATCGCGCCGGAGGAATTGCAGACGCTGCTGGCGTCAGAGATCGAGAAGGTGATGGCGCCGGTGGCGAAGCCGCTCGAGATCACTTCGAAACCCTTCGTCATTTTGGTCGCCGGCGTCAACGGCTCCGGCAAGACGACCACCATCGGAAAACTTGCGGCGCGCTTTCGCGCCGAAGGCAAGAGCGTGATGCTGGTCGCGGGCGACACGTTCCGCGCCGCGGCCATCGATCAGCTCAAGATCTGGGCCGAGCGCACCGGCGCATCGATCGTGGCGCGTGAGCCGGGCGCCGATGCGGCGGGCTTGGCATTCGACGGCATTGCCGCGGCCAAAGCGCAAGGCGCGGATGTGGTGCTGGTCGACACCGCTGGCCGCTTGCAGAACCGCGCCGAGCTGATGAGCGAATTGGAAAAGATCGTGCGCGTGATGCGCAAGGTCGAGCCGACCGCGCCGCACGCCGTGCTGCTGGTGCTCGACGCCACCGTCGGCCAGAACGCGCTCAGCCAGGTCGAGATTTTCGGCAAGATCGCGGGCGTCACCGGCCTGGTGATGACCAAGCTCGACGGCACCGCGCGCGGCGGCATCCTCGTCGCCATCGCGTCGAAGTTCGCGCTGCCGGTGCATTTCATCGGTGTTGGCGAAGGCGTCGACGACCTCGCGCCGTTCACCGCGCGTGACTTTGCGCGGGCGGTGGTGGGGTTGGAATGATCCGTCATTCCGGGTTCCCTCGCTTCGCTCGGGCCCCGGAATGACAATTTAAAAGGCGCGCGCTAGAGAGCCTCTATGTCCGAAAAGCAAAAACTCAACCCCACCCTCAAGCTCGTGCTCGACATCGGGCCGCTGGTGCTGTTCTTCGCGGCCAATGCCAAATTCGGCATCTACGTCGCTACCGGCTCCTTCATGGTGGCAGTGCTGGTCGCGCTCGGCGTCGCCTACGTGCTCGCGAAGCGCATCGAGATCATGCCGCTGGTCACCGCCGTGATCGTCTTCATCTTTGGCGGGCTCACGCTGGTGCTGCACGACGAACTGTTCATCAAACTCAAGCCGACCATCATTTATTTATTGTTCGGCGGCACTTTGGTTGTCGGTCTGCTCTTGGGCAAGCCGCTGCTCGGCATGCTGTTCGATTCAGTGTTCGACTTGACCGAGGAAGGCTGGCGCAAGCTCACCTGGCGATGGGCGCTGTTCTTCTTCGCGTTGGCGATCGTGAACGAAATCGTCTGGCGCAATTTCTCGACCGATTTCTGGGTCAGCTTCAAACTGTTCGGCGTTGTGCCGCTGACCTTTGTTTTCGGCGCGCTGCAATATCCGCTGTTGATGAAGTATCAGGCGGAGAAGAAGAGTTGAGGGCCTTTATCCGTCATCCTGAGGTGGCTTCGCACCGATCTCGGGCTTGCCCGAGATCGGCATTTCGATGCGCAAGTCGGCTACAGCCGACTTGCGTGCGAAGCCCTCGAAGGCTGAACGGCCCAGGCCCTTCGAGGCTCGGCGCGTCTCGCGCCGAGCGCCTCAGGGCGACGGCTCACCGCATCTTCGACTTCAGCTTGATCGTCGGCCCGTCCACCACGAATTTGCCGTAGCCTTTGTGGTGCAGCGTCTTCGGGTTCTTCTGCTTGGGATCGGTCCAGGCCTTCACCACTTCCAGCACGAACATGTTGTAGCGGGAAACCATCCGCTTATCGATTACCTTGCATTCCAGATTGGCGAAGCATTCCTTGATCAGCGGCGCCTGCACAGTCTCCGCCGGCACCGGCGTCAGGCCGAAGGCCTCGAACTTGTCGATCTCGTCGCCATGCGAATTGCCGACTTTGACCATCGGCGCCGCCAGCTTGCGCGCCGGGATCGCGATCACGCACTCGCCGGTCGCGCGCAGCGCCGCGAAACTGTAATTGGCCTCGCTGCAGATGCAGGCGATGAGCGGCGGCTCGAATTCGATCATCATATGCCACGACTGCGTCATGACATTGGCGCGACCCTTGTGCGTCGTGGTCAGCAGCACCACCGGCCCAGGTTCGAGCAGCGCGTAGACCTGCCCGAGGGGCAGCGGTTTCACGGCTTCAGCGCCTTGTCGATTTGCGGCATCAGCGTGCTTTGCAGATTGTCGGCCGTGATCGGCCCCACCAGCTTATAGGCGATCTTGCCGTCGCGCCCGACCAGGAACGTCTCCGGCACGCCATAGACGCCCCAGTCGATCGAGGTGCGGCCGCTGTCGTCGCGGCCGGTGGCGGCGAAGGGATTGCCGTAGCGGTTGAGGAAGCGCCGCGCATTGTCGGCTGAATCCTTGTAGTTGATGCCGACGAGCTGGAAGCGTTTGTCCTTCGACAATTGCTCCAGATACGGCACCTCGTCGTGACACGGCACGCACCACGAGGCCCACACATTCACCAGCGTCACCGCGCCGGCAAAGGTCGCGTTGCTCAGGCCGGGCACCGGCTTGCCGTCATGCGTGATGCCTTCCAGCGGCGGCAGATCGGTCTTCGGCGCCGGATGGCCGATCAGCGCGGAGGGAATGACGGACGGATCGCCCGAGCCGAGCCTGTAGAGGAACAGCGCGGCCAGCGCGAGAAACACCGCGAGCGGCAGCAGCACGAAGAGATTGCGCCGTTTCTTCGTAGGTGTTTCGTTTGTGGTTGTGCTCATGCCATCAACTCCGTTCGTCCCCGCGAAAACGGGGACCCACCGCTGGATTCCCGCTTTCGCGGGAATGAGCGGAGGGTGTTGCGGCGTTTGTCCATAACGTCACTTCACTCGCCGCGAACGGCGCGTGACGCCGCGATCCTCGAGATCGCCGAGAATGCGCCGCTGCGTCGAATAATCGAGCACGACCCAGGCCACCAGCATAGCCACCACGAACGCGGTCACGGCATAGGACGCGATGATGAAATCGGCGTGCGGTCCCAAATTCATGCGCTTGCCTCTGCGAGCTCCTGCGCCTGTATCATTCGCATGCTGCGCACGCGCCGGCGCAGGATCTCGTTGCGCATGGCGGCGAGATGCAGCGTGAAAAACAGCAATGTGAAGGCACCGGCCATGATCATCAGCGGCGTCAG
>DASZQT010000425.1:0-8075 GCA_035549515.1 Pseudolabrys sp. | reverse complement strand
TCTGTGTCGCTGATGCTCATGACTGGACTATCCGCGCTGGCTTAGGCGAAACATGGTCTGCGCGGTCATATAGCAACGCGCGGGGCAATGCGCGGGGCAATGCGCGTAGCAATGCGCGGCCTCGGCGAAACGCCGGGCGGCCTTTCGCCACGTTCGTGAACGGCACAACAACCGACGCGAAAAGGCGTCAGTGATTGCCCGGACCGAAGAACGGCGAGCCTGCCAAAACGACGATCCACAGGATCGCCAGCGCGCCGATCGCATAGAGCAGCACTTCCATCGCGCTCCCCCGGTAGTGAGCGGTTCGGATTATCAATCATAGCGCGTTCCCGCCGGCGATTCACGCCCCGTGAAACGCGGCCGAAAAAACGCCCGGGCCGTGTGCGCGGCCCGGGCGGGTTTTCGTCGGCGGCCGGCGACCTACTGGCCGTCGGACTTGTTGTCGAGGCACAGGAACGAGCCGATCTTCTTGTTGAAGATGGCGCTCAGCGTCGGGTACTTGCCGGGCGCCAGCCGCATCACATCGCCTTTGAAGTCGGGCTGCGTGTAGAAGTCCCAGGTGCCGGACTTCACCTCGATCGAGGCGATGCTCTGGTCCCAGTCGGCGAGCTGGGTCTGGTCTTCGTTGGTCTCGTCGCTTTCGCCGCCGAAATTCGGATCTTTGAAAATGTCGACCAGGCAGGCACCGGCCGGGGGCGCCGGGGGCGCCGGCGGGATCGGTTCGGTCACGGCCGGCTTCGGCACCGGCGGCGTGGCATCGGCGCGCGGGCAGAGCTTCACGCATTGCGGCACACTCTGGCCTTCCTCGGTGGTCACGTCCTGCCAGCGCAGCACGCAGCCATCCGGCGTCGGACCCGAGCAATAGGGCTGGCCGACTTCGACATAGGCGTCGGGCCAGTAATAGCTCGAGCCGTACCAATACCCGCCGAGCGCGGCGAGCGGGGCGAGCGTCCACCAGCCGCCACCCCACCAGTAGCGGCCCGGCCCGGGGCCCCACCAGCCGCCGACACGGCCCACGCGCCCGATGCGGCCAACTCGTCCAACCCGACCGACGCGTCCTACGCGGCCAACACGTCCAACGCGGCCGACACGGCCCACTTGCCCGACGCGGCCGACGCGCGCGGCGCCCGTACGGCCAACACGTCCGACCCGCGTGCCCGGCGTGGCGCCAGTACGGCCGACCCGCCCGGCGCGTCCAGCGCCGGTCCGCCCGGTGCGTCCGACACGCGCTGCGCCGGTGCGACCGGTGCGTCCGGCGCCAGTGCGGCCGGTCCGGCCGGTCCTTCCTGCGCCGGTTCTTCCGGTACGAGCCGCGCCGGTGCGGCCCGCGCGGCCCGCGCCCGTTCGGCCAGCGCGGCCAGCACCCGTTCGACCGGGCGAACGCGCAAAACTCCCACCGCCACGGCCGAAGCCGCCGCGGCCGAAGCTCGCGCCGGTACGGCCACCGAATCCGGTGCGGCCGCCAAATCCACCATGCCCGCCAAATCCACCTCGTCCGCCACCGAAGCCGCCGCGTCCACCTCCAAATCCACCGCGCCCACCTCCAAATCCGCCGCGGCCACCGCCTCCGCCTGAGCGCGCGGATAAATCGACCTGCGATTTATCGGGTGTACCGGCAGTGTTCGACGTGGGCGTCTGCAATGGGCTTCCTTGCGTCGCCGGGACCGCCAGCTTCTGCGCGGGAGCTTTGCTCGCCGGGCCGAGCAGAAACGCGCCGGCGAGCGACAACACGAAAATGAAGGCGGAGATCGATCTGAAGCTGCGCATGACACCGTTGCCTTTTGGACGCCATGCGGGAAACCAGCCCTTATCGGACTCGTTCCGGCGGACCGTGCCAACTACGTGTTTGCACCGTCGTGAAAAGCACGATGTTTATGACTTGGCTTACCGGTACCGCGCCGGCGCGCCATCGATTGGCCATGGACGTCTTTTTGAAGCGCGACGCACGAACCGGGCCGCCGACAACAAGCTCGTACAGGACACGTCAAAAAAACTTCGCCCGGGCCTTTGCGGGGCCCGGGCGAATTTCGTCTCGTCGCCTCGGCGACGGAAGCCGATGGCCTAACTTACTGGCCGGCCGGCTTGTTATCGAGGCAGAGGAACGACCCGATCTTCTTGTTGAACGTGCCGTTCAGCGTCGGGTACTTGCCCGGTGCCAGACGGATCACGTCGCCCTTGAAGTCCGGCTCGGTGTAGAAGTCCCACGTACCCGACTTCACCTCGAGCGAGGCGATGAGCTTGTCCCAATCGCCCAGGTCGGGCTGGTCGTCGCCGGTCTCGTCCGTCTGGCCGCCGAAGTTGGGGTCAGAGTAGATGTCGACCAAGCACGATCCGGCCGGAGCCGGCGGCGGCGCTGGCGGCAGCGGCTCGGTGACGGCCGGCTGCGGCACCGGCGGCGTCGCATCGGCGCGCGGGCACAGTTTCACGCACTGCGGGACGGTGTCGCCTTCCTCGGTCTTCACGTCCTGCCAGCGCAGCACGCAGCCATCCGGAGTCGGACCCGAGCAGTAGGGCTGACTGACTTCGACATAGGTGTCGGGCCAGTAATAGGTCGAGCCATACCACCAGCCGCCGAGCACGCCGACCGCGCCCAGCGTCCACCAGCGATTGCCCCACCAATAGCGACGCGGGCCGTTCCAACGCCACCAGCCACCGCCGATGCGGCCGACACGTCCGACCCGCCCGACGCGACCCACGCGTCCGACACGACCCACGCGTCCGACGCGCCCAACACGTCCGACGCGGCCAACACGACCGACACGGGTTGCGCCGGTGCGTCCGACGCGGCCGACACGACCCACGCGTCCGGTACGACCGACGCGGGTGCCCGGAGTGGCACCCGTCCGTCCGACGCGACCGGTACGACCGGCACCAGTGCGACCGGTACGGCCGGCGCCCGTGCGGCCCGTCCGACCGGTACGGCCGGCGCCTGTGCGGCCGGTGCGGCTGACAGCGCCGGTGCGGCCCGTGCGGCCAGCGCCCGTGCGACCGGTGCGTCCGCTACCCGTGCGACCTGTTCGGCCGGCTCCCGTGCGCCCGCCGGTGCGGCCTGCGCCGGTACGTCCGCCGGTGCGACCCGCGCCGGTGCGGCCACCGCCTGTGCGTCCGGCACCCGTGCGGCCACCGCCGGTGCGGCCGCTGACGGAACGGTGCGTCTGCGCCGACATATCACTGTTGAGTCCGCCGCTGACATCGAGCGAGCGGGGCATCGTCCCCTGCTCCTGCGCGAGCGCAGCGCCATGGTCCTGCGCCATCGCTCTTGTGCTGGGCATGACCAGCAGAGCGGCGGCAAACGCCAACGAAAATAAGAGCGCTAAACGCGATCTGAATCCTGTCATCACAGCCATAACCGCCTCGCCCGTTGCGGAGGTTAAACAACAGAAGATAGCTAGACAGTCCTCGCGACTTTTTGTTGACTTACGTCAAAGTCGACAGTCTGCATCCGCCTGCAAACTGGCAATAACTACCATAACCGGCGTCAATCGAACAGCGAAGAAAATGATCCGACAGCGCCTGACCTACCTCATCATGTCGCTGTTCGTCACCTGGCAGACGCTGGTGATGATCGTTGCGCCGGCACCCGATAGTTATCTGTCGGATGCGATCCGCAAGGTGCTTCAGCCTTACATGTCCTTGCTGCGACTGGACAGCCAGTGGGACTTCTTCGCGCCCAATGTCGGGGAAGGCTCGCGCCTGCGCGTCATCGTCGAAGACAAGGACGGCGGCCAGCACACCTTCAATCCCGCACAGCAACTAAGCTGGTTTCATCCCAGCTATTTCTGGGTAAGGGGTTGGTATTACGCCATTATGGACAATCCCGAGCTCTATGCCGACGCCGCCATAGCGCGCTTCTGCAAACAACATGCTGCGCTGCACCCGGCCGCCATCACGCTGATCGAAATGCAGGAAGAGCGCTTCACGCGCGAGGATGAACTGGCCGGCGAGGATCGTACCGATCCAAAGTTTTTTACAGCGAAAACAATCAAACACGCCCAGTGCCCGGAGTGACCTTCGTGAGCTTTGTCCGTGAACGCCTGGCCGCCTTTTGGGACGTTTGGTCGCGCATCTGGTTTCAGAACAGCCCGACAACGCCCTTGGAAATCACCCGGATCGGCGTCGGTAGCGCGCTACTGATTCATTACGCCCTTGCGACGCCTTATCTTTCCGACCTTTGGAGCGACAACGGCTGGATGCCGCGCGATCTCGCGGTCAGTGACGACCCGTGGTCGCTGTCGCTCTTGTTCGGCGTGACCAGCGAGTGGCAGCTCGCCGCCTTCCACTTTATTTTTCTGGCCTGCTGCGCGGCCTTCATCGTGGGCTGGCGCACCTCTTGGGTGAAGTGGGTCCTGCTGATCGGCCAGATTTCCTACGACCATCGCAATCCGATGCTGTTCTATGGCGTCGACAAGATCCTGGCCGCGCTGCTTTTCATCATGTGCCTGGCGCCGGTCGGCCGCGCGCTCAGCCTTGATCGCGTGCGCGCCGTGCGGGCGGCCAAGCGCCATAACCTCGGCGCCACGCTGCCGCAATTCACCAGCGAATGGGCGGGTGCCTGCACGCGGCTGATGCAGATTCAGATGGCAACGCTGTTCTTCTACAGCGCCATCAGCAAACTCGGCGGCGACGACTGGTGGTACGGCGACGCGGTCTGGTACGTGTTCACGACCGACGAGCATTACAACGCCACGTTGCTCCGCTTCTTTGCCTCGCAATATTGGCTGGTGAACCTCGCCACCTACGGCACGATCCTGATCGAGCTCGGCTATGTATTCCTGATCTGGCAGCGCGCCACGCGGCCCTATCTGCTTGCGCTCGCGCTCTTCCTGCACTCGCAGTTCGCGCTGCTGATGGGGCTCTATTATTTTTCCTTCACGATGATGATGGGCCATATGAGCTTCGTGCGGCCGGAATGGCTGCACAATCTCGGTCTCGCCTGGAAGAAGAAGATCGGCCCGATGGAAATGATCTATGACGGTCGCTGCGGCTTCTGCGTGCGCTCCATGGTTTGGTTTCTCGCCTTCGACGGGCTGCAACAGATCAACATCCGCAATTTCCGTATCGATCCCTCGCCGGTGGTGAGCGACGAGAAGATGGAGAAGGCGCTCTATCTGGTGTTGCCGGACGGGCGCGCGCTGCCCGGCTTCGAAGCCTACCGCCATGTCGTGCTGCGCGTGCCGGGGATGTGGTGGATGGTGCCGTTCTTCTATATCCCGGTACTCAGCCGGGCGGTCGGCACGCCCGTCTACAATTACATCGCCTCGCACCGCAGCCAAATGTCGTCGATCTTTGTCGGCGCCGAGGGCGGGGCCTAATCCCCCACCAGGCTGCGCAACTCGATGCGCCGCTCGATCGTCGCGCGCAGCAGGCAGTCGTAATAAAACGCCTCGGCCTCTTCCGCCGGCGCCACCGCCCGCGCGAACGAACAATTGGCATCGCGGAATCTCGTCCAGCCGCCTTGCACCTCGCGCAGCTTAGCCGCGCGATCGGGCGCGGATTTAAGCGCCGCCAGTGTGCCGCCATAGGTCTTCGTCAACGTGTCGCTTTCACTGCGATAGGCTTTCTTCAGGCAAGCGAGGAATTGCGGCCCCTGCGGCGCATCGCCCGGCTTGCCCGGATAACAGGACGCGAGCGCGAGCCGGTAGGCTTCACCCGCATCGGCGGCGATCACGCCGCGCGAGGTCAATTCGTAGGGCTGTGGGACATGGTCCTGCGCGCGCGCCGCGAGGCTGGCGAGCAGCGCCGCCATTGCCAGCGCCGGAATCGATTTGCGCATTTCCGCGGCTCCCCTGTCGTTGGAAGGATCGCGTAGCATGCGGGGGGCGCGCGAGGTTGCGGTGGATCAATCGGGCGTCCTGGGTTCGGGACCGTTTGACAATCCGCTCCCGCAGGCTATCGTTTGTACACATATGAAATGCGTCCCGGCGCGGTGCGCGTTCGCGCCTCAGAATGACGGCGAGAAGTCGCTGGCGAGGATCGTTCGATGAAACCCGCACCGTTCGTGCGCCATGTGCCGAAGACGCTGGACGAGGCGGTGAGAATCCTGGCCGAGGTGGCGCCGCAGGACGGCCGCGTGCTCGCCGGCGGGCAAAGCCTGGTGCCGATCATGGCGTTCCGGCTCGCCAAGCCCGCGCATCTGGTCGACATCAACGAGGTCAAAGGACTCGACAGGATCGACAGCGACGGCAAGACGCTTTCCATCGGCGCCTGCGTGCGCCACGCCGCCTTTCATAAGCCCGTGGTCGACAATCCGCTCGGGCCGCTGCTCTCGCTTATCGCCCGCCACATCGCGCATTACCCGATCCGCATGCGCGGCACGTTCTGCGGCAGTTTGGCACACGCCGATCCTTCGTCGGAATGGTGCCTCACCGCGGCAACCCTCGACGCGACCATGGTGGCGCAAAGCGTGCGCGGCGAGCGCGGAATCGACGCGCGCGATTTCTTCCAAGGCATCATGTCGACCGCGCTGGCGGAAGACGAATTGCTCGCGCAGGTGCGGCTGCCGCTGCTTTCGTCCGACACCAAATTCGGCTTCAACGAATTCTCCCGCCGCGCCGGCGATTTCGCCATGAGCGCCGCGCTGGTTACCTGGCGCGCGCGGGACGGCCGGATGCGCGAAGTGCGCATTGGCGTCGGCGGCGCCGAGGCTTCGCCGCGCCGTATCGCGGAAGCTGAAGCGATGCTCGAAGGGAACACGCCGGGCGATGCCGCCTTCCGCGCTGCCGCCGAGGCAGCGGCAAATGCGGTCGACGCGATGGAGGATCACCAGACCTCGGCCGACTATCGCCGCGACCTGGTGCGCGCGGTGGTGCGCCGCGCGCTGGAGGTGAGCACGTCATGAGCGCGCGCGAGCCTCACACCAAAGGCAGCGGCATGACCTGGGTCGGGCGCGCGATCCGCCGCCTGGAAGACCCCGCGCTGGTCACCGGGCAAGGCCGCTTCACAGCGGACCTGCCGGCGCAGCATTGGGTGCGCTTCCTGCGTAGCCCGGTCGCTGCCGGCAAGATCGAGCGCATCACGGCGCCGGACGGCGCACGCGTTATCACCGCCGCCGACCTCGAAGGCGTGAAGCCGATCTTGGCCGTGCTGCATAAGTTCGCCTACAAACCGATCGGCCAGCCGATCCTCGCGGACGGCGAAGTGCGCTTCGTCGGCGAACCCGTCGCCGCTGTCGTCGCGCAGAGCGAAGAACAAGCGGAAGACATTCTCGACGACATTGACCTGAGCATCACCGATGCAACGCCCGTGATCGATGCGCGCGCGGCGCTCGCGGACGACGCACCGCAAATCCATCAAGAAGCGCCCGGCAATGTCATCCTGGAAGGCCGCATCAAGACACCCGACTTCGACACGGTCTGGGCGAACGCGCACACAATCATCACCATGGAGGCGCGCTCGCGCCGGCAGAACGCCACGCCGATGGAGCCGCGCGCCGGCCATGCCGCGTATGATGCCGCGACCGGCCGCGTGACGCTGACCTGCACCACGCAGATGCCGCATCTCACGCGCACCGCCATCGCCGATGTGCTCGGCATGCCGGAGTCCGATCTGCGCGTGATCGCGCCCGATGTCGGCGGCGGCTTCGGACAAAAGATGTCGCTCGCGAGCGAATATGTCGTGCTGGTATGGCTGGCGCGCAAACTCAAAAGCTCGGTGGCCTGGACCGAGGACCGGCGCGAGAACCTGATCGCGGCTTTCCACTCGCGCGACCAGTATCTCGCGCTGCAGGGCGCCTTCGATAAGGACGCGCGCCTCGTCGCGCTCAAGACAGACATTGTCAGCAATGTCGGCGCTTACTCCTGCTTCCCCACCACCTGCGGCGTCGAGCCGCTGATGGCCATGGCCGAGATGCCGGGCCCTTACGACTTCCGCCACTACGATGCGCGTGCGCGCGGCGTGATTACCAATACCTGCACCATGGCGCCCTATCGCGGCGTGTCGCGCCCGACCATCACCTTCACGCTGGAACGGCTGATGGACAAGGCGGCGCGCGCCTTTAGCCTCGACCCGGTCGATATCCGCCGCCGCAACCTGATCGGCACGTTTCCTTACGTCTCCGCCGCCGGCCTCACTTTCGA
>DASZQT010000424.1:0-4654 GCA_035549515.1 Pseudolabrys sp. | reverse complement strand
CAGGCGCGCCAATTCGGGAAATTCCTTAAGAACGGTCTTCACCAAGGCGCCGAGACGCGGCGCGCCCGCCAAATCCGCGCCGTAGCTGGTGATGTCGACGCCGGTGAGCACGACCTCGCGGTAGCCGTTGTCGACGAAGCGCCGCACCTGCGCCAGCACGTCGGTTACCGGCAGCGAGCGTGAATTGCCGCGCCCGAACGGGATGATGCAGAAGGTGCAGCGATGGTCGCAGCCGTTCTGCACCTGCACGAAAGCGCGGGTGTGGCGCTCGATGCGGTCGATAGGCTGCGGGTGCATCGCCTTCACCGCCATGATGTCGGCGCCAAAGGCGACATCGGGGCGCAAGCTGCGCACCTCATGGCAGAAGCGGATGGCGTCGGCGCGGGAATGCCGCCGCTTCATGCGCTTGAGGATGAGATCGTCGCCGTGCTGCAACGACAGATGCAGATGCGGCATCAGGCGCGGCTCATCGGCGAGCGCGTCCATAAGGTCGCGATCCGCCTCGACCGAGTCGATGGACGACAGGCGCAGGCGCGCCAATTCGGGAAATTCCTTAAGAACGGTCTTCACCAAGGCGCCGAGACGCGGCGCGCCCGCCAAATCCGCGCCGTAGCTCGTGATGTCGACACCGGTGAGCACGACTTCGCGATAGCCGTTGTCGACGAAGCGCCGCACCTGCGCCAATATCTCGGCCGCCGGCAACGAGCGCGAATTGCCACGCCCGAACGGAATGATGCAGAAGGTGCAGCGATGGTCGCAGCCGTTCTGCACCTGCACGAACGCGCGTGTGTGATGTTCGATGCGGTCGATGGGATGGGGACGCATCGCCTTGGCCGCCATGATATCGGCGACGGCAACGCGCGTGTCCGAGGCCCACACCTCGGCGTCGAATTTTTCCTCATTGCCGACGACGCGCTCGACTTCCGGCATCGCGGCGAATTGCGCCGGCTCGGCTTGCGCCGCGCAGCCCGTGACCACGATGCGCGCAGCGGGATTTTCGCGCTTGATGCGGCGGATCGACTGGCGCGCCTGCCGTACCGCTTCCGCCGTCACCGCGCAGGTGTTCACGATCACCGCATCGTCGCAGCCGGACTCAGCCGCCGCGCGCCGGATCGCGTCCTGCTCGGCGATGTTCAGCCGGCAGCCGAAGGTGACAAGCTCGACGCTCACGGCACCGCGGCCTTGTCGAACAAGGCCGCAGCGAAGCGCCCGTTGAACTCGAATTCCACCGGGCCGGTCATCAGCACGTGATCGTCGCTCGCGCGCCAGTCGATGGTGAGTTCGCCCCCCGGCAGCGTGACCTTCACCTTGCGGTTGGTGCGCTTCAAGCGCGCGGCTGCAACGGCCGCAGCGCAAGCGGCCGAGCCGCAAGCACGGGTCAACCCGGCGCCGCGCTCCCAGGTGCGGATCACGATGTGCTCGCGCGAGACGATCTGCGCGAGCGTGATATTGGCGCGCTCGGGAAAGATCGGATGATTCTCCAACAGTGGCCCGAAGCGACCGAGATCATAGGCATTCACATCGTCGACCCAGAAGATCGCGTGCGGATTGCCCATGTTCACAACCGAAGGCGAATGCAGCACCGGCTTGTCGATCGGCCCGATCTGCAATTCGATGGCGCGGGTGTCGCGGAACTCTTCCGCCAGCGGAATCTCGTTCCAGGCAAAGCGCGGCTTGCCCATGTCGACCGTGAACAGGCCGTCCTCGCCCTTCCAGCAGTTGAGCAGGCCGGCGGCTGTCTCGAATGTGAGCGCGTCCTTGCCGGTCTCGCCCGCCACGATGGAGGCGACGCAACGCATGCCGTTACCACAGGCGCCGGCTTCCGAGCCGTCATTGTTGTAGATGCGCACAAAGGCGTCGGTGCCGGGCGTGCGCGGCGGATAGAGCGCCATCAACTGATCGTAGGGCGCGCCGTCCGGCGCGGCCGCCGCGCGCGCTTCCGCCGCCTCGATCCCTTGAAGATTTTTGGGCGCGCCGGCGCGCAGATCGACCACGACGATCTCGTTGCCGATGCCGTTCATCTTGACGAAGGATTGGTTGGCGAGCGCGCCCATGACTCAGATTGTTTGAATCGTCCGTTGAAGACCGCCCGAGGCCGACGGCGTTAACGCATGTCTGCCCGGCTTTCGCCCGCTTTATATGGCGAATACCCGTCGATTGGCCAGGGGCCATGCTAGAATGCAACAAAGCCGGGGCGAATCGCCGAACTGCCGCGCCGGAGCGATAAAATCAAGAAACGGAGAACTGTCATGTCTCGCAGCCGCTCTGCGGTGCCGATCCTTGCCGCGCTAGCCTTCGCGCTGACCTTCGGCCAAGCGGTGGCGCAGCCGGCGCCGCCCGCCGCGAGCACGCAAACGCCCCTTGCGCCGCCGGCGTCGGAAACGCCGCCCGAACCGGGCGCGCCGCAAGCCTTGCAGCCGGGCGATGCCTTCGGCCAGGAGGTCGAGCTGCCCCCGCGCAATATCATCTATCTCAAAGGCCATACCAATTGGGACACCGCCTTCGACACGCTCGCCGATTCCTTCAAGTCGTTGCGCGATTACCTCGACAAGCAGGGCATCAAGCCCTCCGGCCTGCCGCTGACCATCTATACGCAGACCGATGACACCGGCTTCCAGTTCGAGGCCGCCTACCCGATCGCCGAGATGCCGAAGGATCCGCCCAAGGGCGACATTGCGGTTGGTCCGGCACCGTCCGGCAAGGCGCTCAAATTCGTGCACCGCGGCTCCTACGACGCGATGGACACCACTTATGAGGCGATCACCAACTATCTCGACGACAAACAGCTCGAGGCCAAGGACCTGTTCATCGAGGAATACACGACCGAGCCGGTGGCGGCGAACGCCGACAAACTGGTGGTCAACGTGTTCGTGCCGATCAAGTAAGATGCCGATGCGGGTCGTTTTTCTTCTCGTCCTGGCGATCGCGGCCAGCCTCGGCGCCGCGCCCGCGCGCGCGGCCGAGCGGCTGGTGACCGTCACCGGCGAGGCAACGGTTGCTGTCGTCCCCGACGTGGCGACGATCAGCATCGGCGTCAGCAGCCAGGGCCGCACCGCGCATGAGGCCAGCGATGCCAATTCCAAGCAGATGGCGGCTGTGCTGAAAGCGATCCGCGACTCCGGCATTGCCGATCGCGACATCCACACCTCCCAGCTTTCGCTGCAACCGCAATACGATTCGAGCAAGCCGGGACCGCCCCGCCTCATGGGCTTCCGGGTCACCAACCAGGTCACCATCAAGATCCGCGACATCGACCGCATGCCGGCCATTCTCGACCGCGCCATCGCGGCCGGCGCCAACGAAATGTCGGGCATCGAGTTCGGGGTTTCCGAACAGTCCAAGCTGCTCGACCAGGCGCGCGACGAGGCCATCGCCGACGCCCGCCGCAAGGCCGAGCTTTATGTGAAAGCGGCCGGCGGCCGACTGGGCCCGGTGGTCTCCATTACCGAGGAAGGGGCTACCCCGCCGCCGCGTCCCCTGGCGGCCATGCGGGCGGCCGCCGGCGCGGTTCCCGTCGTCCCCGGCGAGCGGGAACTTCGGGCGGCGGTGACGGTGAGCTTCGAGCTGGGGCAGTAGCCTGCTACCCCGCACGTAAGATTCGGACCGTCATCCTGAGGTGCGAGCCGCTCTGGCGGCGAGCCTCGAAGGATGAACGGGCACGGGATCGGCCGTCGCCCTTCGAGGCCGTCGCTACGCGACGGCACCTCAGGGTGACGGTCCGGGCGCTCAGCTCGCTTTGTAGTCCAGCCTCGCTGCCTTGACACCGCCCCTCCCCCTGCCTAGTTTCCGGCCGTTCTCGATAGAGACGTGAAATTCATCTGCCGCCGACCGGCCCTGTGAGACCGGAGGCAAACGCCCGACAGCGCAATGCGCCCTCGGGCGCGTTTCGTGTTTGGGGCTCTCTCCCCTCTCTCCGCCTGCGGGGAGAGGGTGGCGAGCGCCGAAGGCGCGAGCCGGGTGAGGGGCGTGAGAAAATTGCCCCTCACCCGACTTGCTCGCCGAGGCTCGCAAGTCGACCTCTCCCCGTAAGAACGGGGAGAGGTGAAAGAGCGCAAGGACCGAATTCGATGTTCGACTCACTGTCGGAAAAGCTGAACGGCATTCTCGACCGCCTCACGCGCCGCGGCGCGTTGAGCGAGGCCGATGTCGAGGCCGCGCTGCGCGAAGTGCGTCGCGCGCTGCTGGAAGCCGACGTCGCGCTCGATGTGGCACGCGCGTTCACCGACCGCGTGAAGACCCAGGCGGTCGGCGTCGAAGTCGTGAAGTCGGTCACGCCCGGCCAAATGGTCGTGAAGATCGTGCACGACGAACTGGTCAAGACGCTCGGCGCCGACAGCCAGCCGATCGATCTCAATGCCGCCCCGCCGGTGCCGATCATGATGGTCGGCCTGCAGGGCTCCGGCAAAACCACCACCACGGCCAAGCTCGCCAAGCGCCTCACCGAACGCCAGAAGCGCAAGGTGCTGATGGCCTCGCTCGACGTGCGCCGCCCGGCCGCCATGGAGCAGCTCGCCGTGCTCGGCCGAGATGTGCAGGTCGACACACTCCCCATCGTCGCCGGGCAAACGCCGCCGCAGATCGCGCGTCGGGCCATGGAAGCCGGGAGGCTCGGCGGCTACGACGTGGTGCTGCTCGATACCGCCGGCCGCACCAC
>DASZQT010000423.1:0-4617 GCA_035549515.1 Pseudolabrys sp. | reverse complement strand
GGCGCGCCCGCGCTGGGGGCTAAGGGCGGCTTTTCCATCGCGACCCCACGCGGCACCATCGACGTGACGGCGCCGGGTGCCTTCTTGCACCGTTTTGGTGTCAAACCGCCGGATGTGAGCGACGGCGCGCGGCTGGCGGCGCTGCGCTTTCAGAGTGCCGATGCGGAACGCGCTCAGGCGAGCCCTGAACTTGCGGGTCTCGCCGGGCTCTATGCCGGCAATGCGACGGTGATCGGCGCCGAGGATGCCCTGGGCGCGGTGCTGGTATTCGAGCCGGCCGGGGCCGGTTGACGGACTACCGTCCGCGCTCCATGGTCCCGTCCGCAAGGAATAAATCTCTTGGACCAGCCCGCGAATTCAATCGTTACCGTCGGTTCCGTGCGCTTCGGCAATGATCTGCCGCTGGCGCTGATCGCCGGCCCGTGTCAGCTCGAAAGCCGTGGGCATGCGCTGGAAATGGCGTCCGCGCTGAAGGACATCGCCGGCAGACTCGGGATCGGTCTGGTCTACAAGACCTCGTTCGACAAGGCGAACCGCACCTCCGGCGCAAGCGCGCGCGGCATCGGACTCGACGCCGCGCTTCCCGTTTTCGCGGAAATTCGCGACACGCTCGGACTGCCCGTGCTCACCGACGTGCACGAAGCCGCGCAATGCGCGCGCGTGGCGGAAGCGGTCGACGTGCTGCAGATCCCGGCCTTCCTGTGCCGGCAGACCGACTTGCTGATCGCCGCGGCGCAGACCGGCAAGGTCGTCAATGTGAAAAAGGGCCAGTTCCTGGCGCCCTGGGACATGCGGAACGTCGTGGCCAAGATCACCGGCGCGGGCAACCGCAATGTGCTGGTGACCGAACGCGGCGCCTCCTTCGGCTACAACACGCTGGTGTCCGACATGCGCGCGCTGCCGATCCTCAAGCGCACGACCGGCGCGCCCGTGATCTTCGACGCCACCCATTCGGTGCAGCAGCCGGGCGGGCAGGGCACGTCGTCGGGTGGGGAGCGGGAGTTCGTGCCGGTGCTGGCGCGTGCCGCCGTCGCCGTCGGCATCGCCGGGGTCTTCATCGAGACCCATCAGGATCCCGACCGGGCGCCGTCGGACGGCCCCAACATGATGCCGCTGAAGGACATGGAGCCGCTCTTGCGCCGGCTCGTCGATTTCGACCGCCTGGCGAAAGCCTGACGCGGCCACATTTTTTGCGATGACCCGTACCCTCAATCTCATTGCGATCGTGGTATTCGCGGCCTCGCTGTTCTTTCGATCGACCGATCCGGTCATTCCCCAGATCGCGTTCGGATTGAATGTCGAGCCGGCGACCGCCGCGCTGCTGACCACCGCCTTCACCTTGCCTTACGCGCTGGTACAGCCGGTCCTGGGCGCGCTCGCCGACATGTTTTCAAAGTCGCGGCTGATGCTGCTGTGCATGCTGGTGCTGACGGCGGCCACGCTGGTCTGCGGCTTCGCCGGCAATTTCGAGACGCTGCTCGTCGCGCGCATGGTCGGGGGACTTGCGTCCGGGGGCGTGGTGCCGATCGCGTTTGCCTTTCTCGGCGATAAGATTCCGATTGCGGAACGGCAGGTCGCCATGGGGCGGCTCTTGTTCGCGATCATGACCGGCAATCTGTTGGGCGCGACCTGCGCCGGCGTGGTGAGCGATCTGGTCGGCTGGCGCGGCGTGTTCTTCGTGCTCGGCGGCTTCGGTGCGTTGGTGCTGGCGGCGGCAATTCCGGGCTTCCGCGGCCTCAAGGAAGCGACCGGGCACTTCGACCTCTCAACGCTCGGGCCGAACTACCGTGCCATCTTCCGCAATCCGCTGGCCAAGATTTGCTTCGGCGCCGTGTTCTGCGAGGCGGTGTTCATGTACGGCGTGTTCCCGCACATGGCGACCATGCTGCATCAGGCCGGCGAGACGCGCGCCTCGATTGCCGGCATCGTGATCGCCGGCTTCGGCATCGGCGGCGCGCTTTACAGCGTGATGGTGTCGCGCCTGCTGCGCGCGCTGGGCGAAACGTGGATGATGCGCATCGGCGGCACCATCATGGGCTCATGCCTGTTGGTGATCGCCGCGCGCGTGGCCTGGCCGGTGGAGTTCGGCAATTTCCTGGTGCTCGGCTTTGGCTTCTACATGCTGCACGCCGTGATCCAGATCTATGCCAGCGAACTGGCGCCCACCGCGCGCGGCTCGGCCATGGCGCTGCACTCGTTCTTCTTCTTCCTCGGACAGGCGCTTGGCCCGATCGTTTATGGCGCCGGGCTGCGCACCATCGGGATCACCCCGATCCTGCTGTTCGGATCCTGCGTGCTCGTGGCCGTCGGACTGACCTGCGCGCATTATCTGCGGCGCGCGCCGCAGGGAACGTGAGCGGCCTCAGCCACGCCCGCGATAGGGTTGCACGCCCTGGTCCGGCAGCCATACATCCTTCGGCAGCCGGCCGCCCTGCCAGAACACATCGATCGGAATGCCGCCGCGCGGATACCAATAGCCGCCGATGCGCAACCATTTCGGCTTCAGGAGTTGGAACAGTTTTTTGCCGATGCCGACGGTGCAATCCTCGTGAAAGGCGCCGTGGCTGCGGAAACTTTGCAGATAGAGCTTGAGCGACTTCGACTCCACGAGAAACCGCCCCGGCACATAGTCGATCACCAGATGCGCGAAATCGGGCTGGCCGGTGATCGGGCAGAGCGTGGTAAATTCGGGCGCGGTGAAGCGCGCCACGTAATTCGTGTCGGCATGCGGATTCGGCACGCGATCCAACAGGGCCTCGCCGGGCGAGGCCGGAATGGCGGCATGCTTGCCGAGGACGCGGGTTGCGGGTTTCGCTGGTTGACGCATGACACTTGTCGCGAGATTTGCCGGGACCCTTGTCGGGAACAGGGCGGCTCTTAGGGCATTTCCCGGTAAAGCGCCAGAGCCGCGAAGCCGGCCGTCACGGCAGTTCCGACGGCGACGGAGCGCCGCAAAATCGGCTTGTTTCGGCGGGTTAATTGGCGATGGCCTTGCGTTGCAGACTCAAATCGATCGCGGTGGCCGCGCTCGCCGTCGGCGCGCTGCAGGTGCCCGCCTTCGGAGAGGAGACGAGCATCAAGGGTCCGCCGCCGCCGGGCTGGCATGGCGAGGGCGTGCTCAAGACGCCGGACTCCAGTATCCCGAAGTCGGGCGAGAGCGGCCGCGCGCATACCAATACGCAAATCTTCGTGCCGGTCTTTCCGCCGAAAACGAATAACGAGCCGGGCGCAACGGGATCGGGCAACTCCGCCCCGGGAAACCCGTCACCGCACTGAGACTGCGGACTTATTAGCCTCGGCGCACGCGCGGTCTGTGCCAATGAAAAGCGCCGCGCCCTCGATCCGGGACGCGGCGCCAATTTCTCGCGAGCGGCTTGCCTGCCCGGCTTATTTGCCCGCCGTACCGCGCGGAGAGCCGATGCCGGTGCAGAAATCGTAGCCGGCCTTCGGCAACAGGCTGGCATAGACCCCGCAATAGCCGAGCTTCACGTCGAACCAGTCGGCGGCGGTGCCGAGCGTGCCGTACATGAGCGACTGCTGCGCGGCGGTCGACGTGCTGAAGTGACCGGAGCTGTTCACGATCGCGGCCATCACCGGCGATGCAACACTGGTGCCGCCAAAGACGTACCAGCCGCCCTGACCGGAGATGTAGACCCACACGCCGGTCGCCCCATTGGCAACCGCGGAGACGTCGGGGTTGCCGCGCTTGCTGCCGATGCTCGACGGCTGGTAGCTCGGCCGCGCGATATAGGCGCTCGGCCCGGCTCCGGCATCCGCCCAGCTCACCTCCTGGATGAATGCGCCAGTGGTGGCATTGCGTGAAATGCTGGTGCCGCCGACCGAGACGACCTTGGTCGACGTTGCGGGATAGCCGACAGCGCGTTTGTCGCCGGTCGATGCGAAATAGACGACCTTGTTTACGCCAAAGTGGCTGTCGGAGGTGGACGCATCATTCGACACCTCATTGTGACCCCAACTCATCGACACTTCGCCGCCGCCGGCCCCCGCCACCAGTGCCGCGGCTTTGTCGACCGCCGCATAGAGGGCCGCGTTGGAGTTATCCTTGGCCAGCACCAAATAAATCCTGGCCTTCGGGGCCAGGGCATGCGCCATTTGGACGTCGAGCGAGGTTTCGCCTTCCCAGCCCGAGTCGTAGGCAGGGTGGGTGTTGCCGGTCGCGCAGGTCGAAGCGGTCGAGCCCGTGCAGTAATAGATCACGAAGTTGCTCGTGGTGATCGCCGGCAGACCGAACTGGGTGGCATAATGCGTAAGGTCGGCGCGCACGTTCGGCGCGTCATAGGCGTCGACGATGCCGATCGCCTTGCTTCCGGTGTTCGTATTGGTGTGGAACGTGTTCGGATTGCAGCCGTTCGCCTGCGCGACCAGTTTGTAGACGCAGGCCAATGATGACGGCGTCTCGTAGAAATAGCCCGAAAACGGTGGTGCATTGGCGGCGTTCACGGCGTGCGGAGTCGCCGTCTCGGCGGGCACGAAGATGTAGTAATTGGTGTAATTCCTCTTGCCGTCTTCAATGGCCGGGCGGATTCCCGACCGCGGCTTGATGATCGTTCCGTCGCCGACCTGTATGGCCTGGGCGCCTTGATTGACATAGGCGTT
>DASZQT010000422.1:0-5322 GCA_035549515.1 Pseudolabrys sp. | reverse complement strand
TGATGCCACCGAAGTCATTCTTTCGCTCGCGCCCGAAACCAACGGCGAGGTGGCGGTGAAGGCCTGGGAAGCGCTGTCGAAGACCACCGGACGCGATCACACCCATCTTGCCATCCCGAAGGAGGACGAGAAGATCCGCTTCCGCGACGTGGTGGCGCAGCCGCGCAAGATCATCTCGGCGCCGACCTGGTCGGGCCTGGAGTCGGAGAAGGTCTGCTACAACGCCGGCTACACCAATGTGCACGAACTGATCCCCTGGCGCACATTGTCCGGCCGGCAGCAGCTCTATCAGGATCATCTGTGGATGCGGGCCTTCGGCGAGGCGCTCTGTGTCTATCGTCCGCCGCTCGATCTCAAGGCGGTCAAGCCGGTGATCGATGCCAAGCCGAACGGCGAAAAGCAGATCGTGCTCAACTTCATCACCCCGCATCAGAAGTGGGGCATCCACTCGACCTATACCGACAATCTCTTGATGCTGACGCTCTCGCGCGGCGGGCCCATCGTCTGGATCAGCGAGATCGACGCCAAACAGGCCGGCATCGAGGATAACGACTGGATCGAGGCCTACAATTCGAACGGCGCGCTGGTCGCGCGCGCTGTGGTGTCGCAGCGCGTGAAGCAGGGCATGTGCCTGATGTATCACGCGCAGGAGAAGATCGTGAACGTGCCGGGCTCGGAAGTAACCGGCCAGCGCGGCGGCATCCACAATTCGGTGACGCGCATCGTGGTGAAGCCGACGCACATGATCGGCGGCTACGCGCAGCAGGCCTACGGCTTCAACTATTACGGCACGATCGGCACCAACCGCGACGAATTCGTCATCATCCGCAAGATGGCGAAAGTCGACTGGCTCGACACGCCGATTACCGATCAACCGCAACCGCTCGCCGTCGCGCCCAAAATGGAGGCCGCAGAATGAAAATCCGCGCGCAAATCGCGATGGTGCTCAACCTCGACAAGTGCATCGGGTGCCACACCTGCTCGGTCACCTGCAAGAACGTGTGGACCAATCGCGAAGGCATGGAATATGCCTGGTTCAACAATGTCGAAACCAAGCCCGGCATCGGCTATCCGAAGGACTGGGAGAACCAGGACCGCTGGAACGGCGGCTGGCGGCGCAAGAAGAACGGCAAAATCGAGCCGCGCATCGGCTCCAAGTGGCGCGTGCTCGCGAACATCTTCGCCAATCCCGACCTGCCGCAGATCGATGACTACTACGAGCCTTTCACCTTCGACTACGAGCATCTGCAGACGGCGCCCGAGCTGAAAGCCTCGCCGACCGCGCGGCCGCGTTCGCTGATCACCGGCGAGCGCATGGAGAAAATTGAATGGGGCCCGAACTGGGAGGAAATCCTCGGCACCGAATTCGCCAAGCGCTCGAAGGATTACAATTTCGAGGGCGTGCAGAAGGAAATCTACGGCCAATTCGAAAACACCTTCATGATGTATCTGCCGCGGCTGTGCGAGCACTGCCTCAATCCCGCGTGCGTCGCGGCCTGTCCTTCCGGCGCGATCTACAAGCGCGAGGAAGACGGCATCGTGCTGATCGACCAGGATAAGTGCCGCGGCTGGCGCATGTGCGTGTCGGGCTGCCCCTACAAGAAGGTCTATTACAACTGGTCGAGCGGCAAGTCCGAGAAGTGCATTTTCTGCTATCCGCGCATCGAAGCGGGACAGCCGACGGTGTGCTCGGAAACCTGCGTCGGGCGCATCCGCTATTTGGGCGTTGTCTTGTACGACGCCGATCGGATCGAGGAGGCGGCGAGTATTCCCGACGAAAGGGATCTGTATGAGGCGCAGCTCAAGATCTTCCTCAATCCGCATGACCCGGCGGTGATCGAACAGGCGCGCCGTGACGGCATTCCGGAGAACTGGCTGGAAGGCGCGCGCCGCTCGCCGGTCTACAAGATGGCGATGGAGTGGAAGGTCGCGTTTCCGCTGCATCCAGAATATCGCACGCTGCCGATGGTCTGGTACGTTCCGCCGCTGTCGCCGATCCAGTCGGCGGCGCAGGCCGGCAAGATCGGCCATGACGGCGAGATGCCGGATGTGCGCAGTCTGCGCATTCCGCTCAAGTATCTCGCCAACTTGCTGACGGCGGGCAAGGAGGAACCGGTCGCGCTCGCGCTCGAGCGCATGCTGGCGATGCGCGCCTATATGCGGGCGAAGACCATCGACGGCGTGATCGACGAGAGGATCGCCGCGCGCGTCGGGCTCAAGGCGCAGGCGATCGAGGACATGTACCACGTGATGGCGATCGCCAATTACGAGGACCGCTTCGTGATCCCGACCGCGCACCGCGAGCTTAACGAGGACGCCTATGACCTGCGCGGCTCCTGCGGCTTTTCGTTCGGCAATGGCTGCTCGGGTGGCGCGAGCGAGCCGAACCTGTTCGGTACCCCGAAACGCGCCAGGACTCCAATGGAGGTTGCATAATGAGCCGGACATTCAAAGCCTTGTCGGCGCTGCTGAGCTATCCGACCGAGGAGCTCCAACGCCATGCAGGCGATCTGCGCGACGCAATCGGCCGCGAAGGTCTGCTGGCCGGTCAGGCCCGCCGCGCGCTCAATCCGCTGTTGGAGCAGCTCGCGCGCAACGATCTCTACGATCTCCAGGAACGCTACGTGCTGCTGTTCGATCGCACGCGCTCGCTGTCGCTGCATCTCTTCGAGCACGTGCATGGCGAGAGCCGCGACCGCGGGCAGGCCATGATCGACCTGAAAGCGCAATACGAGCAGGCCGGCTTATGCATGAGTGCGGCCGAGTTGCCCGACTTCCTGCCGCTGTTTCTCGAATATCTGTCGGTGCTGCCCGCTCGCCAAGCCTGCGAGACGCTCGGCCAGCCGGCGCATATCTTCGCGGCGGTCGCCGAACGGTTGCGCAAGCGGCAATCGCCCTATGAGGCGGTGTTCCGCGCGTTGATCGCGCTCGCCTCCGCCAAGCCGAAGGACGACGCGGTCTCCGCGCTGCTCGACCTGCCCGATCCGGACGCGAGCGATCTGGCGGCGCTCGATGCCGCCTGGGAGGACGCGCCGGTCAATTTCGGTCCGGGTGCCGGCGACGGCTGCAAAGACGGGTTGATCGCCCGCGTGCGCGGCGCGCTCCGCCCCGCGCCGGATATGCCTCATTCCAATCCGCGCTCGTGAGGACAGACCCATGCGCGACCTGATCACCTACATCGTGTTCGGCTGGTATCCTTATCTTTGCCTCACCGTGTTCCTGCTCGGCAGCCTCGTGCGCTTCGACCGCGAGCAGTATACGTGGCGCTCGGGGTCGAGCCAGCTCCTGCGCCGACGACAATTGATGTGGGGCTCCAACCTGTTCCATGTCGGCATTTTGCTGATCTTCATGGGCCACTTCGTCGGCCTGCTGACGCCGATCTGGGTGTTCGACGCGCTCGGCATCTCGCACACCTTCAAGCAGTGGATGGCGATCTCGATCGGCGGCGTCGCCGGCATCGCCTGTTTCATCGGCATCACGCTCCTGGCGCACCGCCGCCTGTTCGATGCGCGCATCCGCACGACCTCGTCGTTCGGTGACATCGCCATCCTGCTTTTGCTCTGGCTTCAGCTCACGCTCGGGCTCGCCACCATCTATGTCTCGCTGCACCACCTCGACGGCCACGAAATGGTGAAGTTCATGACCTGGGCGCAGGGGATTCTCACGCTCAAGCCGGGCGTATCGGCGCTGCTCGTAGACGTCCATCCGATCTTCAAGGCGCACCTGTTCCTCGGAATGACGATCTTCCTCGTGTTCCCCTTCACGCGGCTCGTGCACATCTGGAGCGCGCCGGTCTGGTATCTCGGCCGCCGCGGTTATCAGGTCGTGCGCACGCGGCGTCCGCTGATTGCGGCGGAGTGACGGCGATGTCGGTTTCGATCAACGTCAACGTTGCCGGCAAAAGCACGGTGAAGCCGGCCGATGTCAGCGTCAATGGCGTCACCATTCCGCGCGACGATATCGTCCGCGAAATGCAGCACCATCCGGCCGACAAACCGGCCAGCGCCTGGCGACAGGCAGCGCGGGCGCTGGTCGTGCGCGAATTGCTGCTGCAGCGGGCGGCCGCGCTCGAGCTCGAGGCTCAACCGCTCACCGAGGACGGCCGCCGCGAGACCAATGACGAGGCGCTGATGCGCGCCGTCGTCGAGCGCGAGGTCGCCATACCCGAGCCCGACGAGGATACCTGCCGGCGCTATTATGACAACAACAAGTCCCGCTTCCGCTCACCGGACATCTACGAGGCCGCCCACATCCTGTTCGCCGCGTTGCCGGCGGATCAGGCGGCCTATGCGCAAGCGCGCGCCGATGCCGAGGCGGTGCTGGCGACGCTCAAGGACAATCGGCAAGACTTCGCCGTGCTGGCGCGCGCGCATTCGCGCTGCCCGTCGGCGGGCCAGGACGGCAATCTCGGCCAGCTCACCGCCGATCAGGTGACGCCGGAGTTCGCCGACGCGCTCGAAGGCATGACGCCGGGCGAGATCAGCGCCGCGCCGGTGGTCACGCGCTACGGCTTCCACATCATTCACCTGGCGCGCAAGCACGCCGGCGTCACGCTGCCCTTCGAGGCCGTCGCGGAGCGCATCGCCGATTATCTGCGCGACAGCGTCACGCATCGCGCCCAGGCGCAATATATCGCCCGGCTGGTCTCCGCCGCACGCATCGAGGGCATCGCACTCGCCGGCGCCGCCGAGCACTATGTGAACTGACGGTGTTGCACCATGCTGCTTGGCGACGTGCTGCGACAATTGACCGACGACACCGCGGCCGCGGAAATCATCGTCAGCGTCGGCGATCTGGCGCTGCTGAGTGCGATGTCCGAATGCGCCGCGCGCGAGGGCCTTGGCCTCGCGAGCTTCAGCCAGGCCGCCGTGCGGCGCTATTCCGACGCTGCCTCGGAAGAGGAATGGGTCACCCTGCTCGGGCAGATCGGCCAATCCGTCGATCCGGCCGCGATCTATCTCAGGCGCGCCTTCGCCAGCGCGTTGCGTCCTTAAGATCGCCGATCGCAATGGCACGCAGGACAATCGCGCTCTAGGCATCCAAAACGGAAGGGTGCGCCGTCTTCAGCGTCAGCATATGCGCGCGCAGGATGGTAATGAAGGTCGCGAGCGCCGAGGGCAGGTGCGCCGTGCGCAGGTGAGCGTAGCCGAGGCCCACGCTCCAGAACGAACCCTTGACGTTGAGCTCGGTCAGGCCGCGCCGGCGCGCTTCGGGTAAGACCAGCGACGGCACGCTGGCGAGATAGTTCGTGCGCGCGAGCGTCGCGAAGGCGGCTTCCAGGCTGTTGGTCTCCATCGCGACTTGCGGCAGGTCGAGCTCGCT
>DASZQT010000421.1:0-5085 GCA_035549515.1 Pseudolabrys sp. | reverse complement strand
AGGCAACGATGCGGCATTCCGCGCGCTCTTGACAGTCATCCCTGATTACCTCCGAATGCGGCTCGCTGAGGTATTCGGGGGTGGTAAGTGGGGCGCATCGGTCGTTGGGCCGCGTGGATTTTGTCGACGCTGGTCGCGTCTTGGCTTTGCGCGGCCGATGCCGCGCCGAAGCCGCCCAAGACGGGCGCCTCGATCAAATGCGACGCGACGACCGACAAGGCCGACGACGCGAAAGCTGCCAAGACCACCAAAACCGCACAGAAAGGCGCGAAGTCGAAGAAAAAGGACGATGACGATGACGACGATGACGACGATGACGACGAGGGCATTCGCTTCGCGCTCGGGTCCGGTTGCGCCAAGCTGACCGGCAGCGTCTCCTACACCTTCCAGCAGGCCAAGAAATCGGGCGCGCGCGTCCCGGCCTTCGTCAACGGCAACGGCACGCTATCGTCCGCGTCCTCCGTCAACACGCTCAACGCCGATATTGGGCTGGAGACCTCGCACCAGACGCCGCTGGGCGAGTTCCGGACCAGCTTTTCCGGCAACTGGTCGAAGGCGACCGGCGACGGCACCGAAAACGGCACCGCCAGCGTGTCCGGCTGGAGTGTCGGCCTTTCCGACCTGACCGTCGGCTATACCGGCTCGCTGATGAGTTTCTGGGACGGCGACTTCATTTCGACCGCCATCGCGCCCGGACGCTCGGCCGACACGATCGTCGTCGAGCACGAATTCCCCGCCGACAACAAAGTCGCGCTCGGCCTGGAGTCGAGCCTGCCGACCACCCGCCAGAGCAACCCCGGCTTCACCAATTTCGACTTCTCCGAGCCGGTCTACACCGCGCGCTACCTGCACGAGACCGATCCCTGGACGCTGCACCTGTCGGGACTGGTGCGGCAGGTCGACTTTTCCAATTCGCCGCTGCTGCCGTTCCTGCGCAAGGGCGACACGCAGCAAACCGGCTGGGCCGCCAGCGCCGGCGGCAAGGTCGCGCTGCCGTTCATCAAGGACGGCGACGAGGCCACCGTCCAGGCCACCTACGCGGTGGATGCCTCCGCCTATCTCGGCACCAACACCGATCTCTCGACGTTCCAGAACGTCGTGCGCGTCACCGGGCCGACCACGGGCTGGAGCGCGGTCGCGTCCTATCACCACGAATGGACGGACGAGCTGGAGTCGAACCTGTACGCGAGTTATGTCTCGCTCGAAGCCAACCTCTTGCTGGCCAAGCCATCGGGGCAAAGTCTTCGCAGCGCCGTCAATCTATATTGGAGCCCGGTCGATCATCTGAAGTTCGGTGTCGAACTCGGCTACGTCGAGATGCAGCTCGATCCCAACGGCATCTTGGGCTTCTTCAACGGCGGCAGCGGCCACGCCTGGACCGCATATTTTCAGGTCAGCGCCGAACTCTAAGCCGCTTGGCGCCTAAGCCACTTGGCGCCTAAGCCACTTGGGCCGCTACACCGCCGGTCGCGACTTCCGGGTCGGTCTCGCACATCACGCGGTTGCGCCCGTGGCGCTTGGCGGCATAGAGGCAGGCATCGGTGCGCTCGATCAGCGCCTGGATGCCGTCGCCCTTGCGTAGCGTGGCGACGCCGATCGATACCGTCACGCGCCCGAGATGCTCGCCGGTGGAGCGCTTCATCAGTTCCTTGGTCATCACCGCGCGGCGGATATGGTCGGCCACCGTGATGGCCGAGCGCAGCACCGTGTTGGGCAGGATGATCGCGAACTCCTCGCCGCCATAGCGCGCGGCGGTGTCCTGGCCCTTGACATTCTGCTTCACCGACATTGCCACCAGCCGCAGCACCTGGTCACCGGTGAGATGGCCGAAACTGTCGTTGAAATTCTTGAAATGATCGATGTCGGTCATCATCAGCGACAACGGCTCGTTCTTGGCGCGCGCCTCGGCGATCGCCTGTTCGAGCGAGGTGTCGAAGTATTTGCGGTTGGCGAGCTGGGTGAGGGGATCGGTGAGGCTCTCGTTGCGCACCGCCTCGAGGTTCTCCTGCAGCTCGTTGATCTCCTTCTTGGACGCGCTCAGGCGCTCTTCCAGCTTCTGGTTGGAGACCTCCATCTCCTTGGCGGTCTGCACCAGGCTCTCGACAATGGCGCGCAAGCCTTCGCGGTCCTTCGATTGACCGAGCTGCTCGCTCATGTCGTGCAGGCTCTCGCTGTAACTGTTGGCCGAGCCGGCGGCGGCATCGATCATCGCCATGACCTGCTCGATCTCGCCCATGACTTGGCTGCCGACCGTGTCGATCTTGTCGGACAGTCGGGTCGGCGACAGATGGGCCTCGTGGATCTGTTCGAGATCGGTATCGCTCAGCCGGCCGTTCTGTTGCAGGACCTCGTTGATCTTCTGATTGAGCGAGGGATGATAACCGGTCGCGTAGGCGTACCAGATTTCATAATTGCGCGGCGTGGCGGACTGCTTGAGCGCTCTGATTTGGCCGAGAGCGATGTCGGCGAACGCCATTGTGCGTTCGTGCTCGTCGGCTTGCCCCGTCATCGGCAAATCCCCTGTTCAAGCGCTGCGACTTGAAATATCGCGAACGCAGCCCATTGGCCGCGCGAGCGTCCCCGGAACCGGACGGTATTCGATGGAAGTGAATCGGCGGTAAATTTGAACCGCGGCGGTCGTTTGCTGCGAGGTCGGAGCCCCCAATTGGGGGCGCCGGTGTCAGGCTTTGAGCCGGACCGGGCGCAGCAGGAAGGCGGGCAGGTGGCTGCCGTCGGCTTCCTCATTGACCAATTCGCGCGGCGGCCGCGGCCGCGGCGCGGGACCGCGCGTTGGGTCGCTTGCCTGCGGACGGCGCTGCGGTTGGCGCTCGCCACGATGGCGGCGTCCGGACCGCTCGTCAAAGACGGCCGTGCTTTCCTCGTTCGGCTCGCGGTTCTGCTCGCGGTTCGGCGCGCCGGCCGGCGGAACCATGGCGGCGATGCTCTGGCCGGTCAGCTTTTCGATCGCGGTCACCGACTTGCCGTCGGCCGGCGCCACGATGGTGATGGCGGTGCCCGATTTGCCGGCGCGGCCGGTGCGGCCGATGCGGTGGACGTAGTCGTCCGGATGATGCGGCACGTCGAAATTGAATACGTGGCTCACGTCCGGAATATCGAGGCCGCGGGCGGCGACGTCGGAGGCGATCAGGAGCTTGGCCTCGCCCTTGCGGAAGGCGTCGAGCGCCGCCATGCGCGCCGGCTGGTCCATGTCACCATGCAGGGCGACCGCGTTGAACTTATGGCGCAACAGCGAACGGTGCAGCAGCGCCACCTCACGCTTGCGGTTGCAGAAGATGATGGCGTTCTTGAAACTCTCGGCCGTGCGCAAGAGGGCGCGCAGCGTCTCGCGCTTTTCCGCCGGATCGCGGCCGGTCGGCACCTGGAGCTGGGTGATGGTGGTGGCGGCGGTGGCGGGGCGGGAAACTTCGACGCGCACCGGATTGTGCAGGAAGGTGTCGGCGATGCGCTGGATTTCCGGCGGCATGGTCGCGGTGAAGAACAGGGTCTGGCGCGTGAACGGCACCAGCTTGCCGATGCGTTCGATGTCCGGAATGAAGCCCATGTCGAGCATGCGGTCGGCTTCGTCGATGATGAGCAGCTCGCAGCCCGACAGCAAAAGGCGCCCGCGCTCGAAATGATCGAGCAGGCGCCCGGGGGTGGCGATCAGCACGTCGACGCCACGCAACAGTTTGGCGTCCTGGTCGTCAAAAGAAACGCCGCCGATGATGAGGGCGACGTTGAGCTTCTGGTTCTTGCCGTATTTCTCGAAGCTCTCGGCGACCTGCGCGGCGAGTTCGCGCGTCGGTTCCAGGATCAGCGTGCGCGGCATGCGCGCCCGCGCGCGGCCTTGTTCGAGCATGGTGAGCATCGGGAGCACGAAAGCGGCGGTCTTGCCGGTGCCGGTCTGCGCGATGCCGAGCACGTCGCGGCGGGCGAGGACGTGCGGGATGGCTTGCTCTTGGATCGGGGTAGGGGACTTGTAGCCGGCCGCCTCGATGGCGGCGAGAACCTTGGCGGATAGGCCGAGATGGGAAAAGGGCATATAACCTCAAGCAGGGACCGTCCGAACTCCGCGCCGGACATGAGACGAAAGAGTTGCTTTGCGCGGGGGACGGTCGAATCTTGTCGTCTGACCGGTCGCCTGGAACATAGGGCCGAAACGGCCGAAGTCAATGCTGCGACCGTCCAATAACCCGCATTAATCTTTAACTTTTTGCCGATTTTGGAGGCGTTAATGACAGTTCCGCTGCCGCTCGTCCTCGTTCCCGGGCTGCTCTGTAGCGCGCGCCTTTATGGGCCGCAGGTGGCGGCGCTGTGGCCGTGTGGCCCGATAATGGTTGCCGACCACCGGCAACATGAACAAATGGCCGACATCGCCGCCGACATCCTGGCGCAGGCGCCGCCGCGCTTCGCGCTCGCCGGCCTGTCCATGGGCGGCTACATCGCGGTGGCCATGCTGCGCCAGGCGCCGCAACGCGTCGTCAAGCTCGCTTTGCTCGACACCTCGGCGCGGCCGGACACGCCGGAACAGACCGCCGCGCGCCAGCAATTCATCGGCCTGGCGCATGTCGGCAAGCTCAACCAGGTGGTCGATGCGCTGGTGCCGCGCTTTCTGCATCGCGACCGCCGCAGCGACCCCGAGCTCAACCGCATCATTCGCGACATGGCCGCCGACACCGGCGCGGAGGCTTTCGTGCGGCAGGAGAAGGCCATCATGTCGCGCGAGGACGCGCGCCCGCTGCTGCCGACGATCCGATGCCCGACGCTCGTGCTGGTAGGCGAAGGCGACGAACTCACCCCGCCCGAGCTTTCGCGCGAGATCGCGGCCGCCGTGCCGGGCTCGCGCCTGGTGATCGTGCCGGACAGCGGGCACCTCTCCACCATCGAGAAGCCCGATGCGGTGAACGCGGCGCTGGCGGAATGGCTGCGCGCCTGAACCCGCGCCGGCATCTTGCAATCGCGATGAGGCGCGATGACCGAGGCTCGTGACAGTGCCGGCGTGATCGCTCCGCCGCCGCTGTTGGCGCTGGCGGCGATTGTGCTCGGCCTGGTCATCGACCGATGGCTGCCGTTCCATGCGCTCGC
>DASZQT010000420.1:0-5881 GCA_035549515.1 Pseudolabrys sp. | reverse complement strand
GCTTCCTGGCCGAGCGAGAGGTGGCTGGTGCCCTTGACCAGATTCTGCAGGAACAGATCGAAGGCACGTTGTTCGGCCTCGCGGATCACGACCTGGGTCCGGTACAGTTCCAGGCGCTTGTCCTCGCCGATGTCGTCGTTCAATCCGGAGCCGGCAGAGACCTGCGCCCGATCCTTCGCTGTCGCCATGGGAGTTCCTCGAAAAGCGGCTTTTCAGTTTTAGGCGGCGGAACTTAGCCCCGATGATCGCACCGCCGCAACTGGCGTATTCCGTTATCTGTCATTCCGGGTTCGCGCCCAATTGGGGGCGCCCCGGAATGACGCATACTATTCGAGCGGCCCTTCCACCACCCCTTCGCTGGTGGTGGATTTGCCCAACCGGCGCTCACGGGCGAGCAGATAGAGCCCGGAGCCGATCACGATGGCCGCGCCGGCCATGGTCCAGGCATTTGGCACATGGTCAAACACCAGGTAGCCGAAAATGACCACCCAGATGAGCTGGGTATAGATGAAGGGCGACAGCACCGAGGCCGGCGCCAATTTGTGACCGGCAATCAGGCAGAAATGCCCAACGCTGCCCAAAATGCCGGTTCCCATCAGCATCAAGGCGATCACCCAGTTCGCCGGCTGCCGCCAGACGAAGGGGATGACCGGCAGCATCAGCACGGCGCCCACCGCGTTGTTGTAGAACAGCGAGGTCTGGTTGGAATCGACCCGCGACACGATGCGGGTCATCACCGCGTAGAAGCCATAGCAGATGGTCGCCGCCAGCGAGAGCAGTGCGGCCGGGTGCATGCCGTGAAAGCCCGGCCGCGTGATCAGCAGCACGCCGCCGAATCCGACGCCGATGGCCGCCCAGCGCCGCCAGCCGATCCATTCGCCCAGCATCGGGCCGGAGGCGATCGCAACGATGAACGGAAAAGTGAAGATGATCGACAGCGCCTCGTCGAGCTGCAGCCAGCGCAGCGCCAGGAAATTGAGCGCCGTCGAGGTCACCAGCAGCGTCGCGCGGCCGATTTGCATGAACGGCCGCGGGGTGCGCATGAGCCCCGGATGGGTGAACGGGTTGGACACGAACAAGGTCAGTACGAAGGCGCTGGTATAGCGCGCCCAGGTCACTTCCAGGCTGTCCATCTGGGTATTGAGATATTTCGCGGTGGTGTCGAGGCAGGCGAACAACGCCACCGCGCAGCACATCAGGCCGATGCCGATCAGGCGGTGACGGCGCTGGCGCAGCCCTTCGCTGTCGTAGGTACTACCCTGCATTGGCGCCGATTGTCCCCCGAATCCCGTTTGGTATAGAGGCTTCCGCGGGGACATTGCAGTCTCGCCATCGAGATAACAGCCATCCCGGCGCTGATCTCTGCCATCTGGAGCGCCGCATGGGTGGCATTGCCCTCACACTTTACCTGGTGACCGCCTTTGCCGGCGGACTGACCAGCGGCGTGGCCGGCTTCGCGCTTGGCCTCGTGGTATCGGGCGTCTGGCTGCACATCATGACGCCGGCCCAGGTGGCGTTCCTGATTTCCTGCTGTGGGCTGGTGAGCCAGATCTATGGCATGTGGCATCTGCGCAGCAGCATGGACTGGAGCAAAGCCGCACCCTTCATGATCAGCGGCGTCATCGGCGTGCCGCTGGGCGCGGTCTTGCTCACCTATATCGATCCGAACATGGTGAAAACCGGCATGGGCGTGCTGCTGACGCTGTACGGCAGCTATGGGCTGCTGCGTCCCGCGCTTGTCGCGCCGCGGCCGCGCGTGTCGGCCGACGTCGGCGTCGGCTTCGTCAACGGACTGATCAGCGGCATGACCGGGCTGGGCGGCGTGCTGATTACCCTCTGGTGCCAGGCCAAAGGCTGGCCGAAGGACGTGCAGCGCGCCGTGTTCCAGCCGGTGCTGTTTGTGGTGCTCGCCATGAGCGCGGCCTCGCTGGCGGTTGCCGGGGCCATGACCGTGCAGACCATGAAGCTCTATCTCATCGGCCTGCCGGTGCTGCTGGCGGGAACCTGGGTCGGCTTCCGGCTTTACGGCAGACTGGACGAAGCCGCCTTTCGCAAGTTGATCCTCCTGCTATTGCTCTTGTCCGGGCTGTCGCTGATCGCGCCCGACGGCATGCTTCAATTGATCCTGCCGCGACTTTGAACTAGTATTGCTTTGCGGGGCCTGCGGCGGTCGCCCCGCTTTCCAAGGCTCGCAAGGCCCAAGCACCGTCTCCTTCGTGAACGGAGGGGGCTTATGCTTGGCTTTTTCATTTCTTCGAACGAACTGTGGGCTCTGATGGCGACCCCGCACGCTCCGGTGGTCATCGATGTGCGCCGGCGTGACGCCTACGACGCCTCGCCGTATGTCCTGCCGGCGGCGCTGTGGCGTGAAGCGGCCGCGGTCCGGCAATGGGGCGCCGCGATCGGTCGCGATCGCACCATCGTTGTGGCCTGCAAGGCCGGCCATGATCTCAGTCAGCGCGCCACGGCGGAACTGCGCGCCGAGGGTTATGACGCGCGGACCCTGGCCGGCGGCTATGATGCATGGGCGGCGGCATGCCTCCCGCTGGTTGCGAGAGCCGAACTCGATCGCATCGCACCGCGCCGGCCGAGCCTATGGGTCACCCGGCGGCGGCCGAAGATCGACCGCGTCGCCTGCCCGTGGCTTATCCGCCGTTTCCTTGACCCACACGCGCGCGTGCTGTTCGTCGACCCGGACGAGGTCGTGAACGTGGCGCGCGAGAGCGGCGGCGTGCCGTTCGACATCAAGGACGTCGAATTGAGCCATGAGGGCGAACGCTGCACGTTCGACACCATGCTCAAGATCTTCGGGCTCGAAAACGAGCCGTCGCTCGCGCGGCTTGCCTTGATCGTGCGCGGCGCGGATACCGCGCGGCCCGATATCGCGCCGGAAGCGGCAGGGCTGCACGCGGTTTCGCTCGGCCTGTCGGCGCTTGCGGGCGACGACGATCACGGTCTCTTGCAACATGGGTTCCTCGTCTACGATGCCTTGTTCGCTTGGCTGCGCTTCGCCGCCAACGAACGGCACAACTGGCCAGCAAAGGCGGCATGAAATGAGCAGCACGGAAGAAGGCACAGCCGCGCCGACTTTCGCCGAGGCCATCCGCATCTGGTTCAAGATCGGCTGTCTGTCTTTCGGCGGACCGGCCGGGCAGATCGCGCTGATGCACCGTGTCGTCGTGGACGAGAAGAAGTGGGTGCCGGAGGCGCGATTCATGCACGCGCTGAATTTCTGCATGCTGCTGCCGGGACCCGAGGCGACGCAGCTTGCAACCTATGTCGGGTGGCTGCTGCACGGCATGCGCGGCGGCCTTGTCGCCGGCATCCTGTTCGTGCTGCCCGGCGCCTTCGTGATGCTGGGCCTGAGCCTGCTTTACGTCTATGGGCGCGGGCTCGGACCCATCGACGGCGCGCTGTTCGGGATCAAGGCCGCCGTCCTGGTGATCGTGGTCGAGGCGCTCATCCGCATCGGCAAGCGGGCGCTGAAATCATCGCTGCTGATTGGCCTCGCCGCGCTCGCCTTTGTCGGCATTTTCTTTCTGGCGCTGCCGTTTCCGCTGATCGTCGCGGCGGCGGCGCTGATCGGCTACCTGGTCGCGCGGTCGCGCCCGGACCTCGTCGGCCTTGCCGCGACCACCGAACGCACCGCCGGACCGGCGGGCGGCCACTGGCGGCAGGCGCTCAACGCAACGCTGATCGGGCTCGCAACCTGGTGGGCGCCGGTTGCACTCGCGGCCCTGACGCTCGGCCCCGGCCACGTCCTGGTATCGATCGGCTTGTTTTTCTCGAAGCTCGCCGTCGTCACCTTCGGCGGCGCCTATGCGGTGCTCGCCTACATGGCGCAGCAGGCGGTGGAGACCCACCATTGGCTATCGGCGCCCGAAATGGTGGACGGGCTCGGTCTTGCCGAAACCACGCCCGGCCCGCTGATCCTGGTGACGCAATTCGTCGGCTTCCTCGGCGCATTCCGCGCGGCGGCGCCGTTCTCGCCGCTTGCGGCCGGCCTCATCGGCGCCGCCATGACCACCTGGGTCACCTTCGTGCCGGCCATGCTGTGGATCTTCATCGGCGCGCCCTTCATCGAGGATCTGCGCAACAACCGGCAGCTTGCCGGCGCGCTGGCCGCCATCACCGCTGCGGTGGTCGGCGTCGTGCTGAACCTCTCTGTCTGGTTCGCGCTGCACGTGCTGTTTGGCAGCGTGAGCGAAGTGCATTTCGGCCCGCTGCGCTGGTACGCTTTCGATCCGGCCGCGCTCGACCCGCACGTCGCGGTGCTCGCGGTCACCGCGGCGCTCTTGACGTTCCGATTCCACCGCAGCCTGATCGAAGTCGTGATCGTGATGGCGCTGCTTGGAATGGTGACACGCTGGTCGCTGTGATCAGCGTTCGCGCGGCAATGCGCTTTCGTGCCAGCGGCGCAAGGCGAGATACGAGACCGCCGACAGCGCGAAGAAGATCGCGACACCGGCCAGCGACAACAGCAGCAGCGCCGCGAACATTCGCGGGATGTTGAGCCGGTAGCCCGACTCGGCGATGCGATAGGCGAGCCCAGAGCCGGCGCCGGCCGAGCCCGCCGCGATCTCCGCCACCACCGCGCCGATCAGCGACAGGCCGCCGGCGATGCGCAGCCCCGCCAGTATCTGCGGCAGCGCCGCCGGCAGCTTCAGCCGCCACAGGATCTGCCAGCGCGAGGCCTTGTAGAGTTCGAACAGCGCCAGGAGATTGTGATCGACCGAATTCAGGCCGAGCGTCGTGTTGGCCAGCACCGGAAAGAACGCCACGATCCAGGCGCAGGCGAGCACCGCCAAAGGCTGCGGCAGATAGATCAGCAAGAGCGGCGCGATGGCGACCACCGGCGTCACCTGCAGGATGACGGCGTAAGGATAAAGCGAATATTCGGCCAGCCGCCACTGATTGAAGATAACTGCCCAGACGACGCCGCCGACCGCCGCCAATACAAAGCCTTCGGCCGTGATCGACAGCGTCACCAGCAGCGAGTCCCATAGCAGCACGCGGTCGCCGATCAGCGTGCCGAACACGGCGGCCGGCCCCGGCAGAATGTAAGGCGGAATGGCGAAGCCGCGCACCACGAGATCCCAGGCCAACAGCACGAGCACGAGCACGAGAACGGGCAGTGCGATGCGGAGCAGACGCTCTTTGTTCATCGCGCCCCCTCCCCCATCGCCGCGTTGAGCGCCTCCGACACCTGCCGGCACAGCGCGGCATATTCGGCCGAGGTGCGGAAACTTTCGTCGCGCGGATAGGAGACGGGAATCGCGATCTCCGTGAATACGCGGCCCGGGCGCGGCGTCATCACCACGATGCGTTGCGAGAGATAGACCGACTCGAACACCGAATGGGTGACGAAGATCACGGTGTGGGGCGCCTCCCGCCACAGCGCCAACAGTTCGTTGTTGAGCTTGAAACGGGTGATCTCGTCGAGCGCAGCGAATGGCTCGTCCATCAAAAGCAGTTCCGGCTCGGTCACCAGCGCGCGTGCGATCGAGGCGCGCATCTTCATGCCGCCCGAGAGTTCGCGCGGGTAAGCGCCGGCGAAATCGGCAAGCCCGACACGGTCGAGCGTGCGCGCCACCGCCGGGCTCGCCTGCGCCTCGTCGGTGTGCGAAAGCTGGAGCGGCAGGCGCACATTGGCGGCGACATCCGCCCAGGGCATCAAGGTCGGCTCCTGGAAAACGAAACCGATACGGCCCGTCTCCGATCCGCCCGGCCATTCGACGGTGCCTTCCGTCGCTTCGCTCAGCCCCGCGACGATGCGCAGCGCGGTCGACTTGCCGCAGCCGGACGGCCCGAGCAGCGAGACGAATTCGCCGGCGCCAACCGCAAGATCGAGCCGGTCGAGCGCACGCACGCCGCTGGCGAA
>DASZQT010000419.1:0-5297 GCA_035549515.1 Pseudolabrys sp. | reverse complement strand
GGGTCTTGCGTCAATCTCGGCATGCTCGCGGAGTCGGGCTTCGTGGCGCGCAGCGCGGCCATGACCGATTACCTAAATAGCGCCGGCTGGCGGCCGCTATCGAACGAGCAGGCGCTCGGCGCGGTGCGCATGGCGCTCGCGAGCGAGAGCGCCACGCTCACCTTCGCGGCCGCCGATTGGAAGGCTCTGACGCAAGGCGAACAGGCGCTCGCTGGGTCGGCGCGGCTCGCGCCCCTGGTCACGGACGCCGGTGCCGGCGGCGCCGAGGGCCTTACGCGCTTGCCGCCTTCGGCCCGCAAAACCGCCGCGCTCACGGCGATCCGCAACGAGGTCGCGGCCGTGCTGCGGCTCGATGCGGCCAAGATCGCGGCCGGCGATCTGCTCGGCGATCTCGGGCTAGACTCGCTGTCCTCGTTCGAACTTTGGCATCGCATCGAAGCGGCGCTCGCGATGCCGGTGCCGCTCGCCCGCTTCACCGAAGCGCCGAGCGTCGAGGCGCTGGCGGAGCTTGCCTGCGCCATCGCCGCGGAGAGCGATGCGCCGGCGAACGAGGACATGGTGACGTTGCAGACGGCGGCGTCCGGCTGATCCACCGGCACTTTCCAGCATCTCTCGATTGGTTCGACCGGTGTTTGGCTGTCATTGCCGGGCTTGACCCGGCAATCCAAGAAGTTGAGCCACGAAACAAATCATACGTAAGGCCAACGTCGTTGCACGACATCATGGATGCGCGGGTCTAGCCCGCGCATGACGCCGTGCGTGATTTGATTTTACCCCGATCGACGTCGCCCCTACCGCCCCGGCTTGCAGAAGCTGCGATAGAGCGCCGAGATCACCTCGACCACTTCCGGCCGCGCGATCGAGTAATGCACGCTCTTGCCGTTGCGGCGCGCCTCGACCAGATCGTCGGCGCGCAACCGCGCGAGCTGCTGCGACACCGCCGCCTGCCGCAGATTCAAGATCTGTTCGAGCTCGTTGACGGTCTTCTCGCCGTCGATGAGCTGGCAGAGGATGACCAGCCGCGTCTCATGCGACAGCGCTTTGAGGAAATCGGACGCCTTGCAGGCCTGGGCGAGCATGGCCTCGGTGTCGAGCGGCGGCGGCGCCGGAGCGCGCTTCCTCGCCCTCACTGTCGCTGGCATCGGCATCGGACCGCTCAATCTCCCGCGGGCCGCGACCCGCGCCGGGTACGGCCGATAAATCCTTGCCATTTCATAGGCTTTGCTCGCGACTCTGTCCACCGCGGCGGACCGGCCGGATCTTGTCATAGATTGTGACCCATCCGCCACTTGCGAGGGGATTCGCACAGCGCGGCAAAATTGGCCGCGGCCGCTCTTGACGCAGTTTTCGTCCTGATATTCACTTATCTGAATAAATAAATAACAAGCGTGGCAAGACTGGGAAGAGCGCCGGTACGATGGAGGGGCGGCCGATCCACTGGACGGCAGCCAATTTTCCCGAATTCGGGCGGGCGACGCTTCCCCACATGCAGGCTTTCGAACGCGGACGCCCGGCAACGGCGCCGCGCCGAAACGACACCGATGACCGCGCAGCAAGGGGCGCGCAACAGGGGGCTGAGATGGGACGTGGGCTGGGGTCTGCCGCGCAAAAGGCGGCGAAATTCGCGATTTGTTTGACGGCCGCCACCTTGGCCGCCACGGCCGCGCAGGCGACCGAGGGTTATTTCCAATACGGCTATGGCGCCCGCCAGGGCGCGCTCGCCGGCGCGGGAGTCGCCGATTCGCGCGATGCCATGTCGCTCTCGCTCAACCCGGCCGGCCTGGTCGACGTGGGCCGTCAGTTCCAGGTCGGCGCGGCGTTGTTTGCCCCCTTCCGCAGCTACACGGGGACCGGCACCGGCTTCGTGGCGCCGGGCTCCTACGACAGCGGCACCAATTACTTCGTCGTGCCGAACCTTGCCTATAGCAGCCCGATCGACGCCAATTCGGCCTGGGGCGTCGCGCTGTTCGGCAATGGCGGCATGAACACCGGTTGGCCGACCATGGTGAACACCTCGCCCGGCTGCGGCGGCGGCATTGGCGTGTTCTGCGGCGGCAAGGCCGGCGTCGACCTGATGCAGGCCTTCCTGGCCTTCGGCTATGCGCACCGCTTCGGCAACTTTTCGTTCGGCCTCTCGCCGGTCATCGCCATTCAGCGCTTCCGGGCGATCGGGCTCGGCGCCTTCGCCGGCATTTCGTCCGATCCGACCCATCTGACCGACAAGGGTTACGATTATTCCTACGGCGGGGGCGTGCGCGCGGGCGTCCAGTGGAGCGTGATGCCGAATGTCCGGCTCGGCCTGTCCGGCCAGACCCCGATGTGGATGACCAAGTTCGACAAATATGCCGGTCTGTTCGCGGGCGGCGGCGACTTCGACATTCCCGGCAACGTGACTGCCGGCGTCGCCTGGGATGCGATGCCGAACCTCACGCTGATGGCCGACTACAAGCACATCTTCTACGGCAGCATTCCTTCCATCGCGGATTCCTCGACGACGCCCTTGCCGCTCGGCTCGTCCAACGGCCCCGGCTTCGGCTGGCACGACATCGACATCATCAAACTCGGCGTCGAATGGCGCGCCACCCCGGTCTGGACCTTGCGCGCCGGCTATGCGCACAATGCCAACCCGATCAAGTCGAGCGACGTGACCTTCAATATCCTGGCGCCCGGTGTGGTAACCGACCACTTCACTGGCGGTTTTGCCTACAAGGTGTCGCCGAACTCGACGCTCGAATTCGCGGCGGCCTATATTCCGAAGCACAGCGTCTCGGGCGTCGAGGTCACGCCGCTCGGCCCGACCCCGGGCAGCAATATTGACATCAGCATGCATCAGTTCCAGTTCACCGTCGGCTATACCTATCAGTTCGACACGCCGGCGCCGGCGAAGGGGCTGATCGTCAAGTAAGGAGACGGATGATGGAAGCCGTGCGGTCCCATGGGTGAAATAGATACGGCCACGCTCGTTGGAATCGGCGGCTTCCTGATCGGTCTGGTGTTCGGCGCGGTCGCGCAGCGCACCAACTTCTGCACCATGGGCGGCATTTCCGACTTCGTCCTGATGGGCGACGGCCGCCGCTTTAGGGCCTGGGTACTGGCGATCGCGGTGGCGATCATCGGCACGCAGGCCCTGCACTTCGCCGGCCTCATCGACATCAACAAGTCGATCTACCTCACCTCGAATTTCGGCTGGCTCGGCGCCATCGTGGGCGGCCTGATGTTCGGCTTCGGCATGACGCAGGCCGGCGGCTGCGGCAGCAAGACGCTGGTGCGGCTCGGCTCCGGCAATCTCAAATCGCTGATCGTCGCGCTGGTGCTCGGCTTCTTCGCCTATATGACGCTGCGCGGCCTGATCGCACTGGCGCGCGTGCGGCTGGAGACGGCCAATGTCGATCTGACAAAGCACGGGCTGACCAACCAGAATCTCGGCGAGATGGCCGGCCACACGCTCGGGATCGCGGCGGGGCCCGCGCGCGCGATCGCGGCGGCGGTGCTGGCGCTCGCCTTCCTGGTCTACTGCTTCAAGGATGCCGAGTTCCGCAAAAGCCCGAGCAACATCATCGCCGGCCTCGTCATCGGCCTGTGCGCGGTCGCCGGCTGGTACGTGACCGGCGTGCTGGCGGCGGACGAGTTCAATCCGACGCAGCTTGCCTCGGTCACCTTCGTGGCGCCGATCGGCGACAGCCTGCAATATCTGATGACCTTCACCGGCGCGAGCCTCAACTTCGGCATCGCCACGGTCGGCGGCGTCATCGCCGGCAGCTTCCTGATGGCGATCGCGACCGGCACCTTCCAGACGGAAAGCTTCGCCGACCGCAGCGATCTCATGCGCCATCTCGCCGGCGGCGCGCTGATGGGCGCGGGCGGCGTGCTCGCGCTCGGCTGCACCATCGGGCAAGGCATCACCGGCATGTCGACGCTCGCGCTCGGCAGCCTGATCGCCTGGCTCTCGATCATGGCCGGCGGCTATCTCGGGATTAAATATCTCGAGGAAGGCACGTTCGTCGGGGCTTTAAGGGCGGCGTTTGTGCGGGGGTGAGCGGCGCGGCCCGTCATCCTGAGGTGCGAGCGAAGCGAGCCTCGAAGGATGACGGTCACAGACTACAAACCATCATCGCCGGGCATAGCCCGTCGAAGAGGGGCGTGAACGCCCTTATGTCCCGGCGATTTCTTTTTAGGGGGCACGACCTCGCTTATCCCTCCCCTGCAAGGGGAGGGTCGCCCGCCGAAGCGTCGGCGAAGGCGGGCGGGGTGGGGTTTACTCCCTGTCTGGAACGCCCCCACCCGACCGCTCGCTATCGCTCGCGGCCACCCTCCCCCGCAAGCGGGGGAGGGATAAGAAGCGCTCGGCCGGGGTGACGGCTGAGGGATAAGACGCGGTGGCGCCGCGATCTCGCTCATCGAATGTATCACGATCTGATACATTCGCTTGACGATTGTATCACTTAATGATACACACCTGCCATGATCACGGGCTTCAAGGACCGCACCACCGAAGCCGTCTTTCGGGGTGAGAGCCCGAAGGGGTTCCCGTCCGATCTGGTCAGGATCGCGCGCCGCAAGCTCGGCTATCTTCATGCCGCGCACGATCTGCGCGATTTGCGGCTGCCGCCAGGCAATCGCCTTGAAGCGTTGAGCAAGGACCGGCAAGGGCAGCACTCGATTCGGATCAACGACCAGTTCCGGATCTGCTTTCGGTGGACACCGGAAGGTCCGGCCGACGTTGAGATCACGGATTATCACTGAGGATCGCCATGGCCAAAAAACTCCCTCCTCTCCATCCCGGCGAAATCCTGCGCGAGGAATTCCTCGTGCCGCTCGGGCTGTCGCCCGGCGCGCTGGCGAAGGCGATGGGCGTACCGCGCACGCGCGTCGAACGCATCGCGGCCGAGACGACGGGCATCACCGCCGATACGGCGCTGCGCCTGAGCAAGGCGCTCGGCACCTCGGCGCAGCTCTGGCTCAATCTGCAAAACCGCTACGACATGGAGACCGCCGAGCGCGCGCTCGGCAAGGAACTCTCCAAGATCGCGCGTGTGACGCCAGATGCGGCCTAGATGTGATAATATTCCTTCGACCATTGACTCTCTCCCTTCCGCATGACTATATTCCTCTCCATCCCGTCCGCTCGGGGCGTTTTCATGAGGCGTCATGAGGGCGGGGCGGGATGCGGCGCCCGCGGGCGTGCCTCGCAAGCACGCGCCCGGGCGGCGACGGGGCTCCGCTCGCGGACACTACGATCCGCCGCCAGGAGCTGGCTGACGATGCGAGCCTTAAGGCTCCTTCGGAAGCGCGGCCCG
>DASZQT010000418.1:0-1550 GCA_035549515.1 Pseudolabrys sp. | reverse complement strand
CGGCTGATGTCGGACCTGGTGCCGGCGCTGATGGCCGCCTGCGACGGGCAACTCAAGAATTTCGATCTGCGCTGGTATGCGGACGCCGCGCTCACCGTGGTGATGGCGGCCAAGGGCTATCCGGGCGCTTACGAAAAAGGCTCGGCAATCGAAGGGCTCGACGCGGCGGCCGACGTCGAGGGCGTGGAGATATTCCATGCCGGGACGAAAGCCGACGGCACCCGAATCCTCGCCAATGGCGGGCGCGTGCTCAATGTCAGCGCGCGCGGCAAAACCGTGCGCGAGGCGCAGGCGCGCGCCTACACGGCCGTCGACCGCATCCGCTGGCCGGGCGGCTTCTGCCGCCGCGACATCGGCTGGCGCGCGGTGGAGCGGGAACGATAAGGGCGCGTCTGATCCGGATTGCCGGGACAAGCCCGACGATGGCAGGCTAATCTATTGCGGGAGACGAAAAATGCACCCCGTCCTGCGCCTCTACGAAGACGTGCTGTCGAGCGCCGAGAATGTCGAATTCCGGCTGCCGCCGCTGCCGCGTTTTCTGTTCGTCGTGCACGGAACGGCCACCATCGACGGCAGAGCCGTGAATGAAGGTGAGGCCTGGCAGGGCGAAGGCGCGGTGACGGTGAAGCCGGGAGCGGCCGGCGTCACCTGCTGGCGCTGGGAGCTCGCGCGCGGCGACCAGGGCTCGACCACCGCCAACGCGCCCGGCATGGCGACGCACGAAAAGCTCACCGCCTTTCTCGAAACGCTGCCGAAGGGCGAGCTCTTGATGCGCGGCGACAGCGTCTCCTTCCCGCCCGGCGGCTGCGCGTTCCGGCATTGCCACCAGGGCCCCGGCATCCGTTGTTTGATCGAGGGTGGCATCCGCGTCGACACCCATAACCGCTCGACCTCCTACGGGCCGGGCGGCGCCTGGTACGAATCCGGCCCCGATCCGGTGTTCGCGCAGGCGGCCGACGACAAAGCGAGCCGTTTCATCCGCGTGCTGATCCTGCCGCGCGATCTCATCGGCAAAAGTTCGATCCAATATGTCAACGACGAGGACAAGACCAAGCCGAAAGCGCAGACCTATAAGGTCTTTGCCGACGCGCCGATCTCGTTCGTGGTGAAGAAGTGACGGCGTGCGCGGTGAATTCCCCATGACCTCGATCGATCGCCAGCAGGCCTTTTCCGGCACCAAGGAGATCGCGCCCGCGCTGCGCATCGACGTCGCTCGGCTCGAACATTATCTGGCGGGCGCGATTGAAGGCTTCGCCGGTCCGCTCACCGTGCAGCAGTTCAAGGGCGGGCAGTCGAACCCGACCTATCTGTTGGAAACGCCGGCGCGCCGCTATGTGCTGCGGCGCAAGCCGCCCGGCAACTTGCTTCCGTCGGCGCATGCGGTCGACCGCGAATATCGCGTCATCGGCGCGCTCTACGCGCAAGGCTTTCCGGTGGCCGAGCCGCTTTGCTTTTGCGCCGACGAGAGCGTGGCGGGCACCGCCTTCTACGTCATGAGCTACGCCGACGGCCGCGTCTATTGGGAGCCGCAGATGCCGGCTTCCGATCCG
>DASZQT010000417.1:0-2362 GCA_035549515.1 Pseudolabrys sp. | reverse complement strand
ACGACTTCAGCGGCGGATAGTTGCGCGAGTAGACCGGCTGCGCGAGGAACTTTTTCTCGTCATAGGTCCAGAACTGGCTGACATTGTGATAGGTCTTGACCGTCTTGTTGACGAGCTTGCCGTTCACCTTGTCCAGCCGCCGGATGAAGAAGTCGCCGACCACATTGCCGAGGTGGTCGAACTTGATCGCGCCGCGCGGCGTGTCGGTAAGCTCAACCGAGCGCAGCGCCTTCACGAAGGCTTCCTTGTCGTCCGACTTGCCGTTGGCCTTTTGCAGGCCGGCATCGACCACCTGGGTCGCGACATAAAGGCCCGCGGCATAGAAGCCGGGATCGACCTTGTATTCCTTCTGCATCGCCGCCACGAAACGCTTGTTGGAGTCGTTGTCGTAATCGAGCGTGTAGGGGCAGGAGCTGTACATGCCGATCGCGTCGTCGCCGAAGGCGCGCAGCAGCGCGTCGTCGCCGCCGGTTTCGCCGGTCACCACCGGATATTTCAGCCCGGCCGCGGCGTAGGTTTTCATGAAGCGCAGCGGATTGGAGCCGGCAAAGCCCTGGCAGACGCCGTCGCAGTCGGCGATCTGCGCCACGAAGGGCGTGTAGTCCGGCGTCACCAGCGGCGGCCAGATCTTGTTGACGATCTTGCCGCCATTGTCCTCGAAGGTCTGCTGGAAGCCGCCCATCTGCTCGTAGCCGAAGGCGAAGTCTTCCGAGATCGTGACGACGCGCTTGAGCTTGAGTTCCTTGGCCGCGAAATCGGCCATCGGATGCATGGCCTGCGAGGAGGTCGCCGACGGGCGCAGGAAGTAGGGGTTCGGTCGGCGCTGCGTCATGTCCTCGGCGCCGGCGAGCGACAGCATCGGCGTCTTGTGGTCGCGCATATAATCGGTGATGGCGAGCAACTCGAACGCCGCCAGCGGGCCGAGCACGGCGTCGGCCTTTTCGCGCTCCACCAGTTCCTGCGCCTTCGTCTTGGTGCCGGCCGGATTGCCGCCAGTGTCGGCGGAGATGAACTCCACCTTGCGGCCGGCGAAGGTGTAGTTCTTCTCCTTCAGATAAGTGATGACGCCCTGCTCCATCTGGATGCCGCCTTGAGCGAGCGGGCCGGTTTTCACCGTGAGCAAGCCGAGCTTGAATGGCGCCGATTGCGCGAGCGCCGGGGTGGGGAACTTGAAACTCGCGGCGGCGGCGCCGGCGGCGGTCGCGGCCATGAAGTTACGGCGGGTTATTTTACGAGACATTGTAGTCCTCCCTGAGCGCGCCCCGCTGGGCTGGTGATTGTTGCGGTCTTATGTGACCATTCTTTGCTCGGCCGTTCGGCCGCGTTGGGCATCGAACACCACTTCGTGATCCGCCGCGCATGACCGGCGGCGACCGCGTCGCGCACATCATCGGCCAATGTCTCGCACGATGTAAAGTGCGCTCCGGCTCGTGCCCGCCGATTGCTCGCCATGCGGTGCATTGGCCAACTCTTGATTAACGCGGCTTTCCCGGATGTTTCATTGCCGCGGTGCGACGGTTGCGTTCGCGACAAAAACTTTCAGCCCGTGACAAGGGAGGCGATCTCAGATCCCCAGATAGCTCGCCTTCACTTCCTCGTTCGCCCTCAGTTCGTCCGGCGTCGCCGAATATACGACCTGGCCTTTGCTCATCACGTGCACGTAATCGACCAGCTTCAGCGCCAGATGCGTGCTCTGCTCGACCAGCAGGATCGAGAGACCTTCCTGCTTCAGCTTCGCGATGGCTTCCCACACGCCCTGAATGATGATCGGCGCGAGCCCCTCCGACGGCTCGTCCATGATCAGGCAATCGGGATTGGTCATCAGCGCTCGGCCGATCGCCAGCATCTGCTGCTCGCCGCCGGACAGAGTCTTGGCGCGCTGGTTGCGGCGCTCGGAAAGGCGCGGAAACAGTTTGTAGACGCGGTCGAGATTCCATTGGTGCCGCTCGGCATGGCGCTGCGCCACCAACAGGTTTTCCTCGACGCCGAGCGTGGGAAACACGCGGCGGCCCTGCGGCACCAGGCCCATGCCGCCGCGCACGGTTTCGAACGACGAGCGGCGCGTGATGTCGTCGCCTTTGAACACGACCTTGCCGCGGCGCGGCGGATTGAAGCCGACGATGGAGTTCACCAGCGTGGTCTTGCCGACGCCATTGCGCCCGAGCAGGCCGAGGATCTGGCCCTGTTCGAGATTGAGCGACAGGCCCTGCAGCACATAGGCGTCGCCGTAATAAGTGTGGATGTCCTGGACTTCGAGAATGGGCATTGGCGTCACTGCCTGTGTGGCTGGCGCAAGAGGCATGCGCGGGCCTTACCCTCCCCCCGCGCAGCGGCGGGGAGGGTCGCTTCACATCGCGTTAGC
>DASZQT010000416.1:0-13977 GCA_035549515.1 Pseudolabrys sp. | reverse complement strand
TTGCTCCGCCTGCGTCTTCAGCTCGGCGATGGTCTTGGGCAGGGTTTCGAGCGCGTGCTTTTCCTTGAAGCTCAAGCGCCGCTTGGCCGGCTGTTGCGGCGTTGGCGTGGGACCGACCTCCTTGGCCGGCTTCTCGGGCTCGCCCTTGCGTGGCTCGCGCGCCAGGTCAGCGCCGCGCTGCATCAGCATGTCGGAATAGCCGCCGGCATATTCGATCCAGCGCCCGTTGCCTTCCGGCACGATCACGCCCGAGACGATGCGGTCGAGGAAATCGCGGTCGTGGCTGATGAGCAGCACCGTACCGGCATAGTCGCCGAGCATGTCTTCCAGCACGTCGAGCGTTTCCATATCGAGATCGTTGGTCGGCTCGTCGAGCACCAGCAGATTCGAGGGCCGCGCGAGCGCCTGCGCCAGCATCAGCCGGCCGCGCTCGCCGCCGGAGAGCTTGGCCAAGGGCGTACGCGCCTGCTCGGCCGCGAACAAAAAGTCCTTCATGTAGCTGACGACATGCTTCGGCTTGCCGCCGACCATGACGGTCTCGCCAGAGCCACCGGTGAGCGCGTCGGCGACGGTGGTCTCAGGTCTGAGACTGTCGCGATGCTGGGTGAGGGTGGCGACCGCGAGATTGGCGCCGAGCTTGAGCGTGCCGGAATCGGGCGCGAGCGCGCCGGTCAACAGTCCGATCAGCGTGGTCTTGCCGGCGCCGTTCGGCCCGACGATGCCGATGCGGTCGCCGCGCTGAATGCGGATCGAGAAGTCGGACACGATGGCGCGCCCGTCATAGCTTTTCGACAGGTCTTTCGCTTCGATCACCAACACGCCAGACGCCGGGGCCGCGCTCGCGCTGATGGCCGCGCTGCCGGCCGTGCCACGGTAATCGCGGCGCTCGGCGCGCAGCGCGGCCAATTCGCCGACCCGGCGCATGTTGCGCTTGCGCCGCGCGGTGACGCCGTAGCGCATCCAGTGTTCTTCCGCGGCGATCTTGCGGTCGAGCTTGTGCTGCTCGCGCTCTTCCTCGGCCAGCAACAGGTCGCGCCATTCCTCGAAATGGGCGAAGCCGCGCTCGAGCCGGCGGGTCGCGCCACGGTCGAGCCACACGGTGCTGCGCGTCAGGTTGGCGAGAAAGCGGCGGTCGTGGCTGATGATGACGAGCGCGGTGCGGCGGCTATCGAGATCGCGTTCCAGCCATTCGATGGTGGTGAGGTCGAGATGGTTGGTCGGCTCGTCGAGCAACAGGATGTCGGGCGAGGGCGCCAGCACGCGCGCGAGTGCGGCGCGCCGCGCTTCGCCGCCAGACAGGTGGGCGGGGTCTTCCTCGCCGGTCAGGCCCAGCTCGCTTAATAGATAGCGCGCGGTGTGCGGGTCGTCGGTGGCCTTCAGCCCGGCCTCGACATAGGAGAGCGTCGAAGCAAAGCCGGCGAAATCCGGCTCCTGCGGCAGATAGCGCACCACCGCGCCCGGCTGCACGAACACCGAGCCGCGATCGGGCTCCACCAGACCTGCCGCGATGCGCAGCAGCGTCGATTTGCCGGAGCCGTTGCGGCCGACCAAAGACACCCGCTCGCCGGTTGAGACGGAAAGCTCCGCCCCAGTCAGCAGCGGCGTGCCGCCGAAGGTGAGGGCGATGTCTCTGAGTTGCAGGAGCGGAGGGGCCATGGCGATCCGGTACAGGCGGATCGCGCCGGCGTCAAAGCCTTAAGTGTCAGTGCGGGAAGCCGAGATAATCGGGTGTGATGCGCACGTCGATGAAGTGCCGTTCGCCGCGCTTGACGCCCGCGACCGCCTCGCGCACGGCGGCAGATAGATCGGCGAGCTTCTTCACCGGTGATGGCGCCTCGAAACCTTGCGCCTTGGCGATGGCGGTGAGATCGACTTCCGGACTGTCCATGCGCTGGCCGACGCCGGCGGTTTCCTTGCTGCGGTTGCGCGATGTCGATGTCACAGCCTGGTGCTGTTCGTCGATGTAATAGCCGCGGTTGTTGGCGATGATGATGATCATCGGCGCCTCGACGCTCGACGCCGTCCACAGCGCGGTCGGCGCCATCAGGAATTCGCCGTCGCCGAACACCGCGACCGGAATGCGTCCGCTGCCTTTCAGGGCGAGCGCCGAGCCGACCGACATGCCGGGCGCGCCGCCGATGCCGGCGGCGCCGTCGGCGCCGAGATAATCGAGCGGATGCGCAATCGGCAGCGAGCTCGCCTGCCAGCCGAGCGGGGCGCGCACCAGGCTGAAGGCTTCGCCCTCGAGCGCGTCCTTGAGCGCCGCGCCGATATCCCACAGCCCGATGGCTTGCGGATCGTTGCTCAAGGGGCGCTTGCGCACGATGTTGCGGCCTTGCGCCGCACGCGCGGCCCGGCGCTCGCGCGCCCGCTCGGCCAGCGCCGCGCCGCCCGCCGCCGTCACGCCCGCAATGAGAGCAGGCACGGCGCGGTCGGGCGCGCACAGCATGTCGATGTCGACCGGCGACAGGCCGAGATGATCGCGCGTCCAGCCGCGATGCAGATAGCTGTCGAGCGAGCAGCGGATGACTTTCGCCGGCACGCGGCCGTCCGGCCAGCACTGCTTGAACAATGTGGCCTGGTCCCACCAGTCGAGGCTCAGGATGACATCGGCGCGTTTCAGGAGTTCGACGCCGTCCGGCCCGGTGAACACGATGGAGGGATCGGGCCCGTGCAGCGGGTGCTCGGTCGGGAATGAAGCCGCGACCTTGAAGTCGCTGAACACGACCGCGCCGAGCGCTTCGGCGAGTTCGATGCGGCGCTGCCAGTCGTCGAGGCTGCGCGAGACGCGCCCGCAGAGGATCACGGGAAATTCGGCCTTGGCCAGAAGCCGCGCCGCGGCCTCAATCGCGGACGGATCGGGCAGGGCAGAGATGCCCGGCTTGAAGCGCTCGGCCGCCGGCAGTTCGAAACCTTCGTGCTGGTCCTCCTGCAGGCGCTGGTCGAGCGTGATGTAGACCGGCGCTTTCGGCGCGGACGTCGCAAGCTGGAAACCGTGCAGCAGCGACTCGACCGTTCCCTTGATCGACAGCGGCGCGTCGTCCCATTTGGTGTAGTTGCGCAGGATGGCGCCCTGGTCGGCGGCGGCGTGCAACCAGTCGACCGGCGTGCGGCGGCGCTCCGAATCGAGCGGCCCGGTGCCGCCGAGGATCAGCATCGGCGCGCGATCGCACCAGGCGTTGTAGACCGCCATGCTGGCATGCATGACACCGACGTTGCAGTGGACGATGACGGCGAGCGGTTCTTCGGTGACGCGCGCATAGCCATGCGCGATGGCGACCGCGTGCTCCTCGTGCAGCGCCAGCACCATTTCGGGCGCGCTGTTGCCGAGGTGATTGACCAGGCTTTCATGCAGGCCGCGAAAGCTCGAGCCGGGCGCCACCACCACGTAGCGCAGGCCGAGCCGGCGCAGCACATCGGCCATCACGTCGCTGTTATAGGTCACCGGCACGTCCCTGCGTTGGTATCTCATTCAGTCAATAGTATGGACTTTTGACGAAGTAAACTCTAACCTCCGCATCGCCGTCGAAGAACGCGTGAGCTAAAGAGACACGCGCACGTGCCGCGCCGCGGCGAACGGCAGGAGGAGGAGGAAAATCCATGCGCATAGTTTGCATCGTCGCTGTCGCGCTGGCCGCGCTATTCGGTCCGGCATCGGCGCAGTCCTGGCCCGAGCGGCCGATCCGCTGGATCGTGCCCTATCCGCCGGGCGGCGGCACCGACATCGCGGCCCGCTTGATCGGTGAGCAACTGCACCAGCAGCTCGGCCAGCCCGTGGTCGTCGACAACCGCCCTGGCGGCAACACAATCATCGGCACTGGCCTGATGGCGCGTTCGGCGCCCGATGGCTACACGATCGGACTCGTCACCGACGCCTTCGCAGCCAACATCGCGCTCGGCCGCCAGATGCCTTACGATTCGCTGAAAGACCTGGTGCCGGTCACGCAGCTTCTCTCCGTGCCCTTCGTGCTGGTCGTCAATCCGGATCAGGTGTCGGCCAAGACGCTGCCCGATCTGGTCACTTATGCAAAGGCGCATCCCGACTGGCTCACGCTCGCCTCGCTCGGACCGGGCAGTCCACATGAGGCGGCGCTCGCCTGGTTCGCCGACACCGCCGGCATCAAGGCGCTGATCGTGCCGTACAAGGGTGGCGGGCCGGCGATGCAGGACCTGCTGGCGGGTCAGGTCAAAGGCATGATGTATGGAACTTCGTCGGCGCTGCCGATGATCCAGGCCGGCAAGGTGCGGCCGCTGGCGGTGACCAGCGGCAAGCGGCTCGACAGCCTGCCGAATGTCCCGACCGTCGCCGAGCAGGGCTATCCCGGTTACGAATTCGCGTCCTGGTTCGCGGTGGTGGCGCCCGCCAATACGCCACAGGCGGTCATCGATCGGCTGAACCGGGAGATCAATATCGCGCTCAAGAAGCCGCAAGTGCGCGACAAGATCGTTTCGACGGGCGGTGTCACGGCGGGGGGCACGCCGGCCGATCTCGGCCAGCTCATCGCCACAAGCGTGGAGCGCTATCGCAAGATTTACGCTTTGCCGGGGGTGAAACCGCAATAGCCGGGGCAAGCCCCAAAAACGGGCCTGTGCACCGGATTGAAAACTTGCAATGCCGGCTTCGATCATGCATGACAACCGCGCGGCGGGCCTTTATGGTCCGCCGTATCCGCATCCAGCCTGCGTTCGCGAAGCGAGCGAAGGCTGCCGCGCCGGAGCCTCGTGGGGCGAAGGCGGGCTGGCGCCGCGAGCTTCGGCTCGGCACGCCGGGTCCCGGAGGAGTGTAGCTCAATGGCTAGAGCACCGGTCTCCAAAACCGGGGGGTGGGGGTTCGAGTCCCTCCACTCCTGCCACCGCCGGCCTCCCGCAATGCGGGCGGACGATTTTTCAAAAACGAATGTTCATCGTTGGCGGACGATCTAAGGGCGGGGACCGGTACGGCACGCGTCCGCGCAAGTTTGGTTTACTGCTTGCGTCCCGGTCGCGCTTAACCCCACTTCAGTGTCATCGCGATATCTCCCGGTTTGCCTCCAGGAAAGTCGACAATCTCGACCCTGAGCCGGTAGCCGCGCGGCCGGAAATATTTCGCCCATAGTTGATAGATCTCCCTTGGCACGCCGGTCAGCGTGCTCTCCCAGCCCGGTTCTTGCTGATTGATGGCCCGGCCCAAGTCGGTGCAAAGAATGTTCGGGAAGCGATGGACCTGTACCTCGGTTAGGCCATTGCTTACCGCGCGTTCGATGATCTTGCGCGCGCGCTCTATGGCTTCCTCGTCGGAAATACCCGAGGGGGCTTTGAGGCGATCGAGCAGCGCGCGCTTTTCGGCTTCGGCCTGCGCCCGTTTCGCCGCCTCTTTCGATGCTTCCGCGGCTTCCGCCAAAGCTATTTTTTCCATCAATTCTTTTGCCGAGGGCAATGATGCATCGACCTTCGCGGACATAACGAGGCTCCCTCATCGATGAAACCATCGTGTGAACGATGAGTTGGTTGGGAGCGTTCCATCAAGGGACGCTATAAGTAGATCACCATAAGTAGAACATTCCATGCCGAAGTCCGGACCGTCGCACCGGAGCGAAAACGAAAGTTCGATCGAATAGGCGCGACCGATGGCGTTAAAAACGGCAGCGCGCAAGGCGCGCAAAATGGATCGCAAACAGTACGAAAAAGAACTGCGCCGCCTTCAGGTGCGTCTTTGCCGGTTACAGGACTGGGTGAGAGCCACGGGCGCGCGAGTGGTCATCGTCTTCGAAGGGCGCGACGCAGCCGGCAAAGGCGGGATGATCAAGGCCATTACCGAGCGGGTCAGTCCGCGTGTTTTCCGCACCGTCGCGCTTCCGGCTCCTTCGGACCGCGAGAAGACGCAACTCTTCATGCAGCGGTATATCGAGCGATTTCCCGCCGCCGGCGAGATCACAATATTCGACCGCAGCTGGTATAACCGCGCGGGTGTTGAATACGTCATGGGCTTTTGCCGCGCGCGTGATCATCGGCGTTTCCTCCAGCTCTGCCCGCAGATCGAAAAATACATGATCGACGGCGGCATCCGGTTGATCAAAGTTTGGCTGGAGGTCGGCATGGAGGAGCAGGAGAGACGCTTCGCGGCGCGCATCGACGATCCGTTGCGGCAGTGGAAATTGAGCCCCACGGACCTCGATTCGTATCGGCTCTGGTATGCCTATTCGAGGGCGCGCGACTTGATGCTGCAAGCGACCGATACCAAGCATGCGCCGTGGTATATCGTGCGATCCGACGACAAGCGGCGTGCCCGCCTCAATTGCATTGCGCACATTTTGAAATCGATTCCATACAAGAAAATCGCCCGGCCGAACGCGCGGTTGCCCAAGCGATCCGGCAAAGACCGATATGATGACCAGGCCACACTGAAGGGCCGGCATTTCGTTGCGAAACTGTATTGACGGGCCGGGTTTGCTGCGGCCGCACCAAAGATCGTGATACGGCGCATCAGTGTCCCTCGATGAACACGTAATTTTCCCAACTGCGCATTCGCAGCAGGATTTTGCGGATCAGCGAGACGTGGTGCCAATGGTCGGTATAGATCGCGACCTGCGCCGCGGCGCCGAGCGGGATCTGATAGCGCGATAGGTCTTCGTCGACATCGACCACCGCGAGCGCGCGGCCGCCCTCGGTGCGCTGGCCGAAATCGATCAGGGTGCCGCTCGCTTGAAACTGGCCGGCCGCGATCGCGTCGAGCACGTAACGCACCTTGCCCTTGAACACGCGGCCGGGCACCGCATCGAAGGCCACCTCGGCCTCGTCGCCCGCCCTTACCCGTTGCAACGCGTTCTGCTGGAAGGCGGCGCCGAGTTCGCGATCTCCCGGTTCGGTATTGACGAAGACCATGACCGGCCGCAACGGCGCCGGCACGATATACATGCCCGGGCGCAGCGCCAGTTGGGTCACGAAACCGTCCGCCGGCGCCCGCGTGACGGTTTGTTCGAGGTCATAGGCGGCATCGGCGACTTCGGCGCGCAGTCGCGCCACCGTCGTATTGACGCCCTCGATGTTGGAGGAATAGGCCAGCCGCGCGCGCTCCTCGTCGGCCCTGGCGCCGGCCAATGACTGCCGCGCCGTTTCGAGATTGCGGGCGAAATTGTCGATGGTGGCCTGTGCGATGACACCCTTTTCGAACAATTCGACCTGGCGATCGTAGTTCTGCTGCGCCAGTCCGAACTGCGCACTGGCTCGTTCGGCGACGGCCGAAGCCTGATCAAGGCCGGCCTTCAGTTGCTTGACGTTCTGCTCGGCCTCCGCCAGCGCGGCCTTCTTCTGCGCGACGACATATTCGTAGGGCTTGGGATCGATGCGGAAAAGCTCGGCGCCGGCCTTCAGCGGCTCGTTGGCTTTGACCGGCACGTCGATGACGCGGCCGCGCACCGAGGGCAGCACCGGCGTCACCGAAAAATATATGCGGGCATTCGTCGTGAAAGGATGATTATAGTTCATCACGATCAGGATGAACGCGATGCCGACGATGCCGCCCAACGCCGCGGTCGCAAGCGACCATTGGTTCACCGGTATGCGGAATAGCTTGAAGATCGCGAAACAGATCGAGACGTAAATCAGGATCAGCAGCAGTTCCATCAGCGCTGTTCCGTCTTCATGCGCCCTTCCAGTTCGGCCACCCGGCGGCGCAGATCGTCCCACTCGCTCTCGGCCGGCGCCGCGGGGCCTGCCTTCGCGGGCTGAGTATGAAAGCCCCAGCCGCGATCGGGGCGGTAGGCCATGGCCCAGATCCAGAGGAACGGCCAAAGCGCGTGCAGGGTGAACATGCTTACCCAGCCTGCCGCGTAGATCGCATCCTGATGCGGATGGTCTCGCCCTTTCGCGATCACATGCGGGATGTCGTGGATCGCGATGATCCCATAGAACAATACCACGACGACGAACAGCAGCAGGAACAGCGCGAAATAATTGAGGAACGGATCGTCCATGCATCGTCCATGCGCGCCGCCTCGTCCAATAAAAAACGTAGCGTTTTTAAGCCGGATTCGTTTGACCGAAAGCAATCCCGGCAATCTGAACCAAACTGTCGTATTTGACGGCGGTCATAGTGCGAAACCGGCCGCGGACTATCCAGCCGCATGGAGAGATCCGATGCTGCATTGGATTTCGGAAAAGCTATGGGCGCTCGTCTCACTCGTTCCGGCCGTTTTCGTGGACGAGGACGATCCCCACTTCGCGTTGGTGCGCGCGCTGTTCGGACTATTGCTGATCGTTCTCGTCGTCTACTTGGTCGCCTGGGTGCCGATCCGCGCCGTTATCCGGCGGAATACGGATAAGAGGAAACGCGCCGCCGCCGCTAAGCGTTGACAAGTCCCGATGCGGCGCGCCGAGCCTGCGCCTCCACGAATGGAGCGACTGCCATGAGCAGCACCTTAGACGTCCATTTTCCGCACAGTACCGAAGCCGAACTCGAGCCCTTGCGCGCCAAGTCGGGCTGGATCGTGGCGCTCGGTGTGGTCTACACCGTGGTCGGCGTGATCGCGCTCGGCAGCGTGGTGACCGCCACCGCCGCCACCGTGTTCTTGGTGGGCATCATGATGGTGATCGCCGGCGCTGCCGAGATCATCAACGCCTTCCAGATCAAGAGCTGGGGCGGGTTCTTGATGTGGTTGTTGCTGGGCGCGCTCTATGTCGTCGCCGGCTTCATCACGTTTTCGAATCCGCTGCTCGCGGCCGCCGTCCTGACGCTGCTCCTGGGAGCCGCGCTTGTCGTCTCCGGCGTGACGCGGATCATCATCGCCTTCAGCATGCGCGAGGGTGCGCCCTGGGGCTGGGCCATTCTTTCCGGCTGCATCACGCTGCTCTTGGGCCTCGTGGTGGTGGCGCACTGGCCGGTATCGAGCCTTTACATTCTGGGCATCTTCCTCGGCGTCGACCTGGTGATGGCGGGCGTGGCCTGGATCGGCATCGGGCTCGGCCTCAGAAGCCGGATCTGACGCGCACCGAAAAAATAATAGGTGCAATCAGCCCATAAGTTCGATAGAAGCTGCGCCCGGCTCCACAGGGTGGAGCCCTTCCCAGGCTTTTCGGGCGCTTTTGTGGGGTTTTCAAAACGCCCCGGCTGGGCTAAGCTGTTGAACGTGTTGGGCCTTTCCCTGCGCTCCAGGTAATTCAAGGGGGGCGGCGACACGCCAAAGCGGGTGGCGGGGCCAGCAAAGGGCTCCGACCGCCCTTATATGGACTCGTGGTAGCAAGCCTTGCGATTGGGATTTAACTGAATGGCAACGTCCCCGTTCAAGTTTCTGCAGGAAGTGCGCGAAGAAACGCGCAAGGTGACGTGGCCGTCGCGCAAGGAAACCATGATCACGACGGCCATGGTCTTCGTGATGGTGGCGGTCGCGTCGATATTCTTCCTGGTCGCGGATCAGATCATCCGCATCGCCGTGACGTTTGTGCTCGGCATCGGCACCTGAGCCGCGACGAGCGCGCGCAACGAGAGAATTGAGCGATGAACGATACCGCTGCTGCAACGACGACCCGCCCGAAGCGCTGGTACATCGTGCACGCCTATTCGAATTTCGAGAACAAGGTCGCCGAATCGATCCGCGAGCAGGCCAAACAGCGTGGTCTGGAGGATCATTTCGAGCAGGTCATGGTGCCCAAGGAGAAGGTCACCGAGGTGCGTCGCGGCCGCAAGGTGGAGGCCGAGCGCAAATTCTTCCCGGGCTATGTGCTGGTGAAGATGGACCTGACAGACGAGGTCTATCACCTGATCAAGAACACGCCGAAGGTCACCGGCTTCCTCGGCACCGACAAGAAGCCGATGCCGATTTCGGAGGCGGAAGCCAATCGCATCCTGCAGCAAGTGCAGGAAGGCATCGAGCGCCCGAAGCCGTCGGTCTCCTTCGAGATCGGCGAGCAAGTGCGCGTGTCGGACGGCCCCTTCGCCTCGTTCAACGGCGTGGTGGAGGAAGTCGACGAAGCCCGCTCGCGCGTGAAGGTGGCTGTGTCGATCTTCGGCCGCGCCACCCCGGTCGAACTGGAATTCGGGCAGGTGGAGAAACTTTAGCGATCTGTCATGCCCGGGCCTGACCCGGGCATCCATCATTTGAAGGAAAACTTTTCTCGATGGATTGCCGGGTCAAGCCCGGCAATGACGAGGGGAGAGCGGAGCGTGGGAGGTGAGGCGGCTGCCAACCGTCAATATCCGCACCACTAAACGGAGTGAGAGATGGCGAAGAAAATTACAGGCTATTTGAAACTGCAGGTGCCGGCCGGCGCCGCCAACCCGTCGCCCCCGATCGGGCCGGCGCTCGGTCAGCGTGGTCTCAACATCATGGAGTTCTGCAAGGCGTTCAACGCGCAGACCCAGAAGATCGAGAAGAACACGCCGATCCCGGTGATCATCACGACCTATCAGGATCGTTCCTTCACCTTCGAACTGAAGACCCCGCCGGTGTCCTTCTTCCTCAAGAAGGCGGCCGGTCTGGAGTCGGGCTCGAAGACGCCCGGCATTCAGTCGGTCGGCAAGGTGACCAAGGCGCAGGTCAAGGAAATCGCCGAGCAGAAGATGAAGGACTTGAACTGCGACAGCATTGAAGCGGCCATGAAGATGATCGAGGGCTCCGCCCGCTCGATGGGCCTGGCGGTGACGGAGTAACGACCATGGCAATGGGAAAACGTACGAAAGCTATCCGCGAAGGCATCGACCGCAACAAGACCTATCCGATCGCGGAAGCGGTCAAAATGGTCAAGGAGCGTGCCAAGTCGAAGTTCGACGAGACCATCGAAATCGCCATGAACCTGGGCGTCGATCCCAAGCATGCCGACCAGATGGTGCGCGGCGTCTGCAATCTGCCGAACGGCTCGGGTCGCACCGTGCGCGTCGGCGTGTTCGCGCGTGGCGCCAAGGCCGATGAGGCCAAGGCGGCGGGGGCCGACGTGGTGGGCGCCGAGGACCTGTTCGAGCAGGTCAACAGCGGCAACATCAATTTCGACCGTTGCATCGCCACCCCGGACCTGATGGGTCTGGTCGGCCGTCTCGGCAAGGTGCTCGGCCCGCGCGGCATGATGCCGAACCCGCGCGTCGGCACCGTCACCATGGACGTCACCGGCGCGGTGAAGGCGGCCAAGGGCGGCGCGGTCGAGTTCCGCGTCGAGAAGGCCGGCATCGTGCAGGCGGGCGTCGGCAAGGCCTCGTTCACCGAGGACAAGCTGGTCGAGAACATCAAGGCGTTCGCCGACGCGGTGCAGAAGGCCAAGCCCGCGGGCGCCAAGGGGCACTACATCAACCGGGTCGCGGTCTCCTCGACCATGGGCCCAGGCGTGAAGGTCGACATTCCGAGCCTGTTCGGAACCGGCGGCGCGCACTGACGCGGGCACCGGACGGGGCGCTACAGGTACTTGGTTATTGCGCGGGCGATGCCCGCGCAATTTCCCCTTGGCAAAACCGCTGTGAGGCGCTAAATAACACGCATCGGGCGTGCCGGCCCTGGTCTGTCGGCACGCCTTTGCGCGTCTCTGCAAACCAATGGTGAACGGAAAGCATTCCTTTTGGACATCCCGGCGGGACATCTGAAAGGGAGCGAACCAGCCATTGCGACGTGGAAGCGCGTGAGGCCGTAGCGGCTTCGTCTCGCAAGAGACGGATCACGGTGCGGCCGACCTGTCCGAGACTGCCGGCGCCGAGGCGAGAGCCAAGGCTTAATCCCGGCCCGCCTGCCTCGTGCAGGTTGGGCAGCGAAAGCGGGGCCAGCATAGACGGGGCGAGGACCTTAAGATTTGCGTGGCCGATGAGGCTGCGCCGGTTTGGTTCGAACCTCGGAAGACCCGGTTGCGGCGGAAAGTGCCGCGTCGGGGGGCAGGCTTGAAGCGTCGTCCTGCCCAGTTCGCGTGAGTACGCAAAGGCGGGACGGCTGGTAGCAACCCGGCGGCTCCCGAGAACTCAATGCGGGCAAGCCGTCAACACCGGAAAGAGCACGCTAGTGGATCGAGCGGCTAAGCAAGAGTCCATCAACGAGCTGAGCGGGGTCTTTAAGGCCTCTCAAGTCGTGGTGGTGGCTCACTATTCCGGCCTCACCGTCGCCCAGATGCAGACCCTGCGCAAGCAGATGAAGCAGGCGGGCGCCGAAGTGAAGGTCGCGAAGAACCGTCTCGCCAAAATTGCGCTCAAGGACACCGATGCCGCCGCCATGGCGCCCCTGCTGAAGGGGCCCACGGTTCTCGCCTATTCGCGAGACCCGATCGCGGCGCCGAAGGTGGCCATCGATTTCGCCAAGGCGAACGAACAGTTCGTCATTCTCGGCGGCTCGATGGGCAAGACTGCTCTGGACCCGAACGGCGTGAAGGCGCTCGCCTCGCTGCCGTCGCTGGACGAACTGCGAGCCAAGATCGTCGGCCTGATTCAGGCCCCGGCGACCAAGCTCGCGCAGCTCGCCAACGCTCCCGCGGCCAAGGTCGCGCGCGTGGTTCAGGCTTATGCCTCCAAGAACGCGGCGGCCTGACGGCTCACACGAAGCAAATCTCTGGTTCGAACCTATAGGAAATTGAACAATGGCTGACCTCAAGAAGATCGTCGACGAATTGTCGAGCCTGACCGTCCTGGAAGCGGCGGATCTGGCGAAGATGCTGGAAGAAACCTGGGGCGTTTCGGCTGCTGCCGCGGTTGCCGTGGCGGCTGGTCCCGCCGCCGGCGGCGCCGGTGCCGCCGCCGCTGAAGAGAAGACCGAGTTCAATGTCGTTCTGGCCGCGGCCGGCGACAAGAAGATCGAGGTCATCAAGGAAGTGCGCGCGCTCACCGGTCTCGGCCTCAAGGAGGCCAAGGACTTGGTCGAAGGCGCGCCGAAGTCCGTCAAGGAAGGCGTCGGCAAGGAGGAGGCCGAGAAGATCAAGGCCACCCTCGAGAAGGTCGGCGCCAAGGTTGAGCTCAAGTAAGCCGCAGGCTTACTTGAGCGAAATCCCCGGGCGCGCGTAGCGAGACCCGGGGATCGCCCCAAAGACGTCGATGGCCGGGTCAAGCCCGGCCATGACGGGGGGAAATAGCGACCCCCCGGGCGCGCCAGCGGCGCGACCCGGGGGTCTCGATCCCCAAGGCGGGGCCTGCGGATTCCCCGCAGGCTCGGCAGCTTCCCGGGAAGTTCCCGGGAGAATGGTACTGAACGATCCCGAGCCCGACTTCCCATGAGGCCATGGGGGACGGGTTCGGCGACCCCCGAGGCGGAACCGCCGCGGGGGACTCCATGAAACCCGATCGCATCCTATATGCGGGGTTTCGGACAGTGCGTGGATACCGGTGGCCGACTACCGCCACCGTGAAAGACCGTGGCGGGCCAAGGGCCCGGCCATGAGGAAAGTAAAAGAGTGCGGCGGTTCGGGCGGACGCCCCGAATCACATAGAACCGGACGGCCCCGACGCCTGTCCTGATGGTCGCGATGGATAGCGGCTGTTCGGAGAGGCGCCCATGGCCCGCCGGCCAAAATAGAATCGAGAGAGAACAAGATGGCGCAGACGTTTACCGGTCGCACGCGCGTAAGGAAGTTTTTCGGGTCAATCAAGGAAGTGGCGGAGATGCCGAACCTCATCGAGGTTCAGAAGGCGTCTTACGACCAGTTTCTGCTGGTGCAGGAACCGCCGGGCGGTCGCCCGGACGAGGGCCTGCAGGCGGTGTTCAAGTCGGTCTTTCCGATCAAGGATTTCTCCAACACCTCGCAGCTCGACTTCGTCGCCTACGAATTCGATCCGCCGAAATACGACGTCGACGAGTGCCGTCAGCGCGGCATGACGTTTGCCGCGCCGCTCAAGGTCAAGCTGCGCCTGATCGTGTTCGACGTGGACGAGGAAACCGGCGCGCGTTCGGTCAAGGACATCAAGGAGCAGGATGTCTACATGGGCGACATCCCGCTCATGACCAATAACGGCACCTTCATCGTCAACGGCACCGAGCGCGTCATCGTCTCGCAGATGCACCGTTCGCCCGGCGTGTTCTTCGATCACGACAAGGGCAAGACGCATTC